>NZ_AUIZ01000022.1:0-57266 GCF_000423965.1 Butyrivibrio sp. VCB2001 | reverse complement strand
CCCGACCTTATCATAAAGCCAGCCAAAGAATAGTGCAGCAAAGGCATCCACAGCCATTGCCCCAGCATATAGCAGGCTGAGCATGGATTCATTAAATGCTCCGGTATTAGCCGAATGAAGTGTGATCAGGGTGAAGTCTGCAAAGCCAAAAGCAAAAAAGCAGATGGCCGCCATGAACAGAACAAATGACTTCCTGAATTCAAAGCTTGCCGGTTTATCTTCCTGCTTTTCAAAGATCTCCGGATCAGGGTATCTTATCTTTGCTGTCAAAACAAGAGCTATGGTGATCATTGCAGGAACAAGCAGTATCGCAAAAGAGATTCTATATGTTGTAAAAAGGTCGTCTGTACCTTTTACAAGAGCTGTTACAAAAAGCAGTACCGGTCCGAGAAACGCGCCAAGCTGATCCAGAAACTCCTGATAGGCAAAGCCTTTTCCGGTTCCGATCTCGCTTGCCGCAAAGCTTACCAATGTGTTTTTGGCAGGCTTTTTTATCGCTTTTCCGATACGCTCCAGGATTACAAGACCGCAGGCCCAAATCCAGCCATGTTCAGGTACGAGTGCCAGTGCAGGAATCGCCAGAGCCTGTATTACATAGCCCGTGATAACAAATGTCCAGTATTTCTTCGTTTTATCTGCTATAAATCCGGATATGAGCCTTAGTGAATACCCGCACAATTCTCCTATACCGGACACAAATCCGATGGTTGCAGCGGATGCCCCTGCGAGGTTCAGATATTCGCCCAATATGCTTCTGGCGCCTTCATGAGTCATGTCCGAAAACAGACTTACGATTCCCATCAGGGTTATAAATATTATGGCGCCAGACAAAGCCCTTTTTTTATCCATGTTCTACTCCACTAATCCCGATTTGCTTATTTCATTATCCTGAAATTCAAAGTTTTATTATCGTCGCAAGTTTCTTTCCGCATAGAATTCCAAATATGCAGCAACAACAACTCAGTACCACATATAATCCGCCATTCATATATTGTTTCTTCTCAAACAAATTAAAAGCTTCAAGGGAAAATGTAGAGAATGTGGTAAAACCTCCACACACCCCTGTCTTCCAGAAAAGAATGGTATTATCAGATACACTTTCTCGGTTACTGGTAATTCCAACAACGAATCCAATTAGTATGGCACCGAGGATATTTGTAATCAGAGTTAATATCGGAAAATAAGTCTTAACAGGAATCAGACTTATTGCATATCGCGCTACTGCACCCAAGGCACCACCAAGTGCTACAAATAGAAAATTCATATCAACCTCTCTATTGTCATATATACTGAAATTTAAAAAGTATTCTCTGCCTTACTCTTAAGATAGCTATCAGCCTTTTTAAGCATCTCTTTTTTGTTATCATACTCTATGGTATTGATAGCATCTTCAAGTTTAAGAATCTTCAGAGCTTTGACCTCGTCTGGTCTTGTTATGCTCGGAGATGAGTCTTTATACTTAGCAAGGAAATAAACTACCTGCTTTGTCACTCCAGGTTTTTCTGAAAGCGTATACTGTTCGCTTGCTCTAAATTCAGTGTCTAACTCGACTTTCAGATTTGTTTCTTCCTTTATTTCACGAAGCGCAGTTTCTATTTCAGTCTCGCCTTCTTCCATATGTCCTTTTGGAAAGCTGTGAGATCCGCTCATTTCCTCAACTAAAAGATATTTTATTACTCCACCGTCTATAGTGTATACTATTGCCCCGCAAGATTTTTCAAACTTATCATTGAATTCTTTTTTACCCAGTTCCATGTAAATATAAAGAGAAGGATCTTCTCCTAAAGCAATAACATACTCAGGCATTTCTTTCTGAATAAATCCCAACTTACGGTACAAATTTATTGCCTTGGCATTAGCTGGATGGGGATCAACCCACAGATTTTCAGCTCCTTGTTTAAAAGCTTCTTGAATAGAGTATAGTAGCGCCTGCGTTGCAATCCCTCGGCCCCTGGCAAATTCAAATAACTTAATATCCAAAGAAGCATTTTTAGTTTCCGAATCAATACGATATTGAGTCTCACCGCAGTATTTGCCATCTTCAAAAATTGAATAATGATTTTGCTTTGGTCTTGCAGATATGAATCTATCTAACCATTCTCGTACTGCTTCCCCTGTCTCATGCAATCCTCCTGGCCAGATATACTGCATGACGTCTTCATCTGCCCACAGGTTTTGTATATTCTTGATATCATCATATGTTGATTCTTTAATAGTTATCACTTAGTTCAGCCCCTAAATCTTTAGTTTGTCTTAGTCAGTTTTAACTGAAATCTAATCAGCGAAATGAATCACTTCTACAGATTATAATGTCCTAATTTTCTCCACAACTTTTTTAAACTCATCATATCTAATTTGCTCAGAAAAGGTTTCATACCCTTATTTTTTAATAGTTGAAACAAATAAAGAAAAGCCTTGTCATCAAGGCCTTTCCATTATAAAATCCATCTTTAGTTATCAGTTCTCGAATCGGCGAATTAACAAAAATATTGCGTCTTTGGGCTAACCTTCTAGGATGTCCAGTTCATCATCAATAGCTCTGGATACAAACTGGTTTATTGTGATTCCTTCATTGGCAGCATATAATGCAATTTTCTTGTGCTGTTCGGGTTTAATACGGACATTGAAGGAGCCTTTAAACTCACGCTCAGGCTCTTTACCAATCTTTTTGCAGTAATCCAGGTAATTATCTATACAGTCATGCATTGACTGGGAAAGCTCTTTTACCGATTCTCCATGAAAGTTCAGAGAATCATTGATTCCGAGAACATGACCGATAAAAATCTGATCTTCCTGGTCAAATTCTACCTTTGCATGATATCCGTTGTATTCCATCAGTGAACTTATCATTCTATCTCACCTACTTCCTTAAGAAATGCTATGACCATCTTTACATGATACCTGTACAGCTCATTGCCTGGGTGTGGACCGTCAAATTGAAGGATGCGCTTGGTTTCAACATGATAATAGCCTATTCCTGATCCTCTTCCGCCCTCGAACTTTTCGCAGCCACATTGCTTCATAAGTGCGTCGAGTTCTCTTATTGTAAAACTTGTCGGTGCGGGTTTGGACAGTATTTTTTCTAGTAATTTTGATTTCTTTGGCACAGTAATTCCTCTTGCAACTATTTTCTAGTTACAATATAACACTTTAGCCCTACCTCGTCAATTCCAACAGAGTAACAGCTAGCATTTCCTTATTTCATACATATCTTCATGTTTCAGATACAATACCTGATATGTCGGGATTATTAGTGTGTTCCATGGATCAGATATATATACTCCGCCTGTAGACGTTGCTGATTTCTTGAACTGGATCCATAGGTCATCTATCATATCTGACATGATGAAAAGTTTAAGATAAACTTTATCTGCTTCAGATTCGCCAATTTCGTAAAAACGTATCCCACCTACACAAGTAACATCTTCCAGAGTATATGACCGTAAATTTCTTTGCATTACAGGCCGGATGTTGTGTCCAAGGCAGGCTGCGCTGATAGCATCACCGGGCTCTTCGAAGCCCTGCATTATCCATGTGAAGCATATTGCGAGCAGTGTCATATCCGAATCACGGATACTGTCCACGTAATGTAAGGTGTTAACATCGTTTTCTGACAGTGAGAAAATGCCCTTGCCTATGATAGACATATATTTTGCGAATAAAAAGCAGTCAACCATATCATAAGAGTCATACTCTGCAGGCATAATACGGAAGAACTTCTTTATGCGCTCAAATGGGTTATATACTACATTCTGCTGATTAAACCACGTGAAGAAACCCGCTTGAAAACAATTATATGTTTCCGGGCGTCGATCAACATACATTTTCGATATTATAGGCGTTTTATCTGCTTCTTTAGAAAGAATAGGTGAATAAAGATAACTTATATTTGAAGTGTACACTTTCCCATATTTTTCAAAAGATCTATTGATCACATCTGTATCATAAAAGTCATTTGGATTAGTCCTGCAACAAGGAAGGGGTAATAAATAAGCATTAAATCCTGTCCCTTTCTCATACGGACTGCATCTGATTCCTTCAGCGTGATAAAAATTATGTTCAAAAACAAATCTCCCATCCGTCCCTGTTCCCGGGTGGAAAGGGCAGGTCTTTACATAATGGAACTGATGGATTATGCTATGATATCCATCTTTCAGGCATTTGGGGCATATTCGCATATGATATGTACCAAAATAAGATCTTGCAGTGTTATAATCCATATGCGCAAAGATTTCCATTTTGTCTATATACCACTGGGGCAAAATTTTATTAAGGCACTCGATTGTTTCTAAACTGTTTCTGCAATGTCCATCCATCTGAAATCCTTCTATATATTTCTTCTCGTTGGTCGCTTCAGCTCCAAGCATTTTGAGCGCATGTTTACTTGAACATATGTTGACCCTGCAAAAGTTTGCAAGAATGCTGAATATGGATTCATAAGGTCTCACCCATTTTTTATCCCATCTGTATTTTCTGGAAAAAAGTAAATCCTCTTTATTTAGTGTATTCATCATCTGATTCACCATAGCCCGAAAGCGCTACACAACTTTCAAGTTCCTTTCTCGTAGGGAATGCAATTGGACTGCTTCCCAGTTTTCCATGCTTATTGAGGCAGATCACCAGTGAATCTATGAAATATTTCATGGGAATATCTTCTGCCGCAATCCTCTTTTGGATCCTTACACTCTGAAATGCTTCCCAGAAGTCATTGCTGATATCAAAAAAGGTCTTACCATCTGCGTAAGGAAAATAAAAATCCACAAGTCCATCCGATAATATTTCATAGTCTGTAATGCAAACATGAAGTTTATCTACCGAAGCCATGCAGAACTGGAGCTCTTTGGGATCCTGTATACCAAAGAACTGGCTTTCATTGATCATGAAACGTCCAACTATCTGATCTTTGCCCTGAAGTTTAAAGGAATGCTTAAGATCCTTAAGTTCCCTTGTCCCGTACATGAACACAGATAACTGGATATCTTTTCCGCTAAGATTGTTATATAAATCCATAAGCCAGTAAAAATCCTTTTCCCTTAGTTTCCAGGCTTCATCAATGAACATGACTGCTTTCTTAAAGGGGGTCTCGTGAGCACGTAATATAAGCTCATTAAGAACTCGTTCTTTTAGTATTAGTGCGGTACTGTATCTGGGACATTCATAGCCCATAGCCATAAGTATCGAGGCATAGAAGTTTCTCTCAGTTTCGGGGTGATCAGTCACATTCCATATAATGACCATTTCACGGCTCCCATATTGATTTCTTATGGATTCAGCTACATAGTTCATACACACCGTCTTGCCTATCCTGGCTCTTCCATAAGTAATACTCCCACAAGCTCCTATGCCGAGCCATGAATTGATTCTCCGTTCTTCATCAAGGATGCTCTTAGTCGGAAATACAAGCTTACGGGAAGTAAGATAGCGGATAGTCATCTGTGATATGAACTGTTCTGATATATTATTAGCTGATACAGCTTCTTTTGCAGAATACACGCATTAACCCTCCTTTCTGCTTTGGAACATCAACGTATAAAGGTCTTCCGGTGAAAGACCTTTAATATCTTCATATCTTAGTACAGCCCCAGTTTCCTGTTTTTTACGTACAGTCTCCAGGTTAAATGTATTATCACTTTGCTGTTCTGCTGCTATGCCCTTGCCAATCTCACGTCTGACTATATCTGCCCTGGTAGCGTTTCTCCGGCTTTTCTTTCCTTTGACATCAAGGCTTGATATATATGCATCTATCGGTGTATCAAATATTAGTTTTGATCTCCCACGCTCTCTGGCAAGCTTCAGGGCATTCTTTCTCGTCCTGACGGAATGTGATTTTGTACCGAATTCCCCACTTGCCTTAAGCGTGTCTATATATCTGCCATCCTGATCATATGCCTCAATACTGGAAATATCCCTGGGGTCATAAAGGATGGTCAGTGACTGTCCAAGGTAGTGTTCAGTGGCAGAGAGTATCTTGCTACGATACTCAGTACCCATAAACTGAATATATGCGTGTTTGCCATGTGCTGCCCTACCTCTGACAGTGCGTTTGTCCATCCTCATGTTCAGACGTTCTATGACTGATATGATCATATCTTCGTCAGCCACATATGGGTAAAGCCCTGCTTGAAACAGTTTGCAGCTCATGCACTCTAATGGTGAAAGTCCATCTACCCCTTTATGGGGTGTGTTATTATACTCAGCTATGAGAACATCTATCAGTTCAGTCATCTGTTCATATGTGACATCATATTTTATTGCATTTTTTTCAGGGTTTTTTCTGACAGGATCTTTGGTATCTGACCCGGTTGTTGATGGCAGCATATGGAATCCTCTGGACTCTAGCGTTCCGAAAAATCTTTCAACAATTCCTCTTGTTTCGGGAGTTGCAACAGATCCATAGTTAACGCAGCAGCCAAGCTCATCTACAAGTTTTCCTACCGTGTATGCTGAAAGATGCGATTTTGCATTATCCAGCATTATTGAATCAAAGACTGCATATTTGAAATCAGAAAACGCGGTTGAATAGAAACCGCCATTAGATGGATACTGAAGTCCTTCGATGGTCAGATCCAGCAGAGTTTTCGGTATGATGGCATTTTTAATAGCATCCATGACATCATACTGGTCGTAATTAAATTCCTGAGAAAGGGAATATCCAAGGATACATCTTGTTGCTATATCTATCACGGCTATTAACCACGCCCTTGTAGCAACAACCTTGCTAACAGTGCCGTCTGTATTGGGTACATCAATTACATATTCGATATCTATGATGTGGCCGTCAATCTGTACTGTAGCAAAAGGAGCCACCGGATTGACTGTAAGCCTGTGCCCAATCCCTGTAGACGCAAGCTTCTGGGCAGTATTTTTATCAAATCTTCTGGCATTTAAAGAAATGTTATCAGCTTCAAGTTTATGGACGTAGGCACACATGCTGACATATCCACGGTTTTCTGTAGTAAATGGGTACTGCCACTCTGTGATGCCAAGATTGCGGCATTCTTTAAGAAATAACCTGTGAAGTGATGTTATGTTCATGTTCCTGACAAGCGTATATTTCCTGTCACCAAAATAACACCCTATTATGAACTCTTTCAATTGAGGATACTTCTCCAGAAGCTGATCAAACTCTCTGCCATGTCCTGATCTCGTTTCTCTAAAGGGTTTACCTCCTGTTAAAAGACCGTGATATCCAAGAATATTCCCTGCATCATTTGAAGAAAGACATCTTTCTATCAGCGATACCATCCTCGAACCGGGGATACCTGTCATTTCAGTAATCTTTTTTACAGATTCGCCATCTATGTACATATCTACAGCCTGCTTATTTAGCATATACCTACTTCTTTTAGATTCAGGGACAGTACTGATAAGCGGTTCAGTCCACATGCTCCTTGCCTGGCGGAGTTCTTCGATATTATATTTTTTATTAGCCAATGGAGATCACCTCCGTATCTGCAGAGATGCAGTCTGTATTCATATTGCTCAGTGTGACCAATCCTCTATAGTACAGATCTGAAATATAATCCAGCGCTCTGTACTTTTCTAGGCGCCCCATCTTTTCAAGTTCACCGATACATATATGCCTTTTTGCCTGGATAAAACTTAGGAAGATCCTGTCTGCATTTAATCCACAAGCTGTGAATCTTCTGGCCCTGGCTGCAAGAAGCGATATATTTCGGATATAGAAAGGTCCTATTTCAATATTCTTTTCGTTTCGGAATACAAAATTGACATCATTCTGTAAGCACCACGCCGACTGGCAGGCAACCTTCACATGATCCTTACTATCATCAGAACTGCAAAGATATGCAACACCTTGATATTCTTCTGTTCCGTCTTTATATTTTACCCATGCATTGAACAGAACCTTTGACTCCTTCCCTCCTATATAGACAGTAGTTTCCAAAGGATATTCACAGTACCACTCCACATCAGGATTCATCTCAAGAGTAAGAATATTCTCATATTCAAGGTTAGAAAATACTGCTACTCTTCTCCGAAGTTTTCTGCTGTGAAATACCCAATAGTTACTGCCATAGCTTGAACTTCTCAGCCTGAAAATAGGTTCCTCGTATCGATACATTTTTAGTGCACCTCCTATCGATAAAATTAAGTTTATATAACGATAATATTATCGGCATAATTATATCCTTGGCACTCATATTCGGCTTTTTACACTTTTATCTTTAAAATTACGGCTTTTTACAAAAATAGCTTAAATGGTACGGCTTTTTACGATTTTTAGCTTTAAAAATTTAACCTAAATGGAGAGTAATGTAAAATGTGAAAAAAAAGAAAGCCCATGGTTGTGAGCTTTCTCGTATATGTATATTTTACTGTTTTAGGTTAATCTGACAAATGCCATGGCTGAAAGAACACCCGCTAAGACAAATACACAGAAACTTAGAGAAATCACGGATTCTTTACCTGAATTTACCCATCAGTATTTTTATTCGGGAACATCGAGTAAAGCCATACTTACAAGGCTTTCTTATGCGCTTGATATAAGGTTTTTCCTCGAATATGCAGTGAATTTCCTGCCATATTTTCCTGAGAATCAGGTAAAAGACCTTTCCCTTGCGGATATTAAGCAGATTAAAGCCACAGATATCGACAATTTTCTCACCTGGATGGATGAGGATCAAAAGCTCTCGGAAAGAACCAGAGCAAGGCGCAGATCCTCAGTATCCGGGCTCTTTGAATACCTGATAAATACCGAGAGAAAGCTTGATTATAATCCGGTTTCCGGCTCACAATCCGTGGAAATCCCTGAAAATGAGTATGTTACATACTTAAATCTCGATGAGCAGGAACAGCTCCTTAATTGCATCAAATATGGCACGGGACTTACCAAAAGACAGCTTGCCTTTCATGAAAAATACCAAAAACGTGACCTTGCAATAATATTTCTTTTCCTGGATACAGGCCTTAGAATCTCGGAATTACAGGCCCTTGATGTAAATGATGTGGTTATTTACGAAGACCCTTTTGATGAAGAAAAAAACGAGTGTTATGTTTTAGCACTGCGCAAAGGCAAGAAAAAAGCCGGCGTTGCGTCAAAGGTCTTTTTCTCCGATGAATCCAAGGAATATATTCAGGATTATCTGGAATCAAGGAAGATCCACGGCGAAAAGTTCACGGAAGACACTCCCCTCTTCTCTACTACTGCCGGAGAGCGCCTATCCATCCGTGAAATACAGCAGATGCTCAAAAAGTATGTAAATGCGTCTCTGAAACGCAGTGATATCAGCGTCCACAAGCTCCGCTCCAGCTTTGCAATGGAGTTTTATAAGCATGAAAAGAATATCCTGGTGCTCCAGCAGCGAATGGGACACAGATCCATCAATGCCACCAATATCTACGCCAGAGCCAGCGACAAGGAAGAAGCGGTCAAGAGTTCAAGAAACTGGCGAAAAAAATAGAGCGTTGTTAACGCTCTATTCTTCCGGAATATTTCCGTATGAAGCAATAGCTTCATCGACTGTCATTTTGCCGTTTCCGATAGCATATATAGCAGCTCTGAACTGTCTTACTGCAGGATCCAAAAGACCTGTTTCCTTGTCACTAAAGCTCCGTTTATCCGGTACATCTGCCAGCGCCGAATAACGTTCGTCAGATGAGAAGTCATCGGTTGGTGTGATCAGTCGCTTTAATCCGGCCATGTTATTAAGCTCTTTTTTGGTGATCAAAAAGCGCATGAATTCATTGGCCATATCGAGATTCCCGCTGTTTTTGTTGACTGAGAAGCAAATACTGATCGAATTGATGAAATATCCGCCGTCGTCACCTGCAGGTACGGTAAAGAATCTGTATTTAAAGGGATTGGCGGTAAAAGCATCCGACTTACTCTCTCTCTTGGCTGTTCCTGATACTACATCGCCTGTAGCAAACATCATTGGAACATCGCCCTCAAAGAATCTCATGATAACCTGATCATATTCGTCTGTGATCTCTTCCTGGCATTTTGCGATATCTATGGCGTCAGATTTAATAAATTCATCAAGCCTCTCAAGTGCCGGACGCATCAGCTCTCCTGATCCCGGCTCAAAATTATTGAGAGCATCTACCTTATCACTGTTCTGTATTACATTGTAGGCAAACATAGGATATGCAAAGCAGTTAAACAGACCGGATCCGCTGAATTTGTCTGCTCCCATCATGGGGGACTCATATCCTGCGCTCCTTAGCTTCTCGCAGACGCTCACAAGCTCTTTATAATTTGTCGGAACCTTTAAACCCTCTTTTTCAAAGATATCCATATTTACGAGCATTCCGTAGGACGTGGTAAATATCGGGAGCATGAGAACATCGCCGGAATCCGTGGTACGTATCAGTGAATCCCTGATGCAGGAATAGTCGATATCAAGCGAAGAATCTGACAAAACTTCGCAGGCTTCAAACATGGCATCATACTTCTCATTTCCGATCATTGCACTGTTGGTCGTAAAGATATCCGGTGGCTCGCTGCCTACAAGAGCACTGGAGATTACGTTATGGTAGTCGTCCATTGTCACATACTGCAGGCTTGCGTTGGGATAATATTCGTAGAAACGCTCAAACTCTGCTTCCAGCGACTCGAAGTTACCGTAACTTCCGGCAACAGTCAGGGAGAATTCGGTATCTTTGTCATATTTTGGGACAAAGGCCTTATCCGCACTCTTTCCACTGCCACAGCCCGGTAAAAGAAGCATAACAGCGATGCTCAAAGCAAGTACCATCCTAAAGTTCTTTTTCATGATCATTCCTCCTTTTCATTTAGAGGCTCCAGGTCATTCGCCAGTTGCCTGTATCTGGAAAGTAGTTCTTCAAGTTCTTTATCCAGCGTATCTAAATCACCGCTTTTTCCGGCTTCTTCAAGCCTTGCGGCGAATTCGCCCAGCTCCAGCGCGCCTATTGAGCGTGATGCACTCTTAAGCGCATGAACCTTTATGGTTGTGTTCTTTATATCTTTCTCAGCCCAGTATTTTTCAATCTCTTCGGCCTTCTTTTGGGCGCTGCCCGAGTACATCTTAAGAGTTTCGATATAATCCTCGGCATCGCCACAATATGAAAGACCTGAGTCTAAATCCAGCTCCCCAAGGCTGTTTAGGAAGTCCGGAAGTTCCTGATCGGGCGCTGTATTGTTATCGGAAACAACTGTTACCTTGTCCTTCGGAAGATATTGCAGTAACGTCATTTCCAGTCGCTCTGCGTCAATTGGCTTGGTGAGATAGTCATCAAATCCGGCATTGGTGTACATCTCGCGCATTCCCGATATCGCATTGGCGGTAAGACAGATTATCGGCGTTTCTCTATTTGAAGTGTCAGCTATGCCCTTCATCTCCTTAAGGGTCTCAATGCCGTCTTTTTCAGGCATCATATGATCCAGGAAGATAACATCATAGTGATTTTGGGTGAAAAGAGCTATTCCTTCATCGCCGCTTCCTGCCGTATCTATCTGCAATTCGGTGCGCTTTAGCAGATTTACAAATACAGTGAGATTGATGGCAGTATCATCAACTACGAGTACCCTTGCATCAGGCGCTGTGAATTTCTCGCGGTAATTTGCCCGCTCGTTGAGTGAACGTCTGAAGGCTTCCTCGAAATCGCCGATGGGATCCCATTTAACGACCTTCTGCTCAAGTTCAAAAGAAAATACCGAGCCCTTACCATATTCGCTCTCAACCTCAAGATGACTGCCCATCATGTCAAGGAATCTCTGGGTGATGGCCATACCAAGACCTGTACCTTCGATATGCCTGTTCTTCTTTTCTTCTATACGTTCAAAAGCAACGAAAAGCTTGTCAATGTCTTCCGGTTTTATTCCAATACCGGTATCTGCAACGCTCACTCTAAGCATGACGCGATCCGGCTTATTCTCAGGCTTATGAGCATGTACCGAGAAGGTAACGGATCCTTCCTTGGTATACTTCACGGCGTTTGAGAGAATGTTTGTGATAACCTGCTTTATCCTGATCTCATCGCCGCAAAGAGTCGTTGGAATATTCCTGTCTATATCCAGGTCAAAAGCAAGGCCTTTTTCTTCTGCTTTCTGTTGCACCATATTCACAAGATCATTGAGAAGTGAAGCAACACTGTAATCTACGTTTATGATCTCCATCTTTCCCGCTTCTATCTTGGAGAAATCCAGAATATCGTTGATGATGCCAAGAAGCGTACTTCCCGCAGATCTTATGCTCTCTGAATACATTCTGATACTGTCATCTTTTGAATCCCTGAGTACCATCTCATTTAAGCCGAGTATCGCATTCATAGGCGTACGGATGTCATGAGACATGGTGGACAGGAAGTAGGACTTGGCCTCATTTGCCTGATTTGCCTGCTGCGCAGCCTCTGATAGCTTGCGATTATAGGTCATCATTACAGTCGAATTGAATATCAAAAGAACTATGAATCCAAGGGACGCTATTCCCAGGAGCAGCCAGTCTATGGACCTGCTTGCCACAAGGTCTTTTGCCGGGATATAGGCCAGTAAGAACCATGTCGTCATAGTCTCAAGGGGCGTGTAAGACAGCACACAGTCCTCTCCCTTATAGTTCTTGATGGTCATAGTGCCTGTTCCGCCGGCTATTTCGTTTATTACATTCTCATATTCCTCTGACGAGGTCGTATTATATGACTTGAAGTATTCAAAGAAATTGCTGTTTTTAAAGGATTTACCGTGGACAACGTAATTACCTTCCTTGTCTACGATACTTATTTCGACATTTTCATATTCGCCTTTTAAAAAGACAAGCTTCTGTTCAAGACGGCTGAGCGGAACAACTCGCATCAGCAGCCCATCCTTCTGCATTCCGCTTTCTTTATCAAGCAAAGTCACATGGTTTAAGAACGCGATGGACTGTACACCGTTCATGGGATTTGTATAGGCCCTTGTAAGGTGAACAACTTCGCCTGAGCTGCTCTCGCTGTCGATATTGTCAAAGATATTTATGTTTTTGTAGGAAACTGTATAGTCATCGGGGTCAGATACTTTGGCTGTTGTGGAGATGCCTGTCCTCTCAGGGCTGTCAAGAAAGACCAGATGAGCCACAACCTCAGGCAAGATCCTGGTTTTCCCGACAAAGGATATGGCTTCCTCTGCTGTCATCGGGGTACCGGCTTCTGCTGAACGATTGATATAGTTGGCCCATATATCACAAAGGTGTTGTTCATCTTCAAGGTAGTTGGCGATGATCTGATTGGTGGTCACGGTCATCTTTTCAAAGGCGATGATGCCATTTTTATTGCTCTCTTGCGCCCTTGTATTCGCATACCTGATGATGAAGAACAGAATGAACCCCATTATGAGAAGATTTATTGTTATTATCAGGCTTCTTTTCAACCTCTGCCCTCCGGGTTACAGCAAAGATAGTTACTTATTACTATTAATTATATCATTTTTACGACAACGAAATTCCTAAATAACAATAAACAATTACAAAAAGAGCTCTGAACAATTTCTGCTCAGAGCCCTTAATTATTCACAAAAACATAAAGTCGAAGGATCCCTGGTATATGCCGGAACGGTTATTGATGAAGGTGAGCTTGTCATTACTGTACAGAAAGCCCAGGGTAAGGGACGGTATGACAGGATCGTGGCCATGATAGAGGAATCGGAGAAGCTCAAATCTGAGTCGGAAGCAAAGGCTGCACATCTTGCAGACAAGCTTGTTCCGTATACTTTCGGTGCTACTCTCCTCACCTGGCTGATCACAAGAAATGCCACCAAGGCAACTTCCATACTAATGGTTGATTTCTGTTGTGCGCTTAAGCTTGCAATGCCGATTTCAGTACTCTCTGCCATGAGGGAAGCAGGAAATCGCAAGATTTCCGTAAAGGACGGTAAGTTCCTTGAGGCCGTAGCTGAAGCAGATACGATTGTTTTTGATAAAACCGGAACTTTGACACATGCTACCCCGAAGGTAGCTAGGGTTGTCACTTTTGGTGGCCATGACGAGAACGAAATGCTGCGCCTTGCAGCGTGTCTTGAAGAGCACTACCCTCATTCCATCGCCAACGCTGTTGTCAAAGCTGCAGAGGAAAAAGGCCTTGTCCATGAAGAGAAACATACCAAAGCAACCTATATTGTTGCGCATGGAATATCAAGCACCATAGACAATCAAAAAGTGTGCATTGGCAGTCATCATTATATTTTTGAAGATGAGAAATGTACTGTTCCGGATGGTGAAGATGAGCTTTTTGATTCTCTTCCACCTGAGTATTCGCATCTTTACATGGCTATAGGCGAAGTACTTGCTGCAGTTATACTTATTGAGGATCCGCAGAGAGATGATGCACCTTCAGTAATAAGAAGATTAAAAGAAACCGGTTTTGAAAATGTTGTTATGATGACCGGAGACAGCGAAAGAACTGCCAGATCTGTTGCAGAAAAGGCAGGCGTAACAAGATATTTCTCTGAAGTTCTTCCGGAAGATAAGGCAAACTTCATAAGGAAAGAACATGAAGCCGGCAGAAAAGTCATTATGATCGGCGATGGAATCAATGACTCCCCTGCTCTTTCCGAAGCAGATGCAGGAATAGCAGTCAGCACCGGAGCGTCCATTGCAAGGGAAATCGCTGATATAACCATATCTTCAGATGATCTTGGAGCTCTTTTAACACTAAGAAGTCTCAGCACTAAGCTGATTCGAAGGATCAATCTGAACTACAATTCCATAATCGGGTTTAACTCATTCCTGATAATCATGGGAATGCTGGGAATCTTTACTCCCACAACCACTGCATTTCTTCACAATGCATCAACTATTGCTCTCAGCATGAAGAGCATGACGAATCTGCTTGATGAATGAGTTAAAATTCATCAAGGTCAGACATGTAAAACTCTGACCAGCTGTACTGTTTCATAAAATCGCCCATATACTTATATTTTGAGGATAATTCCCTCAAGTCCCAGGCGAGTAAATGTATTCTGCAGATCCTGTTGCGCAGCTGTATCAAGCTCTGCCCTGGCGCGCTCCTCTTCTGTCATTGAATCATAAACAGCCATAACTTCTTTTGTCATTCCATCAAACGCCGGATCATCTTTCAAAAAGGACTTTGCAGCCAGGGATTTATTCTTTTGTCGCTTTTTTCCTTTATTTGCCATATATACATTATAACAGAGAGTTTTTCTTGCTTCTATGGCCGCCAGTATACTGCAGAGTGTTTTGATGTTCTTCTTCAGTATCGTTAACTAATACTTCTCATCAATGGTCATATATTGTATTATAAAGTTAGAAACGCAGTGAGTATTTATGCACATTTTGGTTGGAGGGGTTATTAATATGTGCAGTACTAAATTACCTAATAAGGAGGATGAAAAATGTATTGTAGTAAATGTGGGGCAGAAGTAAAAGAAACAGCGGAATTTTGCTATAAATGCGGATGTTCGCTAAAAGATGAAAGACCTGAAGAATCTTCCAAAAGAATGATATCATTTCAACAGGCAGAATCACAAAAATCCAACGGTACGTTGCATCTTGAAATCGCAACGCCCAATTTAAGTAATATTAATATAACAGAAAGATCTCTTTTTCTTATAATTATTCTTTTTTCAAATGCTCTTGTAACCGCTAGTTTTCTCTTTGATACCGTAGAAGGAAGTGTACTGGGGCTGTCAGTTTCAAATGGTTCATTTGGTATGTTTAAGATGATTAATAAAATGGGTTCATATGGGATTTCAACTGGTGGACTTAAATTTTTAGCTTTTCTTTCTATTATTTTTTATATTATTTCAGCGCTATATCTATTAAATGCATTTCTAATGGTGAGAAACAAAGAGTTTAGCAAAGTAGCACCTTCTGTTAAGATATCTACTATAACCGGATTAATTCCAATATTGGTTCAAGGATTAATTATTCTTGTTTGTAACTTTGCGCTCAAGGTTAGTTTCTTTGACGAAAGCCCTTTTAGTTATACATTCTATGGCTGGCTTGTCATTATTGCTGCAATTTCAAACCTGTCATATAGCATAAAACGATTCATAGCAGCTTTGGCAAAAGATGGTATTATATCCCACTAATGAAATTGCAGTCTTTTTTGTTGTGATATTAAATTTATTGGTAAGAAAACCAGGGTTAATTGATTTTAAGCAAATTAGTCCTGGTTTTTTGAATAAGATGATATAAAAAGCATATCTAATTATTGTTATTAAAAAGAAATTGCCAGAAAGGCGGCAAATAACTGGACTTTTGTTATGCTTAAATAGAAGCAATTAAATAGACGTGCTACGTTGTATCCATGTTATAATCTTTTTATGGAAAACAATAAATCCCGCGTGCTTATCGTCGATGATATGCGCATAAACAGAATAGTGCTGGCATCTATACTGGCGACACATGGAATCACCTCTGATCAGGCCGAAAGCGGCATAGAATGTATCGATCTGTGCAAGGCAAATGACTACGACCTGGTCCTGTTAGACCATCGCATGCCCGAGCTTGACGGAGTAGATACTCTTGTCAGGCTAAAAGAGATGTTTAAAGAGCGCGGAAAAGATGTTCCTATAATCTGTCACACAACAGAGGAAGGCCGAAGCAATGTAAATCTCTACAAAGCTGCCGGGTTTGCCGATGTTTTGATAAAGCCCGTTGATCCAAGGGAACTCTACGAAGCCATCATGATGTACCTTGGGGATGAAGAGCATTCCTCTGACACGGAAGAAGATACTTCTTACGACTCCGGCTTATCTGATGCTGAGATTGTAAGCGGCGAAAGGTCCGGAGATTATGAAATTGATGTCAAAAAAGAAATAGAAAAGCTGCCTGTTTGGCTCAAGATCATTCCACAGCTTGATCTGGGCGTAGGTGTTACGAACTGTGGCGACTATGAGGATTATCTGGACGCCCTATATATCTTTTACTCTTCTGTGGATGAAAAAGCTGATGAGCTGGGATTCTTTCTTGAGTACGAAGACTGGACCATGTATGCCTTAAGAGTCCACTCTTTAAAGAGCATGGCAAGACTTGTTGGTGCCAAGAAACTTGGAAAAACCGCAGCAATGCTGGAAGCAGCTGCCAGAGAAGAAAACTACAGCCTCATAAAAAGAGAAACAGGCGACTTTCTAAAGGCCTACAGAGAATTTAAGAATTCCCTCTCTCCTATTGAAAATGAGGAGATATTTGCCAATAAAGCAAAAGAGTCTGAGCAGATATCACCTGTTATTTCTAAAGAAAACAACCCCTTCCACCGCCCTTCTATTCTATATATCCAGAGCGGCGAGGGAATCGTCAAAAAAGGTATCGTAAATAATCTTACTGAGGCTAAGTTTAATGTCATTACAATACCTGATGAGCCCGACAGGATCATAACCGGCAGAAATGAAGCTGACATTGTGATCTACAATCCCGGGTCCAATGACGCATCCAATATCAGCATAACTATGAATCTTCTGGGAGAAATATGTCAGGATGATTCCAAGATACTGTGCCTTACAGGTGAACTTACCGACATCAACAAGGCTATGGCGTCAAATGGCTCACACAGAGTCTCAAGGACCTATCCAAGGCCGGTTGATATCGGGACTTTTGTAAATGATATGGTCTTTTATACCGAGCTGGAAACTGATTTCCACAGAAAAAAGACCATCTTTGTAGTTGATGATGATCCTGCGTATCTGTCAGTTATCCATCACTGGCTGAGCTCTCTTTATAACGTGCAGTGCTTTAACAGCGGAAGCGAGATGCTATCGGGGCTCTCCACGGTTACTCCCGACCTGTTATTGCTTGATCTGGAGATGCCCAAAATGGATGGCTTTGACCTTATGAAGATCATCCGCACAGATTATACTGATCCCAGAATCCCTATAATACTCCTTACAGGCAATAGCAATAAGGATATCGTATTCCACGTTCTTGAGTACAAACCGGATGGATATCTTCTGAAAACCTCACCCAAGGAAAATATCCTTGACGTGATACGCAGGTTTTTTGCTGAGTCTATGTTTAAGCTGGCCCATGAGGGTAAGGCTGTTAATGACGAGAATACATAAGAATCAGGCATATTTATGGTCGCAGGAGGGAATATGCAAACAGATTTAATCATAAAAGAAAACGAATTGATCGATCCGGCGATCTATCCTGAAGATCAGCGCGGTCTGGTTGAGGATTTTAATGCGCGTATCAAGCGCTTGACAGGTATTATTACCGGAATTGGAAAAGAGTATCATACAATCTGGGTCATCAATTCCAAAACAATGGACATGGATCTGTACCGCTCCACCGGAGAGAATACAAATCGCTCTGCTGTGGCACTCGGATTTCAATTTGACAATTACGACCGCTTTATTGAGGAATACGTTGACCGTTTCGTGGTAACCAACATTGAGAGCATCCAGCGTGATGTGAAGATGGACTACGTACTTTCCAGGATCAAAGACGGAGATCTGTTTACGCTTGATTATATGCGTCTGGCTGATGACGGAAATATGTCCTATCATCAGATGGCATTTGCACTGGCCGGACAGCCGGGTGAAACGGATAATTTCATCCTGGCTTTCAGGGACATTGATAAAACCATTCGTAAGCATATTGCAGATAAGCGCTATTTAAGAGAACAGTTGGATATCGTGGAAACCTTAAGCCGCGATTACTACAATATCTTCAAAATAAATCCCAAGACCGGTGATGTGGTGATCCTGAAGCTGGACGGCTATGTTACCAAAGGTATGGAAGGTGCCGGAGAAAAGGTATATTCCTACGATGTACTCTATAAACAGTATGTAAAGGACCGTGTGTATTCTGAGGATCAGGAGTGGATGTATAATGCCATCTCTCTTGAGACGATTAAAAGCAAGCTAAAAGATAATTCGGAGTATGTGTCCAGTTACCGAGTTATGGATAAAGGCGAGGTACACTATTATCAGTTTACGTATATTCTCATCAATGCCAATGTTCCCAACAGCGATTTACTTGCCGGTTTCAAAAATGTAGATGACATTGTGGCTTCAGCTAAAGAGCGACAGAATCTTGAGATTCTTGCCAGCACCGATTTAATGACCGGTATTTTAAACAGGGGAAGCGGCGAGCGTAAAGTGATCGACGCTATGGCTAACAATAAGGCAGGAATGCTCTGCATTCTGGATATTGACAAGTTTAAAGAATTCAATGATAAACTGGGCCATAATGTCGGTGATAAGGTGCTTCGAGGAATCGCTGATGTTTTAAAGATCACCTTTAGGGATGAGGATATCATCTTCCGCTTGGGTGGTGACGAATATGCTGCATATGTTATGAATTTGAATGATGAAGAGGCCGGAAAAGTCGTATTGGAGCGTCTTTTTAGTGAGATTGCCAAAATGGATTTTCCTGAACTCGAAGAGAGAAAAGTCTGTGTCAGCGCCGGTGCTGCGTTCTACAAAGGAGGCGTGAAACAATCCTTCGAAGAACTCTATAAACTGGCGGACAGCGGCGTATATGAGAGTAAAAAGATAGATGGAAGTGCAGTGACTTTCCGCTAAGATAAGCAAAGAATAATCCAGGCAATGCCTGGATTATTCTTTTTTATATAAGCGTATAGCCTCTGAACCCGCGCACGGAATAGTACGAATCCGCCCCGTTATGGAATGTGAAAACCGTACCGTAACGTCGTTCGCAGAACAATGCACCGCCCTTGTCGCGAATATCATCCGGCGTAGTGATCCAACTTGACGTTTTCAAATCAAATTCCCCGAGACTTTGCAGTCGGCGATAGAGTTCCTCCGTCATGATCAAAACGCCGATTTCTTTTGCTTTCCATTCGGCGCTGCCTGACGGCGGGTTTTTAGCACGCCCCTGTAATGCCTTTTCGTCATAGCACAGGCTTCTGCGCCCAGAAGGGGACTCCTTTGCGCAGTCGCAGAAAATTGGCTTTCCCGTCTTTTCGTCATAGCCGATGGTATCCGGTTCTCCTCCGCTCTCCTCCATCCTTCTCAAAACATCCATGGAGCCCGGATGCTCAAGCAAACGTTTCTCCACGTCAAGCCAACTCAGTTCCATATGAAGATTCTTATTATCCTGAAACCTCGCTTTTAATACTTCTTGCTTTCTTTTTCAATCACATCGCTGATCCATTCCTTGTCCATAAGGTTGTCGAAAGCACCTGCCAGTACTGATTCGCCTGCATAATTGTCGAATTCGTTCTGCTTCTGTTCAAGCACCAGCATCATTTCTTCGTCTATGGTTTCCGGGCAAAGAAGATGGTACACCGTCACGTTCCTGACCTGGCCCATTCGGTAAACCCTGGAGAGTGCCTGGCTTGTAAGGGACGGCTTTATCTGCGGCTCACAGAATATCACCATGCTGGCAGCCTGTATGTTAAGACCCACTCCTCCTGCTATTATCTGGCAGAGCAGGATGCTTCCATCTTTTGCCTCGCCAAATCTGTCGACTATATCCTGCCTATGAGCTACGGGTGTATCTCCACTTATAACGCCTATGCACTTATCGCCAAGGATCGTGGCCACTTTGGATATGGTATCTCTAAAGAAGGAATACACAACGACTTTTCTTCCCTCCGCCTTTGCCTCATTGCACAGCTCAAGGAGCCTGCAGGTTTTAGCGGAAGTTTTTATGTCTTCCTGAAGAAAGCCCACGCGGCGCATATCCTGGAAATTCCTGTTCATGACAGCCGCAGTATACGCTTTTTGGTCGTCAAAAGACATTTCGCACCATTCCTGTTTCTCGTCGATAGGAGGCAGCTCTTTTAACACCTGAGTCCTTGTCCTTCGCAGATAAACAGGAGATAGCGCCTCTCTGAATTCCGGAACATGGCTAAGGTGCGCCATTCCTCGAACCTCCTTGGTCATGTCAGGCCTTACAAAATCTATCAGATTGCACATTTCATCGACACGATTCTCCAGAGGTGTCCCGGTCATCATAAGAATGCGCTTGGATTCATTATCAAGGCGCCTGATGTACATGGTCCTCTTGGCATCGGGGTTCTTGATGTAATGCGCCTCATCAATTACCAGCATCTCGAGAGTCATGTGATTGTCGATACGATTCACTATTTTCCCCATGGATTCGTAGTTGGTGATGGCGGCTCCCCCATGATCTCTCCACCTGTCAAATGCATCATCTAAAGTCTGGCCATGCAGAATGTACGCATCAATGTTGCTGAACTTCGATAGCTCTTTTGACCAGTTGACAAGGACACTGGCCGGGCAGACCACCAGAAAATGACATAATCCATCCGTGGTTTCTTGAATATGAGCCATGGCAGCTATCGCCTGAATGGTCTTACCAAGGCCCATCTCATCGCCGAGGAGGACCTTGCTTTGATGCAATATATACTTTGCGCCGAATTCCTGATATACACGCAGGTTCCCTCGAAAGGTCTTTTGCGAAAGTTGTATGCTACTTATTTCTTCGGCCAGCTGCCCGGGTATGCTGTCGTAGATAAACGGCCTGTTACCACTGCTACTTCCAAGCTTCTCCAGCAGGGCATAGAAATCCGCGCTGTTTAGCGTAAAAGCCTGCACTGCATCTTCGCTAAGCGAATTGATGGCGCAGTGATACCTGTCAATAAGGCCAAGGAGCTTTTCAAAGAAAGCGCTGTTGCAGAATTCGTATATCTCCGAAACCATATTAATGGTGCGGGTTTTTTTATCGTTTCCGGAAAAGAGCCATCCAAAGCCGCCAAGTATTATACCTGAGGATGCGACTTTCGCGGCATACAGATCAAGGTTTTTGGCCGGCTCCTGAGCATCTCTGCGCACATCTTCACTCTTTAGATAGCGGTACATCTCAGTAATCAGCTCAGGGTCATTTGCATCAAGCACGATGGAAACCCTTGATGAGAGGCTGTTTGCAAATTCAGTGATAATATGCCTTATGGCCTCTATCTGCTTATCGCCGATGCCTTCTATGTTCCGGATGTCGTAATCAGTAGCTTTTGCGATCTTCCCAAGGTCGGTATATCCGGCCTCCTGAAGGGCTGCCACGCGTATACCAACCTTGGCATTCTTAAGCTCCTCAACGGAAAATTCGCCAAGAGATTCTCTGGCTTTTTCGGATGCCATCCTTTTGCAAATGGCTTTAATGCGGCTTTCCTGCGAGTCTTTCTCTGCATAGATGCTCTTAAACGCATCGTTGGTGTCATTTATCGCCTTTATTAGTTTTTTCAGATCCTTAAAGTCAGGTTTCTTCATGGCTTCATACCTTTATCGGCTGTGTCTTGAGACAATTGTACGTCAAACTGAAAGTTTTTTTCTTCTGAACTTATAATCGCACATAGTCCCGCCGTTCCCTATCTGCTGTGAATATAAAAAATCCGCACGGGGCAGATCACTGTATAAAATATCATCAACCTTGCAGAATATCGCAGTCATCTCAGGCATACCATATTTTTCGAATATCTGATGGAAAATGCACTTATGCGTTATCATAGAAAACTCATCCCTACCGCACTTCGGGAACTCAACATCCCATCCATATCCAAGTGTATTCCTAAACTTCATTGGCATAGTAAGCTTGAGAAAACGCACAAACCAGCCATTGTTCGCCAGCTTTTTCATAGACTTGATCTGCGGTTCTATGAACTTATACATAGCATCGGCTGTATACTGTTCAGCCTCTTTTCTCGGCATGCCCTTACTTTCAAGCACTTGAACGATAGCAAGGGATGTAAGAAGATTACACAAAAACCCGTAGTTCTTGGAATCTGTATATTGAGAGTTCTCGAAGAGAAGGACATTCATCTTATCTATCAAAAGAGCCCGGTCCTCCTCGTCCCATTCTTTATACAGGTCTCTGAAACGACTTCGAGGGATCATTTTCCTTGGTATATATTTCTTGTTCATAATCTCACTTTTCATTTTTAGGAATTCGTCCATATTATTGCTTCAGGTAATCAATTATCCCCTGGATGATCTCCGGGTTCGGATATCCTTTACCGTCTTTGCCTTTCATACCGTATAGCATCGCATAGGCAAAGTTATCCGCCATACATTCCTCCGGATCAGTTACATAACCGGTATTTGTTCCAAAGACCTCATCAAAGTTTGATGCCTGTTCGCTGGTATAATAAATATCCGTTCCGTCAACAGGAACTAGAGCCGTAGCATCGTTGGACATAAAGCCTGATTGTGCCTCGGCATAACTCTTTGTTGTGATACAGGCCGTATAACAATCAATCAGTTCTCCGTCTATCAGAAATGTTGCGTAGGAGTTGTGGTGCTCCACATCAGGGTTACTGATATATCTCTCAAGCACACACGGAGGTAGTTCATCGCTCAATCCCTAATATGTGAGATTTCATTTTGAAACCATACTTTTCATACAAATGAATCGTCTTGTTACCATCAACCACTTTTACTTCGATATGTCTGACATTATTTTGGTCAAACATTAGCATAGCCCAGTCCATGAGTTCTTTACCAAACCCTTTTCCTCGGAATTCTTCCTTCACCACCAAATAGTCCAGTTTACCGATTCCTCCTATAATATCTACTTTGCAGAAGCCGATAATCCGGTCTTCAATTTCAGTGACTGCAATATAGGATTTTTTCTCTCGTAATGCAGCCTCAAATGATTCCAGGGTCTTTTCATATGAATTTAAAGGATAAAATCCTTTGAAATTCACAGAAGTTGTATTGTGATAGTCTGATAACTCACGAATACAATCGTACAGTTTGCTTACCTCGTTCGGTGTTATTTCTCTCATACTATTCCTCCTACAGATTCGTCAGTACCATACATTCTGTAGAATCAGTAAAGCCCATACTTTCATAGAGTGGTCTTCCCATTGCGGTTGCATCAAGACTGATCTCTGTTGCACCTTTTTCCCATGTTTTCTCGATCAGCATTTCAACCATTTTTCGCGCTATTCCCTGACGATGGTATTCACTTCTTGTGTAGACATTCATAAGATGGGCTCTTTTTCCTGTAGGGTGCGCAAAGGTTGGCATTATCCTGATAAAACTCATGGATGCACAACCAATAACTTTATCTCCGTCGCTAGCCAGAACAGTCATCTGATCTCCATTTAAAAAGTAATCACGACTTTCATTTATCACTTCATCTGAATGTTCATAATTTTCTGGTAGGTTGTTCACTACCGTAAGCATCTCAAGGCGAATACTCATCAGACAGTCTATATCATCTTTTGTAGCAATTCTTATATCAATCATTTTCATCTTCTCCTCTTGTTCATAGTCACTCCATACTTCCTTTTGCACTGTTGATAAGTCCCAGGAGACCTTTTTCTTTTATAAGGGCAATACCCTGGAATTCATCTCCGAGAACTATCAGATTGTCGCCTGTTCTTATATCGAAGATCTTTCTTGCTTTGGCAGGAATGACGATCTGACCCTTATCTCCTACTTTGACCAATCCAAAGATATGTTTTCCTTTTGGTGGTATGCCATATCCCAGGTTCTCTGAATCAGTCTTTTCATATGAGATAAGATCGTCCATGGTTACACCGAAGATGTCCGCCAGCTGCTTACACCTCTCTATATCCGGAAGCGACTCTCCGGTCTCATATTTTGAAAGCGTCTGCCTGGATACGCCTATTTTCTCGGCGATGTCTTCCTGCGACAGATTGTTAAGCTTTCTTAATTCAATAAGGTTATCAGCAAAACTCATTCTTTCTTCTCCTTTTTTATTCCCAGAACACACCACCTTATGAAAGGTATACGGCTCATGATTTCATACAGAAGGTAGGAGCCTGCGAATGCTGCTATTGCAACCAACAGGTATACGATGACAGGAGCAAGGGACGGACATAATGTATGCAGATACCATCCGCTGACAGCGATCATCAGATAATGGAATACATAGAGGCCCCATGATTTTCGGCACATCCACCTTGAGAAGGCATTCTCAAAATTGCCCCATTTTTTCATGAAGGCAAGTATACCGAGTGTTCCAAACCATGCGTATACATTGCACATGATTGTATCCAGAACCACGTGATCCGGATAAGGCTGACCTATATATAAAATCACGAAGGCTACGCAGGATGCGAGGGCAAGAATGCTTAATAACAGCCAGCTTTCGCCAAGTCGATCCATCACTTCGTCATGGGACAGTACAAAGTAGCCGATCAAAAAGCCCAGTCCGTAAATACCGAATCTGTATACCACTATTATCGGTGTGTTAAGTATCTGCGCTGCTCCGTATACGGGTATGACAAGAAGTATAAGTGTCAAAAGATTTGCTTTGCCACAGATATTATAGAATCTGTCTTTTTCAATCCTTCTGATCAGTACCAGTATCAGGCTGAAGAGCCAAAGCATCTGAATGTACCACAGCGGACCTGATCCGCTGACTGCCATTATCAGGAAAAGGATTGGCCCCGGTACGTTGTTCATGGAATTAAAAGCACCGGACATCAGCATGTTGTAATAGCCAAGAACCCAGCCGAAAACCAGAAGGCCGATTGTTGATGGCACAAGATACTTTCTTGTCCTTACTCTGATGAATTCCTTCTCTGTTCGCTTAACCAGTTCATAGCGGGCTGACATGCCGGATACCACAAACAGAAGTAACATGAACCAGGGATATACAATGTACTGATACGTATCCTGGGGCTGGTGCTCACTGAAGGGACCGATGATTCCATGTTGTATTACACCGTTGAATATGTAGATTACATGATAGATGACAACCAGCACTACTGTTATCCAGCGAATATTATCCAAATATGCCTTTCTCATATTTCTACCACCTTTGCTAAATATTTTAACATTTTTTTAATCATAAAAAAGTAAGCTCCGCCTGTCTACCAAGCGAAGCTTACAAATTTTTCTATTTTTTGTTAAATTTGGTTGCGAGCGATTAGTTATATAAAAGCTTCTGTTAAATTCATGTTAGTTCCGCCTTTTCCCGTAAAGCACGCTGTTCTTCATTGTTTTCTCCGTTCTTATCAGAAAACAAAAAACGAGGCGATGAGTTACCTCTGTTGCAAAGCTCCGTGGCAAGTTTATCTAAATCCTCTAAGCCAAAGCTATTGTATTCAGCTTCTGATATCTCAAAATACCTGTCGTACCACGAAATCCATGGAACCACGCATGCCATAACGTATTTGTTTATGCTCGGTAGATATCCTACTCGATACAGCTTTTCGCTGCGGATCTTTTCATTTTGTAATATCATAATATTCTTTCATATTTAATCCATCAGATCGCTGACCTTTACCACTCCACCGGAGATACTACAGCTCCAGTAATCATCCTTAACAGTATTAAAATCAGCTGTGTCACTGCGATCAAAAGTATAATATCTATCGTCATCAACCGGATATGCTACGATAGTATATCTTTTTCCATCTGTTGCTATATCCTTGCAACAAAGCTCCATACGCTTATTCATGTCAGAATTACTGGTTAATTCCCTCTCTGGAATGATGAAGCGAATGTATACTCTTATATTTGGATTTGCTTCATATAGATCATCCAATGTGCTATTGGCATCAAGGTCACTCGAAAGATATCGAATTGTTGGATAAACCTTATACTCAGCAAAAAACTTATCAAAGTATTTAGAGATATACTCAGCTTCATCATACTGTAATAGGTAGGATGCATACTCATCCTTCAGAACGTCCTCACGATAAGATACAGCAATCTTTTCATTGGACGCCATTTGGCTAGTCCGGTATCTGTACTGTGAAGTTTCCTCGTCATTGTCTATATATTCGAATCTTTCCCCATACTTTTTCGCCATCTGGCGGGCCACATGACCTTGACTTGGAGCGATAAAACCGCATCCCGCCAACAAGGAAATACAAACGGCCAATATTCCGGCCCCTGTAGCCTTTTTCATGATCATTTCAATCATCGTTTACATGCCATTCCTTTTGTATCTGTAATTCCGTTTTTATACATATATTCTAATTCTCCTCCGTGGCAATTTATCTTCCGATATATCTTACTATCATATATTTCTACAATTACGAACTCAGGCAAGACTTTTTATCCAATCCCCTATGGGCCCCAAAATGCAGAAGATGATCTGATCATTCGTTGCTACAAAATTTCTTCGCATTTATCCTGCATATCCTGCGTGATCTTGTCAAAAGCTGCGGCTCTGGGTGCAAGGTACCCTCCGAGAGATATACCTATGATCGTCACATCCTTCAATTTGAAATAGTCAATGCAAATATCACTGACCAGGATACTATAATGATACCTAAAACCAACTTGATGCCCACTTCCGGCCTGAGGTCATAGAATTCCATTTTGCCAAATCCAATCAGAGACATCAGGACTCCAATTATGATCATGATCAATGGTAGCAGCGTCGCAAACAAAAGAAGGAAAATAGCTGCTGCGAAAAAAGCATCTACTCGTAAGCAATCACTGATCATTGAGCTATTCAAAAATCCCACTAGCAAAAAAATGCCTACGAATAGAAAAATAATACCGGCAATGCGAAACAAAAATCCCTCTTCCCAGCTTAAGCGTTTGTGATTCCATATTCCCGGGAGATATGCAAAACCGTGATCTCTCAGATAATGTTCAATGATGGAAAGGAGTTTGTCCTCATCAAATCCAATATTCGCCCAATCCTTATGATCGATTCTTTTTCTCCAAGGCAAATTCTTCGGTGTAGAGAGTGAAAAAACAGCTCTGGTCTCCGTGGACAATGGCGGCTTATAAGTATCTTTGACAAGCAAGGTTTCACCGCCGCAAAACGTTTTGTCTCTGCTAAGTATATATGTCACATAAAAGGAACCGGTGTCCCTGTTGTCAGTTTCTTCCGAGATTTGCTGCGTTTTCCACCTGGCAACAATTTTATTTTTTTGAACAGTTACAACAAAGGGATATTCATCCGAGTTTAGATCCCTTTGTATTAAAGCTTTAAAATCATTAAATTCTTTTCTATTAATCCTTTTCTTCATGTTTTACTTAGTCCATTATCCTGTAATTTAATCGCTCTACAAATTTGAATTTATTGTATAAAATACCTTTTCACCCATTTGTGATGAAGAAATACCATAATCAGAATAGGAATAATCGTGCCTATACATAACGGAATCACGGAGTATATGCTGTCTCCTCCAATAAACGCAGAACAAATCCACG
Organism: Butyrivibrio sp. VCB2001; assembly: GCF_000423965.1. Lineage (NCBI taxonomy): Bacteria > Bacillati > Bacillota > Clostridia > Lachnospirales > Lachnospiraceae > Butyrivibrio > Butyrivibrio sp. VCB2001. The sequence goes on along the minus strand of NZ_AUIZ01000022.1, from coordinate 29,278 downwards.
AGCCAATAATACAAATGCCATAAATGATCCACATTACGCCATGTTTCTTATTCCATGAATTGACATCTGATAATTGATCTACTTTCGGGGGTTTTTCTCCTGTATAAAAACCAACAGGTTCCTTACTCTTTAGCTGACTAACTCCAATTCCAAGCATTATCATTGCAACTATACAGAAAATCACACCAGAAATAATTGTTCCAGCCATCTTTTTTCCTCCGTTATCCTGGAATATATTCCGATTTATATATCAAACCTATAGACTTTCACTTTTCGTTTACCCTCCGCATACATTTCATTATCTTCTGGAATATTTGCTGTCTCAATAAATATACCGCCTACATGCTCGCAAGTTTTGTAAGAAGCTACATTAGCCGGATCACATGTAATAATCAAATAATCCAAGCCATGTTTCTTCGCCTGTTGAAACAGAAGTTTACATGCCTTGGCGGCATAATGGTGCCCGCGATAAGGTTCATCAATTCCATAGCCGATGTTGCCGCCAATATATGTTTTGTCATTGTGTCCTATCCTTAAATCGCATTTTCCAATCGTGGTTCCATCCACTAAACAAATATCCAAATAATAAGCTGGGAGCCACCTCTTCTCAGGTTGTTCCTCACATGTTTTAGTTAGTTTTAAAAATATTTCATCTGTCTTTAAATCTTCTACACCAAAAAACATATTTTATCCCTTCAAATTCATCTTTCTCGGTTATCCTGAAATTTACTGTTTCATACATTTCTCATAACCAGCTATCAATCTTGAATAGGTGTCTTCATCAACCAATTCAATCGGCTCGGGAAAATAATCTGCACCTTGTTCTTCATAAATCTTACGGCATATATACGCTACCGCATCAATAATGCAATTCCATACTTCAATCACACACTCATCTTTTTCAGATTCCTGATACAGTGTCAAACTACATTCTTCATCATCTAAAAGATCATACAACTTTTGAGATACATCCGTTTTATCATTCAGCCATTTCCGGGTTAAATCCATAGCTTTTTCGACATAGCAAACTGCGTCCTCATCACCTATCTGTTTCTTTATATTTTCGATTATTCTAAGACAATGATGTATTTTTTGTAATTCAATTTGATCAGCCATGCGTCTTAATTCCCTTTTATGAAACATTCCTTTAGTAAGTTATGCTGAAATATAACTATTCCAACAAATTTGAATTTATCTTTCAATAACATAGTACGTCAAATCACGTTCTTCTCCGAGATACTCAAATTTAGCAAAGCTTTTACCACAATTTCATTAGCTGCTTTTTCATTTCACACATCATTGGTATCATCCTGCCGATAGCCCATATGTAAAGGGTAGATTTGTTATTATGTACATGATAGCTCTTCCAGCCCGAAGCCACGTTATACAAAGGATGAATCGCGGCACAGCCGGGAACAGTCAGCTCTACATGTTGTTTGTCATAGTTAATCTTGGCGCCATCATAGACAAGCATTATTTCTGACAAAATAGCAGCCAGCCCCATGAAAAGGTCATACATCTCTTCCTCATTATCGGGAGTTATCTCTGCTTCCCTTTTATCCCACAGCACTTCATCAATACGTTTCAGCTTATCCTCTGCGGATTCAATTGAAAGAATATGATAGATAGCATCATACTTTTCTACCAACTCTTTTCTATGCTCTTTAAAATACTTCTTTCTTTCAGGTGTTTCAAAAGGATCCTCCTGGACAGGACCCTTGTCCGTTAGCATCTCTTCCAGGATTGCAGGGGCCTTTTCCTTTAAAAATGAAGCAAAGAATTCTATTACTTTTACGAACTCCTCGTCTGTTTCAGCCTCCCAGTTTCTCTTGTTCTTATACTCAGGTAAAACCTTACCGATTTCCACAATATCATGCCCTCTGGCAGATGTGTAGATCATCAGCATGTAATCTTTTTGAACCCAGCTTTCCTGCTGAATAGATATGCACTGCTCTACGCTTCCAACGGTTCTTGAGAAAGTCCATATGACACCAAATAATTTACGCTTGTAAGTAAAGCCCATATCCTTTACGGCCTGGCCTATAACATCTTTTATTACTTTATTCCTATTTAGCATAATCGTATTTCTTTTCCTTGAACATAAACATCTGGACTATTATCCTGGAATATAACCATTCCTTCAAACTTAAAGTTATAACAATTGAAAAACGGTTACTATAAAATGAACAGTAACGTAATGATAGGTAATGCTTTCCTATAATCTTTGTTTGTAAAAATATATGCTGTTCCAAATAGAAAACCAGCCACTGCAGAAAAAATCCCAACAAGCACACTACCTTTAGTCAATATGTGAAACAATCCCCATATCAGTCCAAGAACAATTCCCCCATAAGGAATCTTATCGTTATTAAACCATTTCTCAAATGCCTTCTGACCATAGACAATAACAAGAGAAATAAGGAATCCTTCTGCCAGATAATAAATATATTGGAATATGAACAAGATCGGTTCCTTAGAATTCCATTCAATAAGGACTTTAAAACCATTCCAATCCAGATACTTCGCAATGATATTTACTACGAAGCACACCAAGAGTGCTACGTATTGCCATCTCTTTAATTTTTCACGGCGCTCCCAGATATCGAAGTTTGTCGTTTTCTTTCCGATATAGATTACTATAATTCCGGCAATGACCCACAATACTGTAGTTATTACCCAATGAATTATGTTTTGCGATGCACTGTAGTTACTTACATCAACCCCCATCTTCCCTTCAACGAACTGACTCAGCAATTCTATAGCAAAAGCCGCACATGCATACAGCGCACACCATAAGAAATCAAAGCCAGTTACTTTCTTTTCACCCATAAAAAAGTTTTCCTCCCAAAACATATTAAATGCAACTTCTCAATGATACTATTTCCATGCAAAGAAAAAAAGAGGCCCTTACAAAATCGTAGTAAAGACTCTCTTCTCTTCATTTCACTTTTATTATAGAAAATAACTTCCAATTTTCCGCTCTAAGTCCATAGAAGGTGGAGCGTTATACTGAAAGATAAAGCTTTTCTTTATGTCTTAAAGCTTTTTTTTCTTATTGCAGTTTATCTCAGTCTTTTTATTCTCCAGGAAAGCTATCAGCTCAGACGAGCAGTTTTCTTTTGGAACTATCATCATCTGTCTCGCTGAAGGCTTAAGGAAAAAGAAGTTTTTGTCCTCGACAATCCTGTAGATAGCGCTGTAATTTGATCTGGCGCTAACCTTTGGAGATGTCCACTCGAAATCTTCTTCATTGAAGGTGTAGTGCACATTTAAATTTCCCAGGGCTTTATTGGTCTTTACCTGTCTGCGAACACTGAAATCAATTACAAAAGCATAGACAACTATTAGAATAATTGAGGCACTTGCACCTGCGAAAATATCGCTGGCATTATTCTTCATTATGCCGGATATGATTAATTTGCCCGGCATAGCTATGTAAATAAGGAGAAATAACCACCAGTATTCCTTTAGCATAATAATCAGCCTAGCTCTTGTCGCCTTCTTTAACCCCTTATAATCACAAAAAAAATCTGCTTCATATGGCATTTATGTTTTCCTCCAAACAATACTTTTTTCTTATGCTATTGCACAAAATCACAGAGAATTATATAACTTACCAGCACGGATATCAAGCCAGTTAAGCTGTATGATAATCGTTTCAAAATCATTCAAAGATTAGAATGCGAACTACTCTTCTTCAGCAAGCTGCATCAAAATAGGCTTGGCATCGATACTGGTGTCATTCAAATTGCATCTCATCTTGTCTGCAAGATCAAGATTGGAAAGTATCTCTTCCTTTGTTATTTTTAGGCTCCTTTTGCTCTTGATCAGGTCTTCATGAACTTTGCCATCCGCACGATACGAAATAAACGAATACTGCACACTATGGATAAACCATGCTATTCTTACATCGAGGTCCTTAGATCGCTTTTCCTGGCAGAACCTGCCGTACATTTCTTTATAGTCTTCACGGCTATCAACTTTTAACAACTCCGGAAGAATATACTGCTCGAAATCATCTCTTATATATTTCTTGATCTCTTCAACAGGCATATCTACGGGCATTCCATCCCTGAACCCGCCTATATTGTAGCCTTCAACATTATACAAAGGTGAGCACATTCCAAAATACGGCAAGAAATAATTGCTATCTATCTTCATCTCGCCTATTCCGTATTTTGGTTTTGCTCCATTCCTTCCATCATGCAAACTGATACGAAAACCAAAGGATACTCCAGACAATATATTGTTAAATCTGTTTCCATCCATGTGGATGACCAATTTCTCTCCGTCAGACAACTTCCTGCACCAGGTATTTCCACCTACAGTAAAACCATGTTCTTTTAACATAGGCTTAATGAGTTCTTTGACCACTGCATCCCTTATCTCAAATGGATTAGATTTGGTCAGGCGAATAGCCTCATTGTACACATCTTCGAAAGTCAGGTCTTCTTTCATGTTTATTTTCTCCTTAGTCGATTCTACTGAAATTTAATCGCTCTACAAATTTGAAGTTGTCGGGTTAGCGGTTCGCATTCATCGATACCATTCTGTGATATGCTTCTTTGTGACTTTTTGACTCCTCATAAAAATCTGCCATATCATCACACGGAAAGTTATTGCAAAATGCGCAGAAATCGATCTCTTTTTCTTTGCAACACTTAACAGGCATACATATATCTTCTTCCGTCCACTGTGTATGCTTGCAGGAAGGACAGATTTTGTTAATGTAATCAGAACATGCAAAGCAGTTAACTCCGCAGTAGGCTATTTGGGTATTCATCACGCGCTCCTAAAATCTCGATTTGCTTAACCGTTTATACTGAAATTTAATCGCTCTACAAATTTGAATTTGCAGATGCTTTACTTTCCAGACTTCCTATTGCTAAGGCCTAAAATTAGCCTTATCAACCACTTCATACAAGTCTTTACCCATTCTTTTCTCGAAGTATGCTTTCAATCCAAGATTCGTGTTCCATTTGGACTGATCATAACTGCCATACCGATTCTTTACATCAGTCATCCTATCAATGATATCCATGACACCTTCAGCTCCTGAGATTGCATCACAGAGTTGAATCAATTTGTCGTAATCATCCAGTTCTATTTCTGCAAGCCCTGTTTGGATAAGTTCCGTTTCTTCGGGAGTTGTATCACGTTTTCCGACGTATCCTTCGATGTCTTTCTCATTAAATGAGTGTGTAAGACAGATACGCGCCACATCATCATACCCAAGTGACATCATATAGGAATAACCGTCTGAAACATGTCCAAGATGTCTTTTCCCGAACTTTCTGCCTATATCATGAAGCAATCCTAAAACATATGCCTTCTCGGAATCCATTCCGGAGTATTCAGCAATCTTCTCTGCACAATGAGCCGCAGTTCTGCTATGATTGCCCCAAGGCCCCGGATTGCAGCTCTCTGCTTCTCTCAATATTTCTTCTGTCTTATCTCTAACCGGATACATAGTCACCTCTCATCTGCCACAAATGCTAATAGCAGCTATCAATTAAATGAATATAATTTTCTCTTTCAAACTCAAAATTGCAATCCACTCGAACCATTCTTTACTGTCCACTTTTGCCAAAGCTATATTGTCGCCATAGAGCTCCCAGTCCTCATCCGTGTATTTTTCCAAATCTAGAATCCCGCTAAGCCTCTCTTCTTCGCCATCTTCTTTGCTATGGTCTACTATCCCGATCCGCTTCCAAATAACTGTTTTTTTCTGCATAATAACATCCACAACAATAACTAAGCAGGAAAAATCAAAATCATCCGGACAACTAAGTATGGGAGTTATTGCCTGTCTTTGATTCAATACAAATCTCATAAATCTGGCATCTCCCTCATTATCATATTTGTCTGTCCAACAGATTGCAAAACAATCCAGTGGAGTTAACCTTTTCATAAACTCTGAATTGTCGGGTAGCCACTCCTCGAAATATTCATATAATGGTTTGCCATCAATGAAAAAGACCCTGTTCTCATATCCACTTGGTATTCTGATTTCCTTGATATCTATTGTATTCATTGTATTTCCTTCTGCGTAATGGCAAACCGCGATTTATCAATCTATCAAATTATATAATCACTCAACAAAAAGGAAAAGTATTTACCATTTTAGCCATACATAAAAAGCCGCAACTCAAGGATTTTTCATCCCCGAGCCATGACTCTTCTACGCTTTTATCTGACCTGTAATTGTATTCAAAAGACGAACATACTAGAATAGTAAACAGACTTAAATAGAGGCCGATGTTATTCTTATCATTATTAAATAAGGAGCAATATGAAGCAAATAAACTTTTATCAAAAAAAATATGAAGCATTAGAGACGTTTTACGGATTGGATGATGACGAAATAATGGTATTTAACGAAGAAATTGAAGAGGTTGAGGCGTTACTGTAAAATAAATGGTCTCTTTAATTTTCTGAACATTTCACCTAGAATTGTTGCGCTTTCCGGATCTTCCAAAGAGGTTTCCAGCCCCGTGAATACTGATAAACGAATATAGGGGTTTTTAGATCTTAAGCTCAGGTTTGTACCGAAAAAGTGTTCACGAAACCAACTGTTTTGAGGAGGGGAAAAAAGCTTTTGGAGGCGCTTAATTGATATGATTTAAGTAAACGTTCAATTTAATACTATTAAAACTAAAGAAAAGGACAGGTATCACACTGATTCTGTCTTTTCCAAATTTTCCACTATTATAATAACGTGCGAGAAAACCCCTTCCGATGAAGTCGGTTGTGGGATGAATCGCCTTTACACGAACAGTTGTTCGTACTAAAATAAATCAATCGGAACCTTGAAAACTGTATATATGGGGTTGCGCCACGAATCAAACAAATCAAGAACCTGTGGCACGTAAAATATACAAGGTGTTTGTTCCCGGCGCCACAAGCGCATCTAACAACATTTGCAAGTATGCCGAAGGGTTTTACCCGACGGAGTAGCGGCACTGTGAACGTGCCTTACTATACTGCTTTGGTATTGTAGAAACCATTTCCGATGTTGTCGGTGATGGTAGTTCATAATAGGCCAATACTCCTTAAGGCTTCTGAAATGCTCTCGTCATCATTACTTCCGATCACACACGAGAATTCCTTCTTCAATTCCTCCGGAGCATTTCCCATCAGAAAAGGAAATCCTACAGATCGTAGCATTTCTGCATCATTAAAATGATCACCAAAAGCAACCGCTTTCTCCGGCGGAATGTTCATATACGAGCATACTCGCCTGACTCCGTCGGCCTTTGTAATTCCCTTTCTCATGATTTCAAGAAGAACATCTGAGGATTTAACTATCGACAGCTTTGGAAATCTCTTTTTCAATTCATTTTCTATACCACATATTGCTTCAGGCTTACATATGCAAAGGAGCTTTCCTATGATTGCATCTTTTGGAAGAAGCTCTATGCCGCCCTCTGTTGCACAGACCTCAACGATTTCCTCTTCTGCGCGGACCAGTCGGTCATTCCTGTCATTTACAATCCACAATTCTTCTGAATAGATATTCCATGTACAGTCAATCTTCTCCGCCTCTATATAAGAAATAATATCCCTCGCGTCATCGGCATCAAATCCCTCCGAGTACATTATCTTATCGTTTTCATCAATGATAAGCGCCCCACTATAACAGATCATCGGGCAGGTAAACCCGTATCTTTTAAAAATCGGCCGTACTCCGGATGGTCCTCTTGCTGTCGCAATGACAAAAGGGATATTGGCTTTCTTTAGGGCAAATATTGCATCAAGTGTGCCCTTAAGCATTCTATGTTCACTGTTTAGAATTGTTCCGTCTATATCTGAAAAAACTATTTTGAAATCCATTGATGTCTCTTAACATTTCTTTCTAAAATGAAGTTGTATCGCCGGGTATGAACCGAACACGGGATCAAAGGCATAGCCAAAGGTTCCCGCCGCCACCCGAACATCCCTCAATCATCACATCAGGGAAACTGTCCCTCAATCTCTCCATCAGCCTTTGAATGTATTAAACCAAGCTCTCTCTTCAAACACTTTTTTCTTTGGTACCAAGGGTTCGCTTTCAGCCACTCCTACCGGTAATATACATACAACTTCATAATCCTTCGGCACCAAGAGAATATCCGCTATTTTGTCACATATTCTATCTTCATCTGTAATATGGCCTTCATACCAACAACTCTGATATCCAAGTTCCACAATCGTAAGTAGCATGTTCTCAATTGCAGCAGAGTAATCCTGCACTGCAAAGCATCTATCCCGATATGCATTTATCCTTTGCGTCAACACCACAATTATCGCCGGTGCTGTTTCACATGCCGGTGGATTGATTACTTCCTTAATCTTCTTTAAAATATCCGGGTCATCAACTGATATAAAACTGGTTGTTTGCTTGTTACATCCCGATGGAGCAGCCATTCCTGCTTCCATTATTTTTACCAAATCATCTTTGGGAACCTGTTTAGACAGATATCTTCCTCTATAGCTGTGTCTTTTATTTATTATCTCTATTACATTCACCGCGTGATCCTCCGCAAACCGCCTCTTTGTCGTTCTAATTTATCCTGAAAGTTATTTTCTGTTACATTCTATCCACGATACAGCAAAATCTACTAATTCACGTTGGTTCATCAGCTTTATATCAGCATTGCCCACTTTTACCTTACATGTAGTATAGGCTACTTCAAATGCCCTTCCTATATCTTTGAAGTCCTCTCCATCAACATACAATGTTTCGTAAGCTTTCCAGACACGAACACCATTCTCCATGACTGCACTGTGTTCAATGCAGGTATGTTTGCTTGAGTATTCTGCACGCGCATCCGCTAAATGAATGGAAGTATTCTTATCATAATCAACTCCAATCAGTAAAACTTTCCCATCGAGTTTATAAAGCCTCCCAATTGGTGATGAGTCTCCAAATATATTCGAAAGATCATGGTTCTCAGTTAAATACTTAGCATTCTTTCCCCAAGCTGCAACAGATCTGGCAGGATGGTCACTCCTTAATGTTCCAGGCCATGAACGGAACATTTCGGCAACCGCACCCATAGTGTTTGTCGGAGTAATCGCCTTATCATATGCCGGCCAGTTTTCGCGTATTGTATCCCAGTCAGCCTCATCTGCATCCCAATGAACTCCTGTTTCCGGATCAAGGTTTTTCCATGACTGTGTAGGCATCATAATAGTTCCATTCTGCCCCACAACATCAATCAAAGCTTCAATAATAGTCTGTGCACCACCACATACATATCCAATCTGTCCAAGTGATGTATGTACCATTACTGAATCACCATTCTGGAGCCCAACACTTTTTAATGCACTTACTATATCTGATTTAATGATAGTCTTCATACTCTCCCCTGTTAGACATTTTAAACTGGAAGCTTTATTCCAGATTCAAAGCTTCTCTTATAGCACTTTCATAAAACAGTAATTCTACTTTCTAAGGTTTTTGTCAGCAAAAGAATACACGATATTCCAAAACTCGTCATAATCATTATTCAAAGCCAGTTTACTATAACAGTCCTCGACTTCTTTATCTGAAGAAGCCGCACTAATAAGTGATAATACACTTGCTTCTTCAAATATTCCCAAATTATTTAATGCTTGTATTTCTCGCTCATAAGTTCTAAATTCCAAGCCTTCCATCTGCAATTCGGTATCATAATCTATTATTGCTATAATATCGTTTATCCATTCCGGATAGTCTCTAAGCTTAATTCTAACATCCGGATGCTTGTAAATATCAGCGAGGGCTTGAACTAATTCTTCGCCATTATGGCAATTATGTAACGCCTCATCAATAAAATTCATAAATTCTTATAACCCCTTCTATTAAGCAAAAACAAAATATTCTTAGTTAATTATCTTCCAATTTTATGTTCCAACGTTCATCCCGACAAACTTGAATTTAACGCTCTGATGAATATTTTGCAATCCAGCCATCTTCAGTGTATAACTCGCCAGCTAATCCATCTGAAACATCTCGAATATCATCTTCACCGACTGTAAGTATAAAATTATCGCTATCTTCAATCATACACAAAGTATTATGAAGGCTTGTGTCCACAATCATAGGGATTAGGTCCTTAATAAATTCCTTAGCGCTTTCATCCAATGATTCATATCTTCTAAAAAGAGCCTGATTATCCTCTGATTTCATCAAACCACTTATTTTTTTATGATACTGTCTAATGGTGCGATCTCGAACCTCTTTTATAAGATCTTTTCCGAAATCATCCTTTGAATACATATCTTCCTCCTACAAATATTGATTTGTCTTAGTCGATAATACTGAAATATATTCCATTTATAGAATCAGTTTTTTTCTCACCGTATATGTATTGCCGGACAGTTCAAAGATTTCAAAGCCGGCCTTTTCATATAATCGTAACGGTCCGGTAAAAGCCATTTCTATATTCTCTCCATCCTTTACCGGATATGCTTCAACATATTTGTATCCTTCGAGCTTTGCATCATCACAGATTCTACGTAAAAACTGCGTTGCAATTCCCTTACCTCGGTATTCCGGAGAAATTTCAAAACATACTATAGCCTTAACTTCACCTGGAGCAATGTTATGTGTGTATTCCTCATCATCAGGCAAAGTATGCAGATCAAATTCACCGGTTCTATAGTAGCTCATCCTGTCATTCGAATTGCACCAGCCTATTGCTATTCCATTATCATATGCCAAATAGCCCTTGATTTCTCCTGACTGCACCATTCTTTCAGCTGATTCCCTAAGTGCTCTTATCCAGCCTTCCAGTCCGTTACCATAATCCTCTGCCCTCTGATACAATTCCTTTTCCATTCTTTCTTTGCTTAGATTGAATGCATTGCAATAACACGGATAGAATGGCGATCCATCTGAAAATGCCCTATTATCAAAGAAATCAAAATAATCCTCCGCCAAATCAGGAGTCAAACTCTTTATTACATATTCCATTTTCTGCTCTCCTCGTAAGACAAACTGCCGATTTATCGTTCTCGTTTAAATCCAAAGATAATTCTCCCTTAGTAATTTCTACCATTTCGCATATATTTAAAAATATTCAGAGAATCCAATGGGTGTCCTTCGAAATCAAAAAGCGCCTGATTATCCCAAGAGCTTCCGCCATAGTAAAGACCCGCATCCTCCGGATCATAATCTGAAGCGTAGCTACTGGCCCATCCACTTCCATATTTCTCCCAGATAGCGGAGTTATCTGCATCAGCAGGACCTACAGGAATCCACGCGCCTTCCCAGTAGAAAACACCTATTCCCCCTACTTCATTCACATTCTTACAAATATCACGGATCATTGTGGCCTGTCCTATGGCAGACGCGGGATAACCCTTTACCAAATCATTAACAGTAAAACTGTTTGCTGATCCATCGCCATCTGAAGTGGTATAGCAATAAGACGTCTCTGCTATGAAAGCTTTTTTTCCATACTTTTCACTAATAAGCTCAAGGACACGACTCATGTTTTCAAAGCTGCCATCCCAAAAGGGATAATAGCTCATACCAATCATGTCAAAGTCAAGTTCACCCCGCACCAGCCTGTCAACCAGTGTAAGTACATCTGCTTTGTCTTCAATCCTGGTATAGTGGACAACTACAGCAATCTCTTTTCCGTAAGATTCTGATACTTCACGTACTGCCATACTTCCCGCTTTTAAAAGTTCAAGAACCTTTTCAAACTGCCGCTCTCCTGACATTCCGTAGTTAATCTCATTACCAACCTGTACCATCCCTACATCTACGCCGGAATCAAGAAGCTGTGAGAGGCTGTCTTTAGTAAATTCATAGAGGGCATCCGCTTTTTCTTCCACGCTCATGCCCTCCCAGGCTTTGGGAGCGTGCTGTCTCTTAGGATCTGCCCAGAAATCGGAGTAATGAAAATCTATCATTACTTTCATCCCATTGGCAGTAGCTCTTTTCCCAAGCTCAACAGCTGTTGGAAGGTCATTATTACCGCCACCATACCCATTCCCATTCTCATCATAAGGATCGTTCCAGACTCTTAAGCGGATATAGTTAATCCCTGAATCAGCATAGGTTTTGAATATATCCTGCTCTTTGCCGTCAAAACCATAGTACTTAACACCACTTTTTTCTTCAGTCAGTACTGAAGATGCATCCATTCCAAATATGAAATCATCTGAAAGTCCATCAATAGGCGATTCCCAGGTTTCTTCCGGTACTTCCTCAACTACTTCTTGCGTTTTAACCGTCACTTCTTGCGTTGATACCGGTGCAAGCTCAGTTTCTAAATCTCTACAGCCAGCTAGTGATATCAAAAGAATCATCGCCAAGACGTTATATACTACTTTTTCCATAATCCAACACCTTTCCCAGTATACTGAGTAAAAATATTCTCCGGCCATTATTCCCCCTGCAAACTTCTATTTTTCATCTTAAGCATTAAAATGATTCTTTATCCATTTTTGACACAGCCACTGCGCATTCAATAGCAATCCTTGCAGCTTCATCTTTTGGAGCTCCCGCCTTTAAAGACATCATCAATATATTCTGCAGAACTACACCAAAAAGAATGGGCCATTCTGATGGATCTTTGCAATATTTTGCAGTCATATTATTATATATGCCTTCCCAGCACGACTCTACCCGCTCGTATAAAGCCTTGGGATTTTGTCCACACACAGTATAGTTTTCATCAGTAAAGTGATTTGCAAAAGCCGAAACAATCTCTATCACTTTATCCATTGGATAATCTGTCACAGCCCTACAAAACGACACCACGCTAAGTTTATTTTCCAGAAGGAATTTATTAAGATCGTCTCCGAAATAAAATTTTTTGCCCTCTTTAGTCGTCACTTCAGCCGCTTTTCCGTGTTGTGCAATAACCGCGCGATGACAGGCATGTCCGGCCATTGCTGCCACAAAAATAAGCTCCTGTGTGGCATCTATTCCTTTAGGAGTTGTAAAATATGCGTTAAACATTTGCACAACATTCCCAGCGTTTTTTGAGATTCTTTTTAATTTTTGCTCATCGTTTTCTTTGAAAAATAACATAATTAACCGAACCTTTTTATAAATCTAATATACTCAACAATGCTGTTAAATTATCTATCTCATAATCAGCGCTTCCCTAAGATTTCTATCCCCGGCTACAAGTATAAGATTGGCACCACAACCGCATGGACAGAACAGTTCTCCTTTTTTGCTCTTCTCACGAAGCAAATTTAGTTTCTCCGGGATATTGATCTGCTTATCACCAATGACAGTATATATGGACTCAATTCCTATAGATTTCCCGTTATATATAGCCTCCGTCCTCTGGGCCGCTGTACTCTGCTCCTTTTATCGTCCGTTTACTGATTCAGCCCTTTCCCATAAACTTTTCAAATTCCTTAACAGCCTGTTCATCATTAAGCTTTTTGAATATTTCAAGTTCTTCATCCTCAGACATTCCTTCCCTCACATAAACATTGAGGTTTAATCCGGGATAAATAGAATACTCCTCAGACTGTTTTATCTTCATCATTACATTGATGCAGGTATCAATGATTCTTTTTTTGTGCTCTTCATACATATCCTCATAAAGATCTTCGTCTTCTCCGCACCATTTTTCAACAAGTTCATAATGATACGCCAGATCATCAGATAAATCTTCTATTTTTTCCCAGATTCCCCAGTCTTCCTCGCTATATTTATAATCGTTTAGTGAAAAGGAGCCTTTCTGGGCGCACTCATTCAGATAGGAATAGGAATTTGCAAGTATATTAATAAAAGAGGTGAACTCCGGCTCATATTTAATTGAAAAAGCATATATATCATCTCTTCTGTCACTATACTTTTTCATTACTTCACGCATTTTTGCGTATAGTCTTTCTTCAAAAGAGCCATAGTCAAATTCAGGCTTTTTTGACGAGTCTACAACAACTTCTCTTTTTTTCTTTTCGACAGGAGGCTCTTTTCCAAGTTGCTCAGATAAGTAGCTAAGTATTTCTGTCTTTGCATAATGGCTGGCATATTCACAAGCATCCATCTGCTTACCGCCAATTGTATACTTTGGAGAAAGATCAATTCCTTTCTCAACCAAATACTTAACAACATCCAGGTGCCTTTCACAAATGGCTGCAAATAAAGGATTCTCGTCAAAGGTATCCACATATAGCTTGCATCCGTTTTCATATAATAGTTTTACTATATCCAGATATCCTCTATATGCTGCAGAGGTCAGCGCTGTACTATTACGATAACCGGCTTTTTTATTTACATCTATTCCATTGTCCACAAGATATTTGGCAATTTCATAACTTCCAAATATCGCAGCATCATGCAGAAATGTTCCAAAAAAAGTAACAACTTCCAACGTATCGCTGTTTTCACTCGCCATTCGTTTGAAATCATCGACTCGGTTTTCCTGAATCGCCATCCTTATTTCTTTAATTGTTTCTTTATCCATTTTTTGCTCCTTACAATCAAGTCTATGGTTTTCTAGAATCCTTTTGCTAATTCTTTTTCAAAATAATCCTGATTGCTTGGAATCTTTAATAAGAGCTTCGGATTATTTCTTAAAAACTCTCTTTTTGCCTCACGAACCTCATCCTCCTTAGGAAGCCACCTGCCATTTTTACAAAAGAACATGACCTCGTTTGCATCCTTTTCAGACTTTTTAAGTCTCTCAAATAACTCCTGGGTAATATCATAATATTTAATGGTTCCTTCAATACCCTCTGCCCAGCATATTTTCATTTTTCCATCAATTTCAACCACAGCATATCCAGTTCCTTGATATAATACGTTTTCCATTATTTCACCTTAATATACCTTTCTCATCCGATTCCTCCACTGACATACATTTATCATTAAGCAACATCATAAGCTCGAAATATGTACATCCTCATTAATCTGCAGTCCCATTTCAAATGCATCCCTGATAGTCGTTATAAGATCTTCACCATCACTGGTCACAAAATAATTTGATAAATCAGTTATATCAGTACTGATATTGCTTCCCCATGGTGGCTGTTTTGAAATATCTTCAATATCCCAAATGACCTTATCTGGAGGCAGCTTCTTTAGTCCCTCTGTTATAACATCTAATTCAGATAAAGCCTCAGTAATTCTGGCATTCTTTAATTCACCGTCATAGAAGTCTTTCATAAATACAGGAAATCGGCTTCCCCAACTACCACCTTCAAGATTGAAAGCAATAGTTGAAAAAAAGGAATGGAAAAAATCTCCTGTACCAATCTGATACCAATAAAAATCTACTGTTATCCCAACTGCCATCTATTTTTCTCCTTATTTAATCTTAAATATACAATGTAGTGTAGGAAATTATCAATATTATTAAGACGTACTTGTGCGTTTTAAATAAATACGCAAAAGCCCTAAAGTCAACCTATGAATCCACAAATAAGGCCGTTTCTTTTTCATATGCTAGTCCTTACATTGTAGATAAACTTATAGAGTACATGGAAAATGGCAGATGTGACTCCATCAAAGAATGCTTAAACCTTTATGAGCAAGAAAAAATCCAGTACGAACAAATGAGAATGCTTCATGGCATTAATAAACACGCAGCATTAACTAGTGCTGCTACACAATACCTGGCATTTGATACCTGGATTAAGAATGTTGCCAGTCTATTCTAAGGGAAAAAGTTAAAAATAATAAAGAAATCAAGAGCCGCGACTCAAGGATTTTTCACCCCTGAGCTGCGGCTCTTTCACGCTTTTCCCTTACCCGTAATTGTTCCTAACAATGGATCTGCCCATTACTCAAAATATACTATAAGTTTATCGTAATACTGCGCTGATTTTTCATCAGCCTCGCTAAATTTATCTGAATATGAATTAAGACTTCCGGATGGATTCAATGCACAATTGACCAAGACAAAATATTCATCATAAAAATCCATGAATACACCATGTAACTGTTCGCAGTTCTTTGGTGGATTCTGTAATTCTTTCATTCTTGCATTTACTTCCTGCAAGTTTTCATTTATATCTTGAAGATCTTCTATAAAGGCATCATCACTAAAGAGATTGTCTAGTGCATCGTCAAAATCATCGTAAAAATATCCGTATTTATCAATAGTATATTTATCAGTTTCTGAATCCTCTATGCCCCATATTGAGTTATTCCATACAGCCACTATCTTGTTGCAGGCATCCTCTGCATCCTTAGCGCCTTCTAACATTGTATAAGCACATGTTTCAACTTTAGTTTTATAATTCTCTCTGGCCCAAAAATCGTAGGCATATTTTGCTGCCCCCAGAATAATTGCTGCTATGATGATGGCTATTACTGTGCCTCTCACATGTTTAGAAGACCGTGACTTCTCATTTTCTTCGTAAATATTGCATCCACAGTTAGGGCAAAAGTGATCATCATCATTAACCAAAGTATTACATTTAGGACACACGCTCATAAGGTTCCTCCATGCTTGATAAACAAAAACATTGCGTAACCACTAAGGCATTTCTAGTTCTTATTATTTAAATTATAAGTATGTTTGGGAACAATATCAAAACAAAGATTAACCATTGGCTCTGTTCGGATTGAGGAGGCCAAAGCTCTATTTTCTTTCGATAACTTTCTACCCCTCCTGCATGAGTACTATATCCTTCAAATTTTAGAATTCTATCTCCTCCTGGTGGTATCCCGCGTATCTGTCAATCTCTTTTTGCCAATTACGAATAGATATATCTGAAATTTTATCCCCTAATCCAGCAGCTATCATATCAGCCTTTCTTTCTTCAATAGTTCTGATGTGACCAATCTTCTCACTTTTACATTCTCTGACAAATTCTCTAAAACTATCAGCAATCTTAATTGTGTTATCCTGATTGTCATGTCTAATTACATATACTCCGGTTTTCTCAGAGGAGCAGTCTAAAACATAGAAATCTCCATATTCATTGGATGCTATTGGAAACAGCTTCTTTTCAAGCAAATCCTCTCCAATTTCAAAATCCAAAATTGAATCTAAGGAATACATCTCCTTATTCACCCCAAAACCATTAAAAGCTCTCACGCCTTCTTTTTTTCTACCTACTTTAACAATTGTTTTGGGAGTTTCTCCACCATTATACTTCTTGATAAATCGCACATAGTCCTCATCAAAACTCAGGTCTTTCTTTTCTTCAAACTCCTTTAATTGCTCGTTATAATTCCCAAACCTTGATATAAACATTTTTATCTCTCTTTTATTTATTGGCATCTCTTCTATTAAGCTAAGGAAAATATATCCAATTTAATATATCATTTAATTACGGAAAAATTCCTCAAGTGAATCTGCAATTAGTTCTGATTCGTTATCTATAGGATCATATTCATAAACTTTACCATCAAACAAATAAAATGGATTGCCTGCACCATCATCCGAGAACACCACGCCTGACAATCCGTACTTATTCTGATAATAAGAACTCCACTTTTTGATTTCATCATAGGGATAGATGATCCATCCAATTTCCATCATTTCTCCGGTCTTAGGATGAATCATAATTTCCATTATCCCGTTTGAATGCCCAAGTATTGCTATCAACTCTTTAGGAAGAGTATCATCACAGTTTAAAGGTTCCTGTAAACTTATCTTCTCTTTATACTTTTTATTTATCAGATTGAATACATTCATTCATATCCACCCTTATTCTTACCTCGATAATGATTCTGCTGAATCAAGTTATGAAATCATCTTCTTTATCCTTTTTTCATTCTCCCTCGTATAATCGCTTAGTTCGTAAGATCTGATACGCTGATTTACCATAAACGGTTCCACAAAACCATTTTTTACCAACGCAGATAATCTGTTTATTACCGTTTTGTTTGTCACACCGATTTCACGACTGACTTCGATTGGAGTAAACTCTCCTTTATATTTCTTAATCAAAAATAAAAGCAGTTCCTTCTCTTTGCCCTTTAAATATGATAAGCTTCCGCTTATTTCATCCTCGCTTGAACTTTCCGACAGTTCACAAATCTTATTAGAATATAACAGCACCATGCGAAGGAAGTAATTCACCCACACTTCCGGATTTGGTGGATTATTTCTTCCCGAGTAATAAAGGGCAGGCAGTCCCATCTGTATCGATTTATAGTACTCGTTAATGTCATATGCGAAGTATTCCTCTAATGAACCGATACCATTAAATCCATATCCATTGATATCCAAAATGTATCCCGAAAGCAAACGTGCAGTTCGACCATTTCCGTCTTCAAACGGATGTATCGTAACCAACTGATAATGTACAACCGCCGCAACTATCAACGGGTGATCATCAGTAGTATTTACATACTCGACCAATTCATCCAATAGATCCGGTATATCGAGGTACTCCGGTGGAATATAATCAGGATTCCCAGTCTGGGAATCATATACGGCAAACAGCACGCCTGGAGGCATAGCTCCTCTTAGTCCTATTTTTTCCTTAGATGCTCCCTTCTCAACATATTTCTGAACATCTAATATCAGTTTCGTTGAAAATTGTTCTTTCTTTTTTACCTTCTCCTCCAGATAATTTAGCGCCAGAAAATAATTGCGCACTTCCTGCTCCGGCTTTAAAAAGTGCTTTCTTTCATCCCGCTCTATAACCTCATCAACCTGCTTTTCAGAGAGTGGATTCCCTTCTATCTTATTTGAAGCATATGAACTCTTTTTCTTTGAATTCTTCCGCAGTCTGCTTGATACAGACCTTGGTAGTTTTACGGAAGAAACCTTGTATCTGTTCTTATCTATTTCGGTTATATATTTTAATATCTCATTTGTCAGAACCACTTTAATCATCTTAATTCACCTCGATGATATTATAGCAGAACGTCCTTGAAAATCCCATTAAATTTTCACTATTTTTTCACTATTTTCCACTATCCTTAGTCAATAAAACTGGAATATATTCCCATTTATAGAATCAGTTTTTTCTCACCGTATATGTATTGCCGGACAGTTCAAAGATTTCAAAGCCGGCCTTTTCATATAATCGTAACGGTCCGGTAAAAGCCGTTTCTATATTCTCTCTATCCTTTACCGGATATGCTTCAACATATTTGTATCCTTCGAGCTTTGCATCATCACAGATTCTACGTAAAAACTGCGTTGCAATTCCCTTACCTAGGTATTCCGGAGAAATTTCAAAACATACTATAGCCTTAACTTCACCTGGAGCAATGTTATGTGTGTATTCCTCATCATCAGGCAAAGTATGCAGATCAAATTCACCGGTTCTGATATACTCTTTCCATGCTTCCTGCGGACTTATGCTCTGCCCTTGCATATACTCAGAAAAAGAAAGCGGTAAAATATGTACTCGAAATTTTCCAAAGACTTTTAAATATATCTATTAACTTTCAATATAACCTTTTTTGAGTTTCAAAGTGATTCGTTAATTACTGCTTTCAGAGTCTCCGATGACTTCATCAATGCCTCTTTTTCCTGCTCACTAAGTCTGATCGGCACAGAACCTTCAACGCCACCTCTTCCGACAATTGCAGGCATACTGAGTGCAACTCCATCAATGCCGTTTTCACCATGCTGCATGCTCGATATAGGCAAAACTGATTTTTCATCACGTATTATAGCCTCACAGATACGTCTTACACTCATGGCAATTCCGTAATAGGTCGCACCTTTTTTCTCAATGATCTCATAGGCGCTGTTCTTAACATTTTCAGCAATCTCTTTCATGGCTTTTTCATGTTCGAAATGCCCCCTCATCTCACAGAAATCATGAATTGGAATCCCTGAGACATTTGCACTACTCCATGCTGCTATCTCACTGTCCCCATGCTCACCTATAATAAATGCATGCACTGAACGGCTGTCCACACTCAAATGTTCCCCCAGAAGATATTTGAATCTGGCTGTATCAAGAACTGTTCCCGAACCAAACACCCTGTTTTCAGGGAATCCACTGAACTTGACTGCGGCATATGTAAGAATATCCACCGGATTCGCCACGATAAGAAGTATTCCATCTTTGTTGTACTTTGCAATCTCAGGAATAATAGACTTAAAGATGCCTACATTCTTTTTAACAAGATCAAGCCTGGTCTCGCCGGGTTTCTGTCCCGCACCTGCTGTAACAACCACAACTGCAGCATCCCCTGCATCTTTATAATCACCGGCATATATCTGCATTGGCTTTGCAAAAGGAAGTCCGTGGCTGATATCAAGGGCTTCCCCCTCAGCCTTCTCTTTATTCACATCTATCAGCACCATCTCGGAAAAAAGCCCGCTTTCCATAAGGGCAAATGCTGATGCCGAACCAACAAATCCACAACCTACTACTGCTACTTTTCTTTCGTTTAATGTTGCCATAATGTGCCTCCTGTGAAATTTAATCAAGTACCTCTCCGTTACGAGAGATGGTTACAACCTGCCAGGGAAGGAACTTTCCGCTGTTCTTAATAGCATTCTCTGCGGCTCTCTGCAGTCCTCCACAGCATGGAACCTCCATCCTTACTATGGTAACGCTGACGATATCGTTATTTGATATGATTTCTGTCAGTTTTTCTGTGTAGTCACCATCATCCAGCTTTGGGCATCCTATCATTGTAACCTTCCCCTTCATGAACTCTTCGTGCATGTTTGCATAGGCGTATGCTGTGCAGTCAGCTGCAACGAGGAGCTTGGCCCCATTATAAAAATCTGCCTGTGTCGGCAAAAGTTTTATCTGACATGGCCATTGCATTAATCTTGATGGATGAGTGCTCATTCTTGAAATCATATCCTGACTGAGATCATTCTCTTTCTGGTTGCCACTCTTGAGCGTCATAAATCTTGACCCCGGGCATCCGTGCGCTGCCTTTACTGCAGCTTCATCATACGCAGGAGCTTCTCTTTCTTCAAAAGAGATTGCTCCCGTAGGGCAGCCAGGCAGACAATCTCCAAATCCATCGCAGAAGTTCTCTCTTACCAGCTTTGCTTTTCCATTCACAATATCAATAGCACCTTCGTGGCAGGCACTAGCACAAATACCACATCCATTGCACTTTTCTTCGTCGATCTTTATTATCTTTCTTACCATCTTTAAACCTCTCTGTTCTTAGCCTTAAACTTGTTCTGATGGTGTCAGTATAATATACTATTCATAACATGTATGTTGTTTAAACCACATTTCCGGAGAAATATTTATGAATCTTGAAAGTATAGAAAAAAGCAGACTGTTCCAGGGAATGACAGCAAAAGAGCTATCCTCGTGCCTTGACTTCCTGGGTGCAAAGGAAAAGAGATTCCGAAAAGATGATGTGATTCTCCACGCCGGAGAACAGACTTCCAAAATAGGCATGGTGCTTTCCGGTAGTGTTACTGTTGAAAGCAATGACATCTGGGGCAACCGTACTGTATTAAGCCATGTGGGAAAGAACCAGTACTTTGCCGAGACCTATGCTCTTCTTGGTGAAGTCCTTCTGGTTGATGTCAGAGCAAATGAGGAAAGCCGCATTCTCTTTTGCAATATAAAGAACCTTCTTGAAGATAGCAAAAAGAGCTCTCCCTGGAAGGAAAAGCTCCTTAAAAATATACTTATCATCTCATCACAGAAGAATCTTGTCCTCTCCGGACGTAGCTTTTATACTTCTTCCAAGAGCTGCCGCGGACGCCTCCTGTCATATCTCAATGCCATTGCACTACAGACTGACTCCAGAGAATTTGACATTCCATTCAACAGACAACAACTTGCTGATTATCTGAACCTTGAGCGCACCAATATGTCAAAAGAACTCTCACGCATGCAAGATGAAGGCCTTATAGAGTATAAGAAAAGTCATTTCAGACTTCTTAAGACTGATTAGCCAGTATTTAAACTTACACTTTTTCAAAAACCGCGGACATTATCATTGATAAAGGTTTGTCTTACTGATATAAATAGAGAGATTAAAGTATTTGGGGAAAGAGGAAACAAAAATGGATGGAAACTTCAACAATGGCCAGTATCAGGGCCAACCACAGTATCAGAACGGATATTACAACGCATACCCGAATCCGGGAGTAGCTTATACTCAGCCGGTAATTCCGGGTATAAGAGAGACGGTTAGAGAGGCTCTTAGGTCAACGCCATTTCTTATTATGGCAATAACTTTTTCTGCAAGCCTTGTTATGTCTGTCATAAATATGATCTACTATATGGTAGCTGTTAATACAGGGCTTAGCACGCTCTCAGACAATTCTTTTGAGAAAATACTCGCCTCCGGGTTCGGCAGCTCTTTTATGTTAGTACTGCTTATTCCTATGGTCATCACTACAATAGGCCTTTGGCAGATTTATACGGGAGCCGGCAAGGACACCCCCATCATCAAGGGCTTTGGCATGTTGAGGGGCATCTGTGTATTATGCATGATCCTTTTCATCCTTTTAGCCGCTATTTCCGGTATCGCAATAGCTTTATTCGCAGTAGGCGCAGGACTTTTAAGCGCCCTCGGTTCAACGGATTTTGGCGATTTTGGAAAAATAGCAGCTGTCGGAATAGGCATTATAATCGCACTTTTCGCACTGTATCTTGTGCTCGTAATACTGGCAACTATTTACTATTATAAGCTGAATGCATCAATAAAGCGAATTGAAGACGGCGCTAACCTTGGTTATATGACAGGCAATATTTCAACATATGTCATCGTATTCACTGTTGTTGGATGCGTAACTAGCGTATTGACTGCGATAACTACTATAATTACTGCAACAGTTGGCAAGGCTATAAACTCCGCCATATCATCAGGCCTGATGCTTAGTCAGTACGGCCTTGGCGATCTGGAAATTGTTTCATCCACAGTGCTTAATGCAATTACCGGTGTTTTTTCAGCCGTATTTGTTATTTCTATGGCTTTGTTCCTTGGGAATCTTCACAAGAAGCTCTCTGCACTTGGCGTAAGATGATTCATTAGAAAAGCATGTATCCAATCCATACAAGACCAACAAATAAATACAGCTTTGACAGACTCATGACCCTTTGGGATAAGTATCCCGAACACCACGAGATCTCTACTTTTGCCACGCTTGATTCAATTTTAGAGGAGCATGATTCTTACAGAAAAGACTTTGATGACGAAGTCCGCGCTGAGTATATAGAGAAAGGCTATGAAGCATTTCTTATCAAGCTCTCATGGGATGATCTACCTTATCGATATAAAACAATGGAATTGCTATCTTCTGCTCCTGAAATACCAAGAAACAGCTATGTGGATGCATTTCTGTCACAGTTTTCTGATATAGACACCGACCATAAGGCGTACTTTATTTTCCCGGAGAGCTTTGTGTCACAGTTTTTTGTAATATCAGAAGTCTGTAAAAGAGCTGAGAGCTTTAATCCGATAAAATGTCTTTTCCCTGATGAGGAAAAGGTCCACTATTTAGCAGTCTTTGATAAAGAAAACATGGATGATGTGCTTCTTATGTATCATCTTCTATACACAAGTTCTTCTCAGGATGTCTTTGGAGGATACTCACTTTATGATTATCCGCTGCCCTGGTATCAGAGCCATTTATGGCAGGACGGTCATGTCCTTCGATCCCCATATCTTCCTGATAAGATCGCTAAATTCCAGGGAAACATTCCGTACTATCATAATCCTGCAAAAACTGTGTATGTAAGAAGAAACATAGAACATATCCTTGATTGTGGCTATTTTTCTTCTGAATTGGAGTTCTTTTTATCTCTTACCCGAGATATTATGCCGCTTTTTCAATGGCTCTATGAAGATATAGCCATGTATGAGGAAAAAGATGGGTTCAAGTCAAACTGGCGGCTTGAACGGACTAAGATAAGGACGGACCTTACAGCTGCCGGAATTATCAGGCCTAAATGGAAGCATGAACTATCCCTCTTTAGAGAAATAAGACGGCTCTATCCTGACACACTCTATCAGTACAGGCCGGAGTGGCTGGGGAAGCAGAGCCTTGATCTGTTCATCCCATCCATCAAGGTGGGAATTGAGTATCAGGGGATCCAGCATTTTGCTCCTGTTACTTTCTTTGGCGGAGAAGAAGCTCTTTTGCAGAGAAAAGAGCTTGATAGACAAAAGAAAAGCCTATGCGAGGAAAATGGCATAAGGCTTATTGAGTGGAGCTATGATATGGAGCCAACTCTAAAGAATATACGCGCTGTTCTGAAATAACTGATTGGTTAATACTCACGTAGGACCACATTTGGAGGAATCATCTATGAAAATGAAGAAAATACTATGTATGCTACTCTCAACCGCAATTATTGCAGGAATGCTTGCAGGCTGTGGAAAAGCAAATGTTCCCGGTCCTGAAGCCGGAGTAGCTACAGATACCACTGACGCAGCCATTACAGCGGATGCTTCAAAATACGCAGGTCAGACTCCTGAGGAGATCCTTGCGCAGCTGTCTCTGGACCAGAAGGCTGCCCAGATGGTTCAACCTGCCTGCTACAGCGTAGACGAACAAGGAATGCTCACCTTCGACTACGGCAGCATCCTATCCAAGGCAGAAACCCTTGATTACAAAAACTGGCAGCAATATGTGGACAATTTCCAGAAGGCTGCGGTCAAGTCGGATTCAGGGGTTCCTTATCTGTACGGTCAGGACGATGTTCATGGCGTAAACTACTGCCTTGACGCTGTTATTTTCCCCCACAACATAGGCATGGGCGCTGCCAACGATGAAGAGCTGATGTATCAGGTCGGTCAGATAACAGCCGACGAAGCCAAGCTCTGCCACATGCTCTGGAACTTCTCTCCCTGTGTTGCTCAGTCGGTTGATCCAAGATGGGGACGAACCTATGAGAGCTACGGCTCAGATCTTGAAATGATCAAGCGTCTCTCCACTGCCTATACGAAGGGCCAGCAGGACGCAGGTATAGCTGCCTGTGCCAAGCACTTTTTTGCAGACGGCAACATCTCATACGGAACCGGCGAGGAGCAGCTTGGAAGCATTATGGACAGAGGCGATTCAAGTCTCTCTGACGATGAGATAAAAGAGCTCCTCAGCGTATATCAGGCGCAGATAGATGCCGGGGTAAAAACCATAATGATAAGCCACTCATCCCTGAACGGTGTAAAGATGCATGAAAACAAGAAGTACATCGATATTCTCAAAAACGACATGGGCTTTGAAGGCTTTATCGTAAGTGACTGGAATTCAGTAAAAAACACTTCTCCTACCACCTACGATCAGCAGGTCATAACCAGCGTCAACGCCGGAATCGATATGCTCATGGAAGTCGATACTTTTGAACATGCAAGAAAGATCATTGTCAAAGCCGTTAATGATGGGGATATCAAAGAGGAGCGCATCGATGATGCTGTGCTCAGAATACTGAAGGTTAAAAAAGACCTTGGCCTGTTCGAAGATCCTTTCCTTAAGAACATGGAGACAACCAAAAGTGAAACAGGCTCGGCAGAATACCGTCAGGTCGCAGAAAAGCTGGTTGAAGAGAGCCAGGTTCTCATAAAGAACGACAACAATATCCTCCCCTTTAAGGAAGGAAGCAGCGTGTACATCATGGGGCCGGCAATGGACAACCACGTCTCTCAGTGCGGTGGATGGACCATGGATTGGAACAAGAGCACCAGAGCTAAAATCCCGGGTGTCACATCAATTAAGCAGGGCTTCGAAGATGTTGCCTCAGCTCATAACATAACTGTGATCACAGATGAAAAAGATGCTGCTAATGCAGATGCCATTCTCCTTGTTCTGGGCGAAGATGCCTATGCAGAATGGAACGGCGACGCAGAAAACATGGACATCTGCGGCGAACATGGACTAAACGGCAACAAAGCAGCGATCGACCAGGCAAAAGAGCTGGGAAAACCCATTGTATGTCTTGTAATAGCCGGACGAAATGTGTTTATAAAAGACTATATCGATCAGTGGGACGGCGTTGTAATGGGCTACCTTCCCGGAAGTGAAGGTCAGGGCGTCGCTAAAGTCCTCTGCGGAGATGCAGACTTTACCGGAAAACTCCCAAGTCCCTGGTATGCTGACGATGAAGGTATAGAAACACAGACTCCATGGCTTGAATACGGATATGGACTGACTTACTGATTTCTACTAACAACCAGGTGATATTGAATTGACCCTGACTCTTCCGGAAAAACTTGCTGCCAGGGCGTGAGTAAGCGATGCTATTCCGCCTTTTGCTGCAGTATAGCTCTCTGTCTGGGGCTGACTCATCCTGTCTCTTGATGAAGAAATATTGATAATTGAACTGCCCTGAGAAAAGTAAGGGCTAAAGAGCTTTGAAAGATAAAACGGCGCTGTCACACCAACAGAAAGGGCATACTGGAACTCTTCGTAAGAACAGTCATCAAGCCCTTTCATAAGAGGCAGCGCGTTATTTACTAGAAAATCTATGTGTCCGTGCTTATCTATGACATGCTTCGCAAAGTCCTCCAGGACTTCCTTGCGAGAAATATCCCCTACAAAGTGATTCCCCGGCTCTTTGTCGATCACTTCTACGATGGCACCATATTTGCTGAATTCTTCTGCGATGCATTTTCCGATGCCGTTGGCACCACCGGTTACAACTGCTACTTTGTTTTTGAAATAATACATAGGTTATCCTCCAAAACCATTATCTGCAATATATTTAAGATTGGATCTGTTGATCATCCATGGCTTGGACCTATCGCCGTTTTTATAGTCACTTACCTGACGCTTATACTCATCAGAAAGGTTGTCATAAATATCTTTCGCCTTTTCTTTTATCGCATCTGTGCCAAGAATATCTGCCACAAAATCAAGATGAACATTGTAATCTTCAAAATGGTCGTTGAATAGTCTCTCTGTTGCTCCAATGAAATCTGATTCGAAATCCAATGCCAATTGCACTGCTGTCGCCTGTATCCTATTATTCAAGTCTTTATATACATCCAGCAATTTCTTTTCGGTAGAAATATCAAACCAGTATCCATCTCCCTGCTTGCCTTTCTCAGGAAGATATTGAACTGATGCAACGATATTGTTCACAGGCACAGATCCATATTTTTTATAGATCATTCTGAAATCTGCATTCATTTCGACGCTCTGATGAGACTGATTCCATTTTGATCCAAAGAAGTTTATTTCAAACACCAGGTCCTTAACTGTTTTCCTGAGACAATTCCTGCTTTTTAAGTATTTCCAACCGGTTGATTCAATCAACAGGCCTAATATTTTATCTCGTGCTTCTTCCACGGAATAAATGTAATCCATATTGATAGCCCTCTTTAGTATTTACCAGGTCCACTTATAGTTCGGGCAATCGTCAGGCGTTTTGTGTGAAAACACATTGCGATGTTCACAGGGCAAAGTCCTGCATTCGCTGCATCTATAACCGGTATGATTTCCGTAGCGCTTTCTACATTCCAGTGAGCAGAATATGTGCCCGGACTTTTTTGCAACAAATTCTCTTCCACAATTTATGCATAGCTTTTTGACGTTGCTACTCATAGATCACCTCTCTGATTCTGCATTGCCTCTGACGTCAGATATGATTCCAATTAGCATTTTATCGGCTCCTGTTTTCAGTCTGCGTTAAGAGCTGCTTTGATCTCAGTTTTCTTTTGCTCCAATTTCTCTTTAGCTGTTTCTTCGTGCTCAGGGTCGATGGCTGTTGATACTGCAAGGTCTGTAAGTGACTCAAATACTGTATCCACGAGATCGCTTGCATTCTCTGCAACATCGTACTCGTCATAAGCATTTTCAATGAATTCCTGATTGGAGACTTCGATAAAGTAATCCTCGGGAGAATACTCAATATCATAGCCTGAGAAAACATCGGCAAGGCTTTCCTGACGTGTCTTTTCAGCTTCTTCAAGTTGGAGTTTCTTAGTTGATGTGAAGCTTACCATCCAGTCACAAAAAGCGCCGTTATCAGTCAGGTATATTGTAGAAAACCTGAGCCCTACCAATACTGTCCCTTCAAGCTCTTCAGCTATATTCCATTCATTTAAAATGTCAGCTACTATTTGGAAATCCTCTCGATTAGACATTTGAACCCTCCTACAACTTTTCCTTTAACAGCACATCATGTATAGCTCTTGCCAGAGCCTCATCCGGCGCCTTCTTTAAAGCTTCCGCAGTCGGATTTTTCTTCACCTTTATATCCTGCTTCTTGCTCTCCGCCGGCAGCTTTTTCTCCTGATTCTCACTCATAAGCAGTAATCACCCTCTTAAAGCTCTTTTACCGGAACGCAGTGCTTATCGTTAATCTCACAGACCTTCTGCACTCTTCGTCTGTACTTCTCTTCCATTAGTGGCTCTGTGGTAAGCCATGTCTTAACAACCTCCATGGCCATCAATCCGCCGATTATCTTGGCTCCGAGGCACAGAATATTGGAGTCGGTGTGCTGCCTTGCAAGCGTTGCGCACAAAGGATCCTGACACACAGCCGCGTAGCAACCGTTTATCTTGTTCGCTATCAGCGCGCTTCCATAGCCGACGCCATCGCAGAAAATTCCACGGTCGCACTCTCCCTTGGCAACTGCAAGAGCCGCAGGGTATACGAAATCGGACAGATCACAAGACTTATCATCATATGTGCCAAAATCTTCTACTTCGTAACCTTGAGAAATAAGGTACGCTTTGATCTCTTCCTTCATCTGTGTTCCGGCATGATCATTTGCCATTGCGATTTTCATCTTTTCCATTTTGTATAATCCCCCTTTCATTCACTAACTATATATTACTATATTACGCGAGATATCGTTCTTAAAATTGTATTAAGACGTTGTGCAAAAATCATTTGTGCACACCTTCTACGGTGCTCCTACAGTAGTTGTAGTATTTGGCGATCCAACTCTTCCTTTCGGAATCGCAGACGGTAACCTCGTTATCGGCAACCTCTTAAACGCAGCTCACGCAGTTGGCGTTGATTCCTGCTATATCTGGCGTGCTGAGGAGAGCTTTGAGAGTGAAGAGGGAAAAGAGCTTAAGAAAGCATGGGGAATCCCTGACAACTATGTAGGTGTCGGAAACGTAATCCTCGGCTACGGAAAGCTCGGCAGCATCGGTCCCGCTCCTGCCAGAAAAGAAGGATATATCAAGAAGGTTTGATATCATCATTCAGCATATGATTTTAAAAAAAGGATAGAGCGTATGAGGTGACCCCCAAAAGTTAGACTTTTAAGCGTAGCAGTTTTATGGCTGCTACGCTGTTTTTATGCAGCCAAGAGGTTGAGTCTATACTGGACAGGACTCATCCATCCTAGTTTCTCTTTAATTCTTTGTTCGTTGTAATACTTTATATATCGCTCTATTTCAGCTTTCAATTCTTCGTAACTATAATAAACTACTCCATAATAGATTTCTTGCTTTAGCAGTCCGAAGAAGTTTTCCATTATTGAATTATCAAGGCAATTACCTTTTCTAGACATGCTCTGGAAGAT
>NZ_AUIZ01000021.1:0-64827 GCF_000423965.1 Butyrivibrio sp. VCB2001 | reverse complement strand
ATTTTTCTGCTCCTAACAAAATCCTTTCCCGGAGAAACACAGAACTGATCGATGGACTTGCAAACGCTGTGTATCTCCTTTAGTAAAATATCTCTAACTTGTTTTGATTTCACGTGCACCTCCTTGAATTTAGACTTTTGCCTCTAATTTCAAGGGCCGCTTTCGCTACCTCTAAAAATAAATCTGTAGCGAAAGCGGCCGCACTTTTATGCTTACATGTCAACTGTTTTTAGAAAAAAAGACCCCTACATCATTTTCAGATGTAGAGATCTTTATAGTGTCATCTTAACTTAATGACATTGGGACGGAGTCAGGGGCTCATTTTTTGTGCGATAAAAAGGTTGAATTTGCATAGTGATAGTTAGTAAATGAATTGCCGCGCATATGAATAATTTATAAAATCTTTAACAAAATATAATAAAGTTTGTCACTATTTGCGGAAATATCCGGGGCGAAAAAGGTATATTTCGTAAATTTGCAGTAATACTGCGGGGGTGTGACAGACTTAGAGGAGGGAAAACGAAATGGGGAACCAGAGAAAAAACGGTCTCGTCAGGGCAATAGCGTTTGCGACAAGTATTTCACTGACAGTTTCAAGCGTATTTGCATATTCGACTGTTAAGTCCTATGCGGCCGAAGAGACAGCTGCCTTAGAGAGCTCTGTGCCAGATTCATCCGAAGAGAGTTCTGATGCAGCAAGCGATGCCTCATCAGAAGAAAGCTCGGCAGCAGCTGATGGCTCATCCGAGAGCTCTTTTGACGAAGCGTCAGCAGGCTCGGGAAGCACAAACGAGGATACAGCATCAGAAGAAGATGGCGAGGAAAAGACAGATGAAGAAACAGACGAAGAAACAGAGGAAGAAGCAGACGCTGCAGACTCCGCTAGTTCAGAAGCTACAGATGACGACATTGCTAAGGAAAAAGCGAAGTCTGCAGTAAGGCTTCTTGGCTCAGCGCCTGCACCTGCTACAGTTGAGCAGGGCGACGACGGATATGAAAATTTCGTAGAAGATACTGTAGTTGCTGATTTCCTGTTTGGAACAGATAACGGAATCTCATCAGAGAGCGTTTACTCAGAGGAGACGGGCTTCGGATTTAGCGATGTCGACTTTGATACAGACCCGGTGGGCTGGTCAGGAAATGTTTACTATCCGAGAGTAGCAAACGTTACAGAAGACAGCGCAAGCCATGTAACTGATGAGGACTCCTATCTTGGAATCTCAAGCAAGGTATGGACCGAGACAGAGAGCACAGGCTACGGCGTTTACACATATGAGAACACATCAACCTTTAATGTAGACCTCTACAATGCGGACTACGAGGTTGAGGTTACACTTACAAACCCGACAGATTCAAGCTATTCTGCGTACCTTGAGGCAGAGGACATTACACAGGAGAGCGGAATTACGGTCGGCGGCGGATCATCAGCTACAGTGTCCTTCCAGACAAACCTGGTTGACTCACAGCTGAACCTCAAGTTCCTTGCAGCAAGTTCTGCTACATCAATAAGTGATGCAGGAACAAACAATGTATATGTTTCAGAGGTTAAGATCACAAGACTTAAGACACAGGAAGCAGGCTCAAAACCAACTCTTTACATCGCTTCCGATTCAACCGTTCAGACATACGATGCTTACTACTATCCTCAGACAGGATGGGGCCAGGTATTCTCTGACTGGTTCGGTGAGTTTGTTGAAGAGAGGGAAGCTGATGATGCTGACTTCTCACAGGCTCAGGTTTATGAGACAGCAAATGTCATCGTTGAGAACAGAGCCATCGGCGGACGTTCTTCAAGCAGCTTTATCCAGGAGGGTAAGCTCGAAGATATTCTTGAAGATATCAAACAGGGTGACTACCTCTTTATCCAGTGGGGACACAATGATGCCACCTACTCAAGACCTAACCGTTACGTATCTAGCAGCGACTTTGGCGACTACATCATGCAGTACGTTGACGGAGCTTATCAGAGAGGAGCAACACCTGTACTTGTAACACCTGTTGCAAGATACAGCTACACAGATAACGGAGACGGAACAGTTACATGGTCAAGCAATTTCGAGGCATACCGTCAGGTTATGATCTCACTTGCCAATGAACACGACATTCCTCTTATTGATCTGACAGCACGTTCAGGTGATATCTGTGAGGATTTCGGTGCAGAGGGTGCAAAATCTCTTTTCCTGTGCGGAGTAGAAGCAGGGGATTACACAGAGGGTGCATATACAGGCGGATCTTCCGATGCGACTCATCTTCAGTGGTACGGCGCATTCAAGTTCTCTCAGGCAGTAGCTCAGGGAATCCTTGATTTCGCAAACGAAGAAGATAATGATTACGCACTTGGCTTTAACGATCAGCTCGATTCTCTTGCTGAGCTGGTTTCAATAGATGCTTCAACAGAGGCTCCCGAGAAGGTACTTGACCTTGAGAGCACTTCTGTGGGATCAACAAGCGTTTCACTGTCATGGACACAGGCAACAGGCGCAGAGATGTACTACATTTACCGCGCAGAGCTTGAGGACGGACAGACAGTAGCTGATGTAGATTTCAGTAATGCAACAAAGTATTCGGTTTCTACAAAGACAAAATATACTGATTCAGGTTGCAACTCAGGAATTACCTATGTCTACGCTGTAGCAGCATGGAACAGCTTCGGAACAGGTGAACTCTCCGATGTGATCGCAGTATCAACCAAGGAAGCAGGCCTTAAGTTCGACTTTAACTACAATAACTCTCCCACAATGGAGGGATGGACAGGCGTTAACCAGGATCAGGCTTATGATGCAGCTAAGGGCTACGGCTGGATAACAGCTCCAGGAAACGGAAGAAACAGAAATGGCAATGGCAACAAAGATTCTTCTGCAATGGCTGATGACTTCAACCTTGGCGGCGGAGAATTTGCTGTAGATCTTCCAAACGGTTCTTACGAAGTTACAATTTACGCATGTGACCTTCTTCCCGGAACCAGCACTATTAAAGTAGCTTACAATGCAGAAGGAGTGTCTTTTGGCTCAATAGCAACCAAGCAGGCTCTCGCAAGCTGCACAGGCACAGTGGCTGTAACTGATGGCCAGCTCAACATCACCGTTGGCGGAACAAACAACTATATCAACGGTATGACGATCACAAGCCTTCTTACAGCTCCTTCAAACCTTACAATTACTGAGCTGAGCTTTACTGCAACAACTGCAAACTTCCTGTTATCCTTCGGAACAGTTGATGATGCAGTAAGCTACACAGTTTATCAGAAGTCAGAGAGTGACGCAGAGTTTAGCGTAGCTAAGACCTTCACAGCACAGGAGCTCCTTGACAGCGAGCTTGACTGCAGAGCAATGGTAGCAGATCTGGGTGAAACCTACAGCTACTACATGACCTGCACAAACTCAGAGGGCACAGAGTCACCTGCAAGTAACGTGGTTACACAGTCAATGCTTGATGAGAGCGTAGCAGTTCCTTCAGCTCCTCTCAATCTTGTATGCACAAGCCCTGAGGCAGGACAGACTGAGCTTCAGCACTATGTTGACCTTAAGTGGGATGCAAATGCCACAGAAGAGGGCGTAATCAAGTACATCGTTTACCGTTCACAGAAGCCTGAGAGCGACAAGGCATTCAAGGGCTATGAGAAGATAGGCGAGACAAAGAGCCCTGTTTATACAGACGATACAGTTTACACAAACATTCATTATTACTACAAGGTTGCAGCTCTTAACGCAGGCGGACTCAGTGAGATGTCAGTTGGCTGCATCACACCTGTTGCTGGAAACCTGGTAGCAGGCGGA
This sequence comes from Butyrivibrio sp. VCB2001, assembly GCF_000423965.1. Classification (NCBI taxonomy): domain Bacteria; kingdom Bacillati; phylum Bacillota; class Clostridia; order Lachnospirales; family Lachnospiraceae; genus Butyrivibrio; species Butyrivibrio sp. VCB2001. The sequence continues at coordinate 61,051 of NZ_AUIZ01000021.1, read as the reverse complement.
CTTGAGCACTACTCATCAAGAGCACTGGTTGCTATCAATCTCGCAGGCGGCGCAGGTGCAGAGACCAAGGTCAGCGCAACCGATGCTGAGGGCAATGAGATCACAAGCGGTGTATACCTTAGCTGGAGAGCATTTGCAGGTGACCTCGATGGTAACGGCAATGTCACAAGCTCTTTTACCGTATATAGAAATGGCGCAGCCATTGCAGAAGGCCTTAAGGTTACCAACTGCGTAGATGAGGGCGGAAGCGCATCCGACACTTACACAGTTGTTGGTTCAAATGATGCTTCACTTGGACTTTCTGCAGTTTCAACAGCAGTATGGAACAACCAGTATCAGGAGTTCCAGTTAAACAGACCTTCAGACCAGACAATGCCTGACGGAACATCAGCTTCTTATACAGCTAATGATATGTCAGTGGGCGACCTCAACGGCGATGGCGATCTTGAGCTCATCGTTAAGTGGTACCCTAGCAATGCAAAAGACAATTCAGGATCAGGCTACACAGGAACAACCTTCCTCGATGCTTATGACATCGACTTTGCAACAGGAAGCGCAACTCTGATGTGGAGGATCAATCTTGGTATCAATATCAGATCAGGTGCGCACTATACACAGTTCCAGGTATGGGACTACGATGCAGACGGAGCAGCAGAGATCGCTGTTAAGACTGCTGACGGAACAACAACTTACGATGCTAACCTTAATGAGACAGGATTTGTCGGCGCATGCAGCATGGCAGCGCTTGATACATCTACAATTTCTACTGAGAACGACTACAGAAATTCTTCAGGATACGTTCTTGATGGACCTGAGTATTTCTCAATGTTCAACGGCGAAGACGGAACTATTATCGACACTGTTGAGTACCTGCCCGGAAGAGGCTCTGTATCTGCATGGGGCGATGCATACGGCAACAGAGTAGACAGATTCCTCTCAGGAACAGCTTATCTCAACGGAACAACTCCTTTTGCAGTATTCGCAAGAGGTTATTACACAAGAACATGCCTCACAGCATACTACCTTTCAACTGCTGATGACGGCACACAGTCAATCGGTGTTTACTGGCAGTTCGACACATTAAATGCCGGAGCACAGTACGAGGGACAGGGTAACCACGCACTTGCTGTTAACGATGTTGACGGCGACGGATGCGACGAGATCATCTATGGTTCACTTACAGTAGATAATGACGGATCGGTTCTTTACAGCACAGGACTTGGACACGGCGATGCAGAGCACGTTGGTGACTGGATCCCAAGTAGATCCGGACTTGAAGTAATGGATGTGCACGAGCATGATGATGCTGCATACCATGTAGAGATCCACGACGCAGAGACAGGAGAAGTCCTCACAGGTTACTACACAGGAAAAGATACAGGCCGTGGCGTTGCATCAGATATCGACCCGAGATACGAGGGTGCAGAGTACTGGTCGATCGCAAATCCTGCATACACAGGATCAGACGAGCCTTCATGGGATACAAGAACAGCAAACGTATTCTCATCACTTTCAGGAATTTACGACTCATCTGACGCATCAGGAAGTTCAATGATCACCGTCAATGAGGGTGCAACACCTCCAAGTAACTTCTCAATTTACTGGGACGGCGACCTCCTTGCAGAGATGCAGGATCACACCTTTGATTCAGGCACTTATGCTCCTCTTACAACAACCATTGAGAAGTGGGATTACGAGAACGGACAGAATGTAAACCTCTTTGAGTCAAGCGAGGTTCTTACAAGTAACGGAACCAAGGGAAATCTCGGACTTGTAGCAGATATCCTCGGTGACTGGAGAGAAGAGATCATCGCAAGATGTTCTGCAGACAGCAGCAGGATCAGAGTATACTCGACTACTATTCAGACTGAATATGTGATTCCATGTCTTTTAACAGACCTTGCTTACAGAGAGGGCGTTGCATGGCAGAACGTTGGATATAACCAGCCTGCACACACAAGCTTCCTTGTATCAAACGGACTTATTACAGCAGGTCTTTTAGCAGGAGAAATTAGTTCTTCATCTGTTGAAGTTCAGTTCACACCTGCCAATGACGGTGCGCTTTACGGACACGAGATCACAGGATATGAGATCTACAGAGCTAAGGCAGACGATGACGGAAATGCCGGCGAGTATGAGCTGATTGCAGCTAAGGATGTTGCTGAGCTTGATCAGGTAGCAAAGAGCGAGGATGGCTCAGGTTCAGGTGCTGGCAATGCGGCGGAAGTTACAAAGCCAGTTGATTACAAGTTCGACTTCGGCGCAGGAAACACACAGGACGGATGGACAGCAGTATCAGCAACTGCAGAGTACAGCGAAGAGCTCGGCTATGGATTTAGCGATGTATCTTCAATTTCAAATAAGACCTATGCAGCACTTGAGAGCGAAGAGAGCGATCTTTACTACGACTCAGCTCTTGCATGGATCGCAAACGGAAGCTGCGAATTTGTTGTTGATGTTCCAAACGGAAGCTACGAAGTAACACAGTACATCTACAACGGATCAGGTGCTTCTTATCAGAAGCTCACAGCTGAGGGAGTAGAGTTTGCAGACTTCAGACACGGCAATTCGGATAAGATTACTTACTCCGAGACACAGACTGTAGAAGTTACAGATGGCAAGCTCAACCTGGTTAACACAGTTACTAAGAACGGCTATGCTGCAATGTACTTCACAGGATTCGAAGTTAAGACAGCAAACTATGATGAGGCACTTGCAAAGTATGAGGCAGCTCAGGGCGGTTCTGCAAGCGGATCAGGTGTTTCAGCAGATACAGTATTCAGTTTCGTTGATGAGACTGTTGAAGGAAATACAAACTACCTCTACAGAGTTGCAGCGGTAGTTGATGGCAAGACAAGTTACAAGTCACTTCCACTTTCAGTTCTTACAACTGTTTCAATCGCATCAATTGATGCAGATCAGCTCCAGGCACTTCAGAACCAGCAGCTGGTTGAGGACACAGTACTTGCAGAGGGTCAGAGCGTTGCAGATCTTCTTAAGGCCAACGTAGGAACAGTTAAGGTAAAAGACTCTGAAGGCAAGACCCAGACAGTATCGGTTAGCTACGAGGCTGACGATGTTGATATCGAGAACGTTGGCACATACACAGCTTATGCAAATGTAAGAGGCTATGGTTCAAACCCTGTAGAAGTTACAGTAACCGTTGTTCCAAACAAGGCTACAGGATATGCTCAGCTTGATGCGGTTGAGGTTATTGAAGGACAGGAAGCTAAACTGCCTGAGTTCGTCACAGCAACATTCCTCAACGGAACAAGCAAGGATGTGGCAGTAACATGGGATACAGCTTCACTTGATACAGGAGTTGTCGGTGTTTATGAGATCGCAGGAACTGTTGAAGGGGATGCAGAGGCTCAGATCACACTTACAGTAAATGTTGTTGCTGACTATGTAGTGGCAGTTGCAGACAGCTTTACAGAGCTTGTTATCGGAGATGCTGATGCTGCTTCTAAGCTCCCTGCTACAGTAAGCGCTACATATAAGAGCGGAAGCGTTAAGGATATTCCGGTAGCATGGGACGTTGCAGGCATTGATGTAAGTACAGCAGGAACTTACAAGACAACAGGAACCATCGAGGGTAGTGTAATTGTTGCAAACCTTACAGTTACAGTTGATTACCAGGCACTTTACAAGTTTGACTTTGGTATCAAAGCAGGCGTGAGTGCAGATGGATGGACAGAAGTTGTTGTTAATCCTAAGAACGGAACAACAAAGCTTTCAGACCTTGGATCTTTCTACACCGAAGAGAAGGGCTGGGGCTTTAGCGATGATGAGCAGTTCACTCAGGGTAGATCAGAAGGATTTACCGTTGATGGAGCGCTCGATGCAAATGTTTACACAGACTTTGCACTTCCTGCAGGTCAGGAATTCTGGGTTGATGTAAAGAACGGTACATATCAGGTAGAAGTTCTTTCAAACTCAGTATACAAGAGCAACGTAAAGGGAGCAGTTGAGGGCGTAAGCTACAATGTCTCCAACGCAGCAGGAACATACAACTGGGCTGTTCTTACAGATGTAGAAGTTACAGACGGACAGCTTACATTCACATTTGATTCTGCGACAACCAGCAGAATGGGTGCGATCATCATTCGTGAGAAAGAGGTTGTTGTACCTAAGGAAGATCAGGTGATCACAGGAACAACAAGTTATAATGTAAGCCTTGCAAGAAACAACTATGTACTTGATGCAGTTACATCAGGCGACGGAGCACTTTCATATGCTTCTTCAAATGAAGAGGTTGTGACAGTGGCTGAGGATGGAACACTTAACCTCGTATCAACAGGTGATGCCATCATCACAGTTACAGCAGCAGAGACAGATGCTTACAACGAAGCAGTAATGCTCATCAATGTACATGTAAATGCGTACTACGAAGTAGATTCCGAAGGCAACAAGGTCTTTTACAAGAACGGTGACAAGCTGGCAAACGGCTTCGTTACTGAGGCAGAAGGAACCTACTATGTGAAGAAGGGCGTTGCACAGACAGGTCTTATGACTGACCGCCTGACCCTGTACTACTTCAGCGAAGATGCTGACGACCTCGGCGTAATGCAGACCGGATTTGTGACAGTAAAGGGCAAGACCTACTACTTTAGCGAAAACGGTAAGGCAGTAAGAGGCTGGTTTAGCGTAGACGGAGCTCAGTACTATGCAAATCTTGATTACACAATTCACGACGGATTCCTCATCGGACTCCTGGCAACCTACTACTTTGATCCTCAGACCCACGCAATGGTCAAGGGCTTTAAGACCATCAATGTAAGAGGTGAAGAGAGCCTGTACCACTTCGATGAGAAGACCGGTAAAGCAACCACCGGATGGTTCACAGTTGACGGAGTTCAGTACTTCGCCATCGGAGGTGAAGTCCAGAGAGGTATCGTATGGATACTCCTGAAGGTCTACCACTTCGATGAAACCACAGGCGCACTAATTGCACAGAGATCCATCTTCGGCAGATGGTAATCCTTCCAGCTCCCCACCCCGGTGGGGAGCTTTTTTGAGCCCTGGGGACGGAGTCAAGGGCTCATTTTTCTGTGAAGACAGACTCGGAAGTAATATAATGGAAATATGGAATACTTCTGGATGCAGCAGGACGACATACCGCCGGAAATGGGTTATCCGCTCTTTGGAGCCGCCCATCTCATCAGCGTCGCGGTAACATTGTCGCTGGTAGCAATTGCATTATTCGTTCTAGGAAAAAAGAGTGGCAGGGTGCAGAGAGTAGCGCTCAAGGCCATTCCCCTTGTCATGCTCGTTCTGGAGGTGGCAAAAGACTTTTTTCTCCTCTCCATACATAAATTCGGATTGGGCTATCTTCCCCTCCACGTCTGCAGTATCGGCATCTTCGTATTTCTTTTGCGTGAGTTTCTGCCCTGGAAATTGGCCAAAGCCTACTTCGGCGAAGTCGCATATGCCCTGATCATGCCGGCATCTCTCGTCGCCATGATCTTCGCAGACTGGACAATCTATTACCCTGTCCTGAACTTCATAAACCTTCACAGTTACCTCTGGCACGGCCTGCTGGTGCTGTATCCGGCACTCCTTTTTATGTCAAAAGAAATCTCCCCGTCCATCAGGCATATCCACTGGGTTCTGCTGTTTCTGTGCCTTGTTGTACCGCCAATCTACCTGTTCGACAAGCACTTTAACTGCAACTACTTCTTCGTAAACTGGCCAATCCCCAATAGCCCGCTGTCATGGCTTGCATCATTCATGGGAAACCCGGGATATCTCATCGGCTACGCAATCCTGACTATCCTTGTCCTTCTCCTTGTCTACAAAATGACCCCTAACCTCCGTCCCTAGGGGTCAAAAATGAGCCCTTGACTCCGTCCCTAGGGCTCAAAAATATCATATTTCGTTAATCTGTATTTAATAATTTGTTGATATGATATTAAGTGTAATATTATGCGAGTATTGTGACCGAGGTCGATATGGATAAACTAATTCTCCGGATCTATACCCTGTTCCTGGCAGTGGCATGCATCATTGTTGCAGTGTATGCCTTTAATGGTGGTGCACAGAACCGGATCAGCATGTACCCAAAATACACTAAAGTCGTGCTGACTCCGATCACCGACAGCATAGACGAAACAGGCACACGCGTGCTTACATTTGATTCTTCCGAGATCATCGCAGCCGGAGGATGCCTTTCTTTTACATCCGGATTTAATGATGTCCGGGTCTATTCACGCGAATCCATTATTTATGAGAGCATCGGCGTCCGCTCGACATTCCTTCGCTCCAACGGAAATGCCTGGCATTTTGTTCGCGTGCCCGATGTAGATGCAACTCTGACCGTCAAACTCAAATCCGTATATGACAGCTATGCGCCGACGACAACGCCGGAATTTACGGCGGGAGATTACTATAACCTCAAGTCGTCACTCATAGCCAATTCCACACCGGTACTCATCACATCCATACTTGATGTTTTCTTTGGACTGATCATGATCGTCTATTCCTATATTATTTGGCGCATTACTCCCGGAAAACCCAGGATCGTCTATATCGGCTTAACAGCTGTTCTGATAGGTCTTTGGTCCGCAGGAGAGACCAACGCCATGGTTGTCCTTATCAACAATAACGCGCTGGCCGGCGTGTTCGCTTTCCTGATCCTTATCTTTATACCCGCGCCTTATGTAATGTACATTCGCGCCGTTTTATGGAAAAGAGATAAATTCATATACCGGATCCCGATCTGCCTCTCACTCATTGATTTCGTAGTGGTAATGGTCCTTGCCCTCACCGGCGTCATGGACCTCAAGCAGTCGGTCATCATAACCCACCTGACCTGGGCAGTCTCCATCATCTATGTGGTTGCAGCTGCCATAATCACGTTGATGAACCACAAAAAAGAAAAAGACAGCATGGCCATTTTCAACGCAGCCTCGATGCTGGTCCTCATCGCTGTCGCAGGCCTGGAGATCGCTTATTACTGGACCGGCGTGCGCATCCAGAACGACGTCTGGGGGCGTGTCCTGATCCTTGGCTACATAGTCCTTCTCGCCAACCGTAACATCATCGATTCCCTTAAAGATATCGAGAAAGGCAGAAGGGCAGAGTACTACAAGAAGCTCGCCAACACTGACCCCATAACCGGTCTCGCCAATAGGACCGCGTTTAACCACGACTTAAAGAAGCTTTCCGGGGAAAAGAGCTATAGCATTATCTCCATGGATCTGAACAACCTGAAGGAAGTCAACGACACCAAGGGTCATCTGGCCGGAGACGGATATATCATGAACGCCGCCGAAATCATAAACAAGGTATTCGGAAAAGATGGCAAGTGCTATCGTGTAGGTGGCGACGAATTCACCGTTATCATCAAAAAGCCGGAAAGTGACGCTGTTGTTGCCGGTCTCATTCCGCAGATGAACGAAGAAATAGCTGCATACAATAACGACAACCCTTCAGAGCCAATCGCAATCGCACTGGGCTATGAGAGCAGCTCCGAAGAGACAGGCTTTGACTTTAACGATATCCTGCGCCTGGCAGACGTAAAGATGTATGAGAACAAGCGCTGGCTGAAGGCAAAAGAATAAATGAGTCACCGGGGACGTTTCAGTTTGACTCATTTTGATAGTTACAGCCACAGAGCAAAAATCTGTGGCTGTTTTTTGTTATAATAAACGAAACTACATCAGACATTGGGAGAAAACTAAGAAATGATATACATCGGTTGTCACCTTACAGTAACAAACGGCTACGAAGCCATGGGCCATCAGATGGTCTCTTTTGGCGGCAATACCTTCGCCTGGTTCACCAGAAACCCCAGAGGAGGCAAGACCAAAGACGTAGACCCGGCAGACGTCGCAGCGCTGTCAGAGATCCTTAGTCAAAAGAGCTTTGGCAAGCTTGTAGCGCACGGCAGCTATACCATGAACCTGTGCTCCGCCAACGCTGACACCAGGGCCAACGGCCTCGAGATGCTGGCAAAAGACCTTGAGAAGATGGAGGCGCTTCCCGGACAATATTACAATTTCCACCCCGGCTCACACACAGGTCAAGGCGCAGAAGCAGGAATCGAGCAGATAGCCGAGGGCCTGAACAAGGTGCTCTGGCCCGAAATGCACACAACAGTGCTGCTGGAGACCATGGCAGGAAAAGGCTCGGAAGTCGGCAGAAACTTTGAAGAGCTGAAGGCCATCATCGACCGTGTAGAGCTGAAGGACAAGCTCGGCGTTTGCTTTGACACCTGCCACACCTGGGATTCCGGGTACGACATAGTGGGCGACCTTGACGGAGTCCTGGCTAAGTTTGACAAGATAATCGGCCTGGACAAGCTGAAGGCCGTTCACTTCAACGACAGCAAGAACCCCTGTGGCGCAGCCAAAGACCGTCACGAAAAGCTCGGCCAGGGCTTTATCGGCATGGAAGGCATGAAGCGCTTTGCAACGCACCCGGCCTTTGAAGGCCTGCCCTTCATCCTTGAGACCCCCAACGACGACGAGGGTTACATTCAGGAAATCGCCACAGTTCAGAGCTGGTTCGCGTGAAGAAATTCGAAGAAAAGAGAAATGGCTGAAACATGACACTTAAGGAAGCCTATAAGATCCTGGGCGCCACCAAATCCGACGACCCCCGGACCATAAAAACCAAATACAAGAAGCTCCTGATCCTGTACCACCCGGACTCAGATCCGCTCGGGGAGAGAGACCCCGAAGACGACGAGCGGATAAGGCAGGTCATTGAAGCTTATAGGAAGATCCGCGAATCAGACGGCGACTCCGGCTACGATCCGTATGAATTTACCTGGGATGCCTTTGAGAACAAAAGAGCTTTTTCCGAGCGCAACATCTACGTCCAGTTCAAGATGTACGACGAAGAGCTGCCTCTATCCAAGATGGCCCGTGGAAGATTTGTCTGGGACCCTGACATGGAAGAGTTCAGGCTCTTTTCCAAGAGCGTCCTGGAAGCTTGCAAGGAAGCAATGACTGATCATGACGCCGCCATGTCCCCTGATCTGTTAAAAGACATTTTCCACCTCATGATGCAAGAGTACATCCTTCCGGGTGACTGCGCCCGAAAGCTCGGCAAGAAAATCAGTGAAGACGATAACGCGGAAACCTACGCATTTGCAGGATTTGTGAAGGGAGAGACGTTGTCTTTTGATGAAGATGAGCTGTACTACGTGGTCCTGCCCCTCTTAGAAAACCCGGAAATCAAATCGCGCAGAACCGTCAGCGACCGCATGAAAGCTACGATCGAGCTGACAATACCAAAGGGCTACGCAGACAGCCCGGTTTCGAATAGAGAGAAAATACTTGCGAGATTGCAAGGCTTGTGATGCACTCATGACTCGTTAACAAGTTTCCCTGTCATATGCTCGGGTGTCAGCTCAAGGCATTGGACACGTGGCAGGGCATTTTTCAGCTCTTTTTGAAGATATTCTTCATCATCAGTAAATTTGCGGCAGAGATGAGTGCATATTTCCTTAGTCTTCTCAGGATCATCCACAAGCTTCATGCGACCGAAGATAACAACACTGTTGATGTTCAGCGCCCATTCACCTTCTTTGCGATAGCCTTCATCATGTACACAGTAGCTGACCTTGTCACAAGCCCTGATGGCATCTAGCTTGTGCCCTTCCTTGGCACCGTGGAAATAAAGCTTTCCATCTTCCTCGCAGTACCAGTGATCAAGCACGATTCCATAGGGATAGCCGTCATCCCCAAGAACCGATAACACGCCTCTTGGCTCATTCTTCAGGATTTCTATACATTTCTCCTCAGATATTTGCTGAGAAAATCTTCTCATTTTTCTAAACATGACATCCTCCTCACTCAATGATGCAATAATCTAAGTAATCATCAACATTTATTTCAATAACTTCATCAGGTACAATCTCCTCAAAGCCCGTATCATAAGCCTGTTTGGGAATGAGCTTATCAACTCTTATCGGGCTTCCATGATATAGGTATTCTTTATCCATGTGGACTCTCCATTGGTTTTGCCTTATCGTACTGACCTTATTCGGCGCAATTTTTTGAAATTAACATATGTTGTTCCAATGCAATTATCAGTTTACGCTATTTGTAGTGGAGAATCTAGGGACGATTGTAGCAGACTTTCCACTGCGATTAAGAATTTGCGCTATTTGCAGTGGGAAAACGTTCTCAGTATTTGCTTTGAGTATCCACTGCAAATGTACGACCAGAAGAAATGCAGTGGAAAACAGACTTTTAATTGCTCAAAAATCACCACTACAATTATAGAAAATAGAGAAATGCAGTGGAGGCATGCAGAACAAGTGCAAAAAACTTTCCACTGCAAATTCATGATTTAGAAAAATGCAGTGGAACTTTGCGATTCCATCCCTGCTGAATGCATCAGCCTTCACCATTTTGCCTTACAGGCACACTAATTTGCTATAATAGTTTTGGCACGACTTAAGTAGCAGAAGTGCTGTCGTGCAATTGTTCTACATCATACAATAGGAGACATCACCACCATGAGCGAAATATGGGAAATCCTTCATAAACCCGAAACAGTAGTATTCTTCGACATCGACGGCACTCTTACCAGCTACAACTACGGCCGGCACCATGCGCATCACGAGCTGGACGGAACGCCGGAGTTCCGCGCCGTGAACATATACGCTGACTGCAAGAGGCTCGAGCCCCTGTACAACTACATAAAAGGTCACGATGTGGAAAGGCTCTTTTGCATATCAAGGGAACCCCACGGCCATGAAGCATGGAAGTCGGAGATGGTGGAACGCCTCTACGGGATCCCTGCCGACCACTGCTTCTACACCCTGGAAGCCGCCGAGAAGCCCCAGATTGTCATTAACAAGGTAAAAGAGCTTTTTCCGGGCATTTCACCTGAATCCGTAGTCCTCATGGACGACAACGACGACACCTTAGGAAAATACATGGCGCAGACTCCGTTCTGCACCGCTCACCCAATGATCTTCATGGAGCATCTGTAATGTATAGAAAACCACTAACCATCTTAATGACAGTCGCCTTGGCCCTCAGCTTCTTAGCATGCGGAAGTTCAGATAATTTGGCAAAAGAGATTTCGACGGCCGAGGCTATATCCTCACCCGAGGTGGAATCGGAGTCCCTTTCGGAACCGGCGCCTGAAGCACAGGCAGAACCTGAAGCCCAGGCTGAGCTAGATCCTGAGCCAGAGGCCACAGCCCTCGACCCTGTACCTGCTCCTCTAACCCTCGGCGACGAGCAGTTCGACGCCTACATCCCGCTCCTTGAGGGCAAGAGGATAGCTCTTTTCTCCAACCAGACAGGCATAGTGGGCGACAAAGACCAGCACATCCTCGATGCGCTGATAGAGCGAGACGTCGATGTCACGGCAATCTTTTCACCTGAGCATGGATTCCGCGGAACGGAAGATGCCGGCGAAGCAGTGAATGATTCAATTGATGAAAAGACCGGAGTCCCGATCCTCTCGCTCTACAGTAGCGACACGCATTACCCATCCGAGGAGGACATGGGCACCTTCGACACCCTTGTCGTTGACATGCAGGACGTGGGCCTTCGCTACTATACCTACTACATTTCTATGTACTACCTGATGGACGCCTGCGCGTCGGCGGGCAAAGAAGTGATCATCCTGGACAGGCCCAATCCCAACGGCTTTTACGTGGACGGCCCGATTCTGCAGGATAAGTATAAATCAGGCGTGGGCCAGCTCCCGATTCCCATTGTTTACGGGATGACCTGGGGCGAGCTTGCGCAGATGATCAATGGCGAAGGGTGGCTGAATGCCGGGAAAGGCGCCTGCAACCTGACCGTGATCCCATGCCTTAATTACACCCATGACATGAAGACAACGCTGGTCCGCAGACCATCGCCAAACCTTAAGGACATGCGCGCTGTCTACCTCTATGCTTCCACATGCTTTTTTGAAAACACCTACGTTTCGGTGGGACGAGGCACTGACACGCCATTCGAGATCTACGGAAGCCCATACCTTCCGCAGGAGACCAATCCCTACACCTTCACGCCGCAGGACATGGACGGCGCCGACAATCCGCCTTTCGAGGGAGAGACTTGTTACGGAAAAGACCTGACGGACATCCCCTTAGAAGACATCTGGGCAGCAGGCATTGACCTTAACTACATTATCGATGCCTACAACGATTTCCACGAAGCTAACCCGGACCTGGATTTCTTTGACAGTCCGACTAATGGCGTCAAGAACTGGATCGACTACTTAAGCGGCTCTGATGACCTTCGCAAGCAGATTATCGCCGGCCACTCCGCCGAGGAGATCAAAGCCTCCTGGCAGTCTGACATCGAGGCCTTCAAAGCCCGGCGCGAGCCCTACATGCTCTATGAATAAAGTGAGCCCTAGGGACGGAGTCAGAGGCTCAAAAAAATGAGCCACTGACTCCGTCCCCAGGGCTCAAAACGCGAGGAACACATCAGATGACTAATGAAAAGAACTTTACAGAAGGAAAAATAATAGGACCGCTTATGATGTTTGCGCTGCCTGTAATGTTTGCCTTGTTTTTGCAGGCAATGTACGGCGCAGTTGACCTGATGGTAGTCGGGAAGTTTTCGGTTCCCGAAGAAGTATCGGCGGTTTCAACCGGATCGCAGATCATGCTTACGATAGGCAATCTTATTTCATCGCTGGCCATGGGAACAACGATATATTTCGGGCAGCAGATAGGAATGGGAAAACTTAAGCTCGGAGGACAGATAATAGGGGCGAGTATAGCTCTTTTCCTGACAATAGGACTGTGCATGTCAATCATAATCCCCATCGCATCGCCGCAAATTGCAGCAATGATGCAGGCTCCGGAAGCGGCCTTCGAGCAGACGGTAAGTTACATAAGAATCTGCGGAATGGGCATGATCGCCATCGTGTCCTATAACCTTATCGGCGCAATATTCAGGAGCATGGGAGATTCCAAGACTCCGCTGATAACGGTGGGAATAGCCTGCGTAGTAAATATTGTCGGGGACCTTCTACTCATCGCGGTACTCGGGCTTGGCGCAAAGGGCGCGGCAATAGCTACAGTATCAGCGCAGCTGGTGAGCGTGGTGGCTTCGCTGTTTATCATTGTAAGGCAGAAGTTTTCCTTTGAATTCAATCTGAAGATGGTCCGCTACGACGGAGAAATCATAGGCAGAGTCCTGAAGCTCGGCACTCCGATTGCGCTTCAGGATTTCCTTGTAGGGCTCTCGTTCCTGGTTGTTCAGGCGATAGTGAACACGCTTGGCGTTACAGCTTCAGCCGGCGTTGGTGTCGCAGAGAAAGTGTGCGGTTTTATCATGCTTGTTCCTGCAGCTTTCATGCAGTCCATCTCTGCATTTGTTGCTCAGAACGTAGGTGCAGGCAAGATGGACAGGGCTCTGAAGGCGCTGCGCTCAACAATAGTTGTGTCCTTCGCTTTCGGATTTGCGATGTTCATCCTGGGGTTCTTCAGAGGAGACCTTCTAACCGGCATTTTTGCAAAAGACAATTCGGTTGTCCTTGCAGGTGCTGAATACTTGAAAGCATATGCCGTCGATTGTCTGTTTACATGCTTCCTGTTCTGCTTCATAGGATTCTACAACGGAGTCGGCCTGACAACATTTGTCATGGTGCAGGGCATCATCGGTGCATTCCTTGTCAGGATTCCTGTCGTGATCCTTATGAGTAAATGGGAGCCGGTCACCCTGTTCCACATAGGACTTGCTACACCATGTTCAACAGTAGTGCAGATAATCATGTGCTTCGGTTGCCTGTATTGGTTTAGAAGAAAGAGAGTATCAAATAAATGAGTAAGTTCTACTGCAAAACCTGCGATAGATTTTACAACCTGAAGAGCGGACCGAACTACCTTGTAGTATGCCCTTTTTGCAAAGAGTATGTCGGATCAGAGTCAGATTATGGCTTTGGCCCTATCGTTCCCTGCACTGTGACCATAGGCGAAGAAACGTTTGGGGAAATCCTTCCGGTTGATGGCTACACCTTGGTCTCCGAGAAATATCATGTCAGGGAGTGGACAAAAGGCGGCTACAAGGCTCTTGAATGCTATAAATCTGCTGCGCAGATTGTAAAAGAGTGGATGACTGAGCACAAACAGGAGCATAAGTGGTTCATGGAGCGCAACGAGTCATCAAGAAGCAGATATACCTACATTGATCTGTATGTCTTTGCGCTTTTATACGGTGTGGGATTGCAAGACGATGAGCTTTATAAGGAAGCTCTTGATGAGATACTTATTGCTGATCCTGAAGATGAGGATGCGATTGAGCTTAAGTACCGGACAACCAAGAATGCAGTTTTGCATACTTTCAGGCTGATGGAAGAGCGCGATTTTGATAAGACGGAATTTGGCAAAAGACTTATGGGCGTCCTTGCGGAATACTTCAAAGGCAGTGAGCTGGAGGTTTTTGCCGACAGTATGTACAAGCTATGGGGATTCCTGCCATATCGTTTCAGTGACGAGAAACCTTTCCATTACTTGTTCAGCGCAGGCGATCATCTGTCTTACGGCAACCGAGGGGAGTGCTATGATGAACTTGCAACAGCAATCCACTTTTATGATCAAGAATGAGCCACTGACTCCGTCCCCGGGGTTCATTTTTTGTTAAAATATACTTACATCAAAAAAGGAGGTACAGATAAGATGATTGACGGATCAAGATACATCCCATACGACGAGAGAACAGGTGCTGAGTCTGTTGTGTACTTTACAAGAGATTTGTCGGCAGCCGGCATCATGAAAGTGTTTGAGAAAGTGAACGGAAACATCACCGGAAAAGTTGCGATCAAGCTTCACACCGGCGAGCCAAAAGGCCCCAATATCACACCTCCTAGCTGGGTAAAAGAGGTAATGGAAAAAGAGCCTTGCCTCAAAGACGCCAGGATTGTGGAGACCAACACCTTCTATAAAGGCGACAGATACACCACTGAAGATCACAGGAAGACTTTGGCCATCAACGGCTGGGACTTCACAGAAGTAGATATCATGGACGCCGACGGAACCATAACCCTTCCCGTTAACGGCGGTAAGTGGTTTAAAGAGATGAGCCACGGCTCACATATGCTTGACTACGATTCAATGTTTGTGCTCACCCACTTCAAAGGCCACACCATGGGCGGCTTTGGCGGAAGCAACAAGAATATTGGAATCGGATGTGCTGATGGACATGTAGGCAAGATGTGGATCCACGCCAAAAACGGCAACGACTGGGGCGTAAACGAAGAAGAACTCATGGAGAAGATCACTGAGTCCACAAAGGCCACCATCGACCACTTCGGCAAGAACATCACTTACGTAAACGTAATGAGAAACATGAGCGTTTCCTGCGACTGCGAAGGCGTGGATGCTGAGCCCGTCGTAACACCAAACGTAGGAATCCTTGCTTCAACCGATATCCTGGCAATCGATCAGGCGTGCATCGACCTGGTATACGCCATGACAGAAGAAGAGCACAAAGCCCTCGTTCAGCGAATCGAGACAAGGCACGGCCATCGCCAGCTCTCTTACATGAAGGAACTTGGCATGGGCAACGACCGTTATAAACTCATAGACACCGACAACGGCGACGTAGAGATCACCCAGAAAGACGCAGTAAAAGACCTCAAGCCTTTCGTCAGGATCGACGCCAGAAAATGAGTCACCGGGGACGTTTCAGTTTGTCTCATTTTGAGTCACTGGGGACGTTTCACTTTGACTCATAATTTGAGTCAATGGGGACGGTTCTCTTTGACTCCTTTTTTCACAGGAGTCACGGGGACGGTTCTTTTGACTTGTTTTTTATGTATGGGGAATCATGCGACGGAAAGTGCATCACAAGCCCCTATATAAGGCCGTGTTGGTTGGAGCTTGTTTTTGAAATGCATCACAAAAATCTTCCTACAGAAAATTAGTTGGAAATTACAAAGGCCATTCAAGGGCCTGGTTCAAGAAAACTTCATGCCTAGCGCCTTCCCTACATCACAACTACCGGCCTACGGGTGCCATGTGATGTAGTTTTTCGAAAACACTAATGCCTGACCACAAATCCCTTTTTGAAATTTCCAACTATTTTTTGCATAGAAGAGAGTTGTGGGGTGGTCGAAATCACGTTTCCAACCAACGTACAAATATAGGATCCATGTAATGTGGTTGTGAGACACCAGGGACGTAACAGTTTGACTCACGGAAGAAAAATGGTCCCTAACCCTCGTCCCTAGGGACCAAAAATGAGCCACTGACTCCGTCCCCAGGGCTCAAAAAAACCCCGGATCATTTCTGACCCGGGGGCTTCATTTTAATCACCTATATATCTCTGTATCAGCACTTCCAATCTTTCCCTCGTAAGCTTCGCACCGGTACTATACTCAATCATTGGCTGCATCGTTCCGCCTTCAAAATCTGCTCCGGCAGTCTTCATGGCAGCTTCCTTGTCCTTGATCCATTTCTGCTGCTCAGCCTTAAGGTTCGTCATGTTCTCCTCATCAAGCGTTCCGCTGAGGTAAGTCCACATCTGATTGATGAGCGAATCCCACAGATTAAATTCCTCATAAGCCAGCTGATTGAGCGTAGCCTGATCGAGCAGAGCATTAGTCGACAGCTCATTGTCTATCTCAGCCTGCCTGTCCACAGCTGCATTGTATCCCTCAAGAAGTGAATCCTTGGTCGGCGCGCTAGCCTCCGACGCATTCATGTACTCAGTCATCGCAGAGCTGTTGCCCGTCTCGGTACAGTTCTCAAGCGTAACTTCCCTATTAGAGAATGTATAGAACTTGTTGTCATTGAATTCGCAGTTCCTGAACGTAACCCTGTCGTACTCGCCAACCTCAACAAAGCTGGTAGTGTCGAAGCTCGTCGCATCATTCCCCGAGAACACGCAGTCCTCAAATGTAACATCATAAGCGCTGTCGCAGTCAATCATCGAAAGATCGCTGCTGTCCCTCATAACGCAGTTCTTAAAATTAAACGTTCCTACATTATGAAGCGCAACCAGTCCGTAAGTGCACTCATAAATATCCGTGTCGGTCACATTTGCATCGTAGGTGTTGTAAGCCTCGATTCCGTAAGTTCCGCTGCCGTACAGATTGCACTTATCAACATTCAGATGGTCCACGCCCTCGAAGTACAGAACGCTTCCGCTGCAATAGCCGGGTTCAACGTGGTGTCCGACAGTAAGATTCCTGAGCGTAATGCCCTTACTATTGTTAAAAGAGATTACAGGGTCATAGGGTTCATCGATACAAAGCTCAACTTTGGCTCCGTCCTTGGCCTCGATGCACAAGCTGCTGACCTCCGAAACAACGTTCTTGGTTCCATCCCAGCTCTCGCTGATGCGGAAGTTGTTGATGGCCTTTGACGCAACCTGTGAGAAGTCGTATTCTCCGGCCTCAAGCAGGATCTTTCGGTTGTTCTGAATGCTGTTCAAAAGATCTGCAGTATTGGAAACCGTAACCGTATCAAAGTACCTCAGGCTCTCCGGATCATCAAACAGCGGCGAATCCTTGGGAAGATAGATGCTGGTGTAGGTGCTGTTTGACCAGTACTCAGGATCACTTTCGTCCTCATATCTGTACTGCTTCTCAACAACGAGCCTTCCTTCATCGTTCAAATAAAGCTTCAATTCCTGATCATTCGAGGAATCGTCAAACGGATCTGCCAATGTGAAGGTAAAAGAGCTGTCGTCTCCACTCTTCACCATAGGAATTCCGCAGTTCTTCTCGTAATAATCGTATTCGGTATAGTAATAGTCGACAACGTACTGATCGCCTTCGCTTCGGATGATCATCTCTGACGCAGGAGCTTCGCCGTCACAGTACATTAAAGAAGTGTCGTAAAAATCACCATCAGAGTACTCAATGTGGCTGAGCTCACACATCAGCTGCCAGTGCCCCTCAATGCCGGAAGCAACCGCCTCGCCGGATTCTTCGCCACTACCGGAAGCGCCCTGACCATCGCCTTTCTGACCATCGCCATCCTGAGCCTCAGCCCCTTCCTGCGCAGCTTCAGGTGCAGTATTTCCGCACGCTGCCAGAAGAGAAGTTCCAAGGCATATCGCCATGATGGTTGTAAGAAATTTCTTTTTCATATCGATCCCGCCTTTCTAAATACTTACATTTATCTTATCATAGAATGACGACAAGAGTTGAGTTAGGGAGTTTATGTAATGAAGAAGCAAGCTTAATCAATACTATTAGCCATATCGCTAATGAGACACCGGGGACGTTTCACTTTGACTCATTTTTTCAGGGAGTCAATGGGGACGGTTCTCTTTGACTCCTTTTTTCACTGGAGTCACGGGGACGGTTCTTTTGACTCCCTTTTTTCATTCGCGGGGAATCATGCGACGGAAAGAGCATCACAAGACCTTATATATGAGCGTGCTGGTTGGAGTCTGTTTTTGAAAAGCATCACAAAAATCCACCTATGGAAAAATAGTTGGAAATTACAAAAGTTTTTCAAGAGCATAGCTAAAGAAAACTTCATGCCTAGCGCCTTCCCTGCATCACAACTACCGGCCTGCGGATTCCATGTGATGCAATTACTCAATGAGCCCCATAAACCCCTTTTTGAAATTTCCAACTATTTTTTACATAGAAGAGAATTGTGGGGTGGTCGAAATTCCGTTTCCAACCATCGCACAGAATATAAGCCTCTTGTTATGCCCAACTGTCCGTTTTCATTGCCCTTGATTATGCTAGAATTAAAATGCATAACAACTAAGATGAATCGGCCCTGATCACCGTCGAGATTTTGGCAAGGATAATAATACAATGATAGATAAATCAAACATAGACAGCAGGATACAAAGAGCTAAGGAAATAAGCGCAGAAGCAGTCAAGCTCAAGGATAAGAAAGATATCAAAACAGATCTTGTACCTTGCCTTAACCAGCTTTGCTCTCTCAAAGGATATAATGGCGCTCAGATAAAGTACAGCTTTCCAACCCCAGACTCGAATGAGAGCCTTGCTAAATTCCGAAGAAAAATGAAAAAAGAAAACGGTGAGCTCTTTTTCATTGAATTCTCTTCAAAGGGGCATATTGTTGTTGCCGGCGCCGGATATGATTTCGGATTTCCTGAAAATGATAAGTACCTTAATTGGAGGATTCTCAAATCACTTGATCAAAAATGGGATAAAGAAATTATTTTTATCCTGGTAAGTGGAATTCGCCCGGTTGGAAAATATGGCAAAGGCGCCGGAATTGATGGCTGTGACCATATTCTGCAGTGCAGAAACGGCGTGGAAATGTATATAGGAGAGTACCTCCTGGAACAAGGGGTTCCAATACTAAATGAATATCAGCATAAGAACTATGATAGTAAGTTTTATTCTAAAGAGCTAAAACAGGCACTACCCAATAAAACATCTGAAAACTTGGCATGAAATGTAAATAGTAAGGAGACAGGCAATGAGCAAAGCCCTCGTAATCCCCGACATACACCTCAAACCCTGGATTTTCAGTCAGGCCATCGATATCATGGAGACCACCGATTGTAATAACGCAGTATTCGTGGGCGACCTTGTCGATGACTGGGGCTGTCAGTACAATCTTGAGCTTTATAAAGAAACACTGGATGCAGCAATAGACTTTGCTCGTAGATATCCTGATTCTTATTGGTGCTATGGAAACCACGATCTATCGTACCTTTGGAGCCAGTACGATCACCCGGGCTATTCAATAGTTGCTGCGGACCTGGTATGCGACAAGCTTGAGGAACTGCGTGATACATTAAGCACGCCGGAGAATTACGGCATTATCCATAGGCTGGACAACACGTTGTTCAGTCACGCCGGCCTTACAAGGGAATTTGTAGAGGCGCAGCTTTATAACATGATGGATGACATCGACTGTATGATTGGTATAATTAACGAATATGGCTATGATGAGTTGTGGGAAGATAACTCACCCATCTGGGTTCGTCCACAGTATGGAACACTCGCAAAGGGCATGTTCCCTGATGGCTTGTTTCAGGTCGTAGGTCACACTCCGGTAAAAGAGATTTTCGTTCAGCCAAACCTTATCACTGTAGATACATTCTCCACCACAAGCAGTGGGCTTCCGATAGGGAATCAGGAACTTTGCTGGGTGGATACGGTCGCTAAGACCTGGGGATATATTGATTGATGAAATTTGTATTTGGGAGCAAAAGACATTATGGACCATTTTTACTTCATCAGACATGGCGAAACAGTCTGGAACGTTGAAAACAAAATATGCGGAGCCACAGACATAGAGCTGACAGCCAAAGGCCATGAGCAGGCCATAGAGACCGGCAAGAAGATCCTCTCTGAAGGCATAAAAGCAGATAAAATATTGTCATCGCCTTTAGTAAGAGCATCTGAGACAGCAAGACACATTTCAGAAATCACAGGAATTCCCATGGAGATAGAGCCAAGGCTCAAGGAGCAGAACTTTGGAATATGGGAATCAACCCCAAGGGATGGAGCAGAGTTCCATGAAGCCAAGAAAGACATGGCAAGCCGATTTGGAACAGGCGAGTCCATGCTTCAATTGGCCCAGAGAATTTACAACCTGCTTGATGATATCAGAAGCGGCGATGAAGTTGTCATCCTTGTCGCGCATAACGGAATCACAAGAATGGTCGAGTCATACTTCAGAGAAATGGACAATGAGGAGTTTTCCTCCTGTGGAATTAAGAATTGTGAGATCAAGAGATATGATTTTACCTAAATTGAGCAAACCTCAGTATTGGGATACTCCCATTACTGGGGTTTTTGACTAATTCCGCATAAATACTGCTTTTATCAACTGTCATTTTTATAGGACAATTCATATGAGATTATTATTTTGCCTGAAATGACAGAACTGAATTGTTATAAGTTCAATATATTTACGGATATGGTAAAAGTATGTATAATATATGTATAGATGAAATAAGATTTGAATGGAACGAAGAGAAAAATCTGATCAACCAGGAAAAGCATGGTGTGTCATTTGAAGAAGCACAGACAGTGTTCTATGATGACTATGCTCTTTTGGAATTTGATGTAGAACATTCAAGTAAGGGGGAGGATCGATTTCGTATCCTTGGACTTAGCAAAAAGGGAAGACTGTTGATTGTAGTTCATTGTACCAGAGAATCCGAATCGGTTATTAGACTGATATCTTCACGAAAAGCAACTGAGACCGAGAAAACCGGATATGAACGAGAAAGGAGAAAAGGCTTATGAAAACTGAAGAAGAAAGAGATGAGTTTTTAGAAAAAGAATTTGATTTTAGTAAAGCTGTAAGGAATCCATACGCCAAAAAACTCCGTAAGAAGATTACTATTAATATTGATATAGATGCATTGAATTATTTCAAGGATCAATCTTCCGAATCCGGAATACCTTACCAGAAGCTTATGAATCTGTATCTTGTTGACTGTGCAAAATCCAAGAAGAAGCTTGAGATGACATGGAAGTAAAGCCATGCTAAATAATCTAAAATGTAGGTGAACCGGAAGAAGGCTTTGAATTTAAATATGAATGGAATTGATGAGTAGTGCCCAAACCCACTCCCTCTGCAGCTTTGCAGAGGGTTTTCTTTTTTTATCCATGGAACCTTAAATCTCATTACCGGTATTTCGCAGCTTTAATTACACTTTTTTAAGAATTGTTTATGCTCATTTAAGAATATATTGTATATAATAGCATTGAGAATACTAGATGTTGTGGTTGATGTTTGTTTTTACAAGGAGGTAGCATATGAACATTGATCTGGTATCCGCAAAAAGAGACATGCGCCGCGCCGTTAGTGGCATTTCACCATCAGGAACTGACATGGAAAGGAAATACAACGGAAGCACCATAATCTCATCCATCTCGTTTTCATCAATGCTCGAGAACGCGCTGAGACAGGAGCTTTCAAAAGATACCGGCAAGTAATTGCCGGTTTTTTTATGAGTCATAGGGGACGTTTCACATTGACTCATTTTTTAGTGGGCATAAGAAACAGCCAACACCACTATATAGGATTGACAACTTCAAAGTAAATGGAGGATTATGATAGAGAAACTCAATAGTCTCTGATCGAAAGAGAAAAGGTAATAAACAATGAGCAAATTGAAACTATGCCTCAGGCACATATCCGAAGTCTTTTTGTACGAGTATTATTGCCTTGGGGATGATGAATACGAATTAACGGACGTGGACACCCTCACACCTCACAAGGAGAGGGCAAAAGAGCTAATGCTTGCCGGCAACTATTCGAAGTCGCAGAAAGAGTGGCTCGACGCACACTTTGAGAATCCGGTAGACATGGAATCAATCCTGGGGATCATCCTCTGCTGTAAGCAGCTTGGCGACACCGAGGGCGAGTATTCCTACACCACGGAGTCCTATAACTACTGCTGCACCAGAGCGGAGCTGGCAGCATATTACAGGAACCTCGGCTGGTACTACCTCGAAAAGTACAACCCCGAGCTCTCCGCAGCCTGTTACCTCTACAGCAAGTATTTCGAGGAATCCCAGCAAGCCGACGCTGAGCTTGAGTTTCTCGAGAAGGCCATTGGTAAGAAGGTTTCGGCAAAAGACCTTTCTCAGATCCGAAACACATTGAAGGAAAACAACATTCCCACCGAAGCCAATCCGATAACCCTGGCCCTCCTTTACAAGGCAGCAGAGGAAGCACAGGAAGCTGGGGACAAAGCCCAGGCACTGGATTGCTACAGGATGGTATACGACCTCACTGAAGATGAAGAGGTCGGGAGGAGAATTAGTGGTTTGAGCTAAAAAATAGCCGGCAAGTACTTGCCGGCTATTTTTTGTGATCATGTGTCTAAATATATATTGTTCCAATCCTCTTCCTCAGAAACAAGCCACTCCAGGCCTCGTCTGCGCTCGGCCACAACCTCGCCGTTGATCTTCGGAAGCTTTTTAAGATTTAACCTGGCATCTTCGGTCGTCCAATGATACCTGTAAAAGAGATCCAGCATATCCAGAATTTCTTCTATGCCCCGCATATTGACCTTTGCCTTGAATTCATCATAATCCTTGCATTCGCGAATTATCTTGATAGCCTTCATATAGTCCATCACATCGACCGGTACTTTGAATTCGTCATCGCCTATAATGCCAAGCGCCCACAGCAAAGCCCATAACGTCTCATACTTCCATGTTATATTGCACAGGCTCTGTTTCGTGTAGGTCCCGTTCCACAGCTCTTTTTCTTC
Source organism: Butyrivibrio sp. VCB2001 (assembly GCF_000423965.1). Lineage (NCBI taxonomy): Bacteria > Bacillati > Bacillota > Clostridia > Lachnospirales > Lachnospiraceae > Butyrivibrio > Butyrivibrio sp. VCB2001. The sequence goes on along the minus strand of NZ_AUIZ01000021.1, from coordinate 37,937 downwards.
CTTGTTCAGATAGTCCTCCACTCCGAAGCGTTGAAACTCCTCACTGAAATAGGATTTTGATTTCTCAAACTCATTATTCAGAGCGTCATGAGCCACCTGAATGATAAGCAAAGTCGATATAGCTTTCTTGCAGATCACATCAACATCCTTAAGCTCCACCTCAGAAGCATCCTCTATGAAAGGCAGACTCTCCAGATATTCTATTCCCTGCTCCTTTAGAAATTCGATACTCTCTCTTTTTCTTTGTTCTGCAGACTTACAGCCACGCTGATCCTTGTTAGCATTCTTTGATTTTAATTTCTTGACGAAATCGAACAGTCCCATGCGCATTCTCCTTACTAATAATATGTGACTCTTATTTGTCAGATTAATGTTAACATATATTTCAATAGAATCAGCGAATTATAGAGGTATTTAATGACTAAAAAAACTATTCCTGTAATCCTAATAATGTTTTTTGTACTGTCCGCCTCCGCCTGTGGCAGATCAGCATTGGAGAATCCGCAGCAGTATCAAGAATCCTCCATAGATTTCGATAGCGCCACTGTCAGCTACCTTGGACCTGAAGGCACTTACACCCAGGAAGCATGCGGAACTTTCTTCGACAAGAAGGGCTCGTACCTTCCCTTTGAAACTGTCAGTGATGCAGTTGATGCCATGGAAGCCGGGCAAACAGACTATGCTGTAATACCTCAGGAAAACACCATTGGTGGCGCAGTTACGGACTATGTAGATATCGTGATATCGCATACCGATGTGTCTGTGGTTGGTGAAGTAGAACTTCCTATCAATCAGAATCTCCTTGTCATTCCGGGCACGACTCTGAATGAGATCAAAACCGTATATTCCCATAAACAGGGCATTGCCCAGGGAAAAGACTGGCTTGCCAAGAATCTACCGAACGCAGAAGTAATAGAGGTTTCAAGCACAGCCGAAGGCGCAAGGCTCGTTTCCGAGTCACAGGATAAATCCATAGCAGCGATTGCATCAGCAGCCTGTTCTGATGTATACGGCCTTGAAATTCTTGCTTCAGCCATACAGGAAAACGACAGTAACAAGACCAGATTCTACGTGCTGTCCACTGAGAATCCGCCGGTTGCTGGGGCTGATAGAATGTCATTTGTCGCAGAAGGTTCTGCAAAAGACATCCCGGCGTTACTAACGGAGATGGAAAAGAGCCATATGACGCTTGTAGCCTTGCACGACAGGCCAAGAAAGACAGAGTTGGGCGAATATTATTATCTCATTGAGTGTTCGGATTGCGATTATCAGGACTTCGAAGCTTTGAAAGGCAAAAGCCCTATGGAACTAAGATTCCTTGGCTGTTTCAGCCTTCGTTAAAATCAATATTTCGCAAATTTAAAAATTATTTAAATTTGCGAAACGAATCACCCAAAGGAAAAAATATATGAAATTCAATGATTCCTGTGCCAAGTGCATGTACGACAGGCAATGCCTGAAAACAGACAACAAAGAATATCTGGCCGAAATAAAGCGTCTTCTCGACAACAGGCCGGATGACATAACAAGCCCCCAGTTAGTTGCTGCATTCAACCAGCTTCACGAGAAGTACATCGGTCCTCTCCCAAGTTTCAAGGTCGTGAAAAAGCAGTACAACGACCTGGTGCTTTCAATGGAAGAGGATCTGAGGGATAAGCTCAGAAAAAGCTCTGATCCCCTCGCCACATCCCTGGTTATGGCAAGAATCGGCAATTACATCGACTTTGCTGCATTAAATGAAGTTAATGTTGATACTTTTCTTTCGCTTTTTGGTGATATAGAGATGCGAGAAGAGGAAAAAGAAACTTACAGATCCTTTACAGATAAATGCGCCAAAGCAAAAAGATTTCTCCTCATCACAGATAACTGCGGAGAGATCGTTCTGGATAAGCTGATGCTCGAACAGCTCAAAAAGCAATTCCCGCACCTTTCAATTACCGTCATGGTAAGGGGCGGGGAAGTGGCCAATGATGCCACTATGGACGACGCCTTATATGTTGGCATGGATTCCGTAGCAACAGTCATAACTAACGGAGCCAAGATGGCCGGAACAGTTTATTCACTTCTTTCCGAAGAGGGTAAAAGAGCTGTCGACTCCGCGGACGTCATACTCGCCAAGGGACAGGCTAACTACGAATCCTTCGCCGGTGAAGGCAGATCTGCTTTCTATGCGCTTCTTTGCAAGTGTGATCTGTTCATTAACAGATTCAATGTTCCAAAACTGACCGGAATCTTTGTGGAAGAATGAAGGCTATGAGCATTAGTATTGCGCCTGCTACAGGATAAACAATTACCAACCGGTTTGTCGTGCCATAGATTTCCAGAACGCCATTAAATACGCAGCCTATGCTAAATGTGGCTATAGCTGTATTCCATATGTTAGCAAAGGTTTTGCCGGGAAATATATTCTTAATGAGCATCACTTCATAAAGCAAAACACCCATGATAAGTGGTATGGCAAAGGCGTAGATCATGTAGTAAGATGTTACGCCATGGCTGAATAATTCATATATTGCGCCAAAGAGCGCAAGAAATGCTGTCCATACAGTATTGTAGAATAAGTTTTTCTTTAATTCTTTTTCCATAGTCAGATCCTTTCTGATAGTTCATAGCCGGCCCTTAAATATAGACAATGTCGCTGACACTTCGTTCTTTGATGCTTCCGCCAGAAGTAGGATTGTTGATGACATAGCCATTGAAATACATGGTAGACGATCCGCCTCCGTCGAGGTTGTAAGCAGTTGTTACCCCAAGATCTTTCATGAAGGTTGCAAGCTCATACAGGCTTAAGCCTTCGCTCTCAGAGGTCCTTCCATCTGATACCACAAAAACAAAATGATTGGCATCAATGACTCCGATGGCAGTTCGCGGGTTACTTGTCTTGGCCTTATCTACCTCGGTGTTTGTATCTACTGCAACTTCGCTGTCTTCTATAAGAGCAGGACCGAAAGTAAATGCCTGCCAGACACCCATTGAAACAAGTTCCTCTGCTGTATAATCGGCATCATTTACTACTTCCATTGTGCCGTCGGCATAAATGCAAAGTACGTCGGAACCGCTTGCCGTGTTTCTATAGACAACACCATTTCTTATGACATATCCACTTTCCTGAACTCCGTAATAGTCACCGTTTATGGCCAGTATAGCATCGTTATCTTCTGCGATAGATGAAGTGGTTGCCGTTACATTTTTTCCATAGGTGTCATCGGCGAAAGCGGTCTTTAAATACCTGGCAGAAGAGAGGGTTACATCGGCAACGTAAATCTTAGTATCATTCTGATAATAATCAGACAGGGTTATTGTGTAGTCATCTGTAGATACGGTATTCTCTCCGGTATACTCGGCTGCTGACTCTGAAACCTCGGAGGATGCTGAAGTATCATCAGCAGACTCATCAGAGGTAACGGAAGGACTCTCAATATCCGCAAACATTGCAGTGTTCATTTCCGTGGCATTCGTGTTATAACTTTTGCTTATTACAAAGGTGTCCATAGTAATATAGGTTGTAAAGGCCATTAGCAGAACAGCTGATATTACCGGCCAAAGATTCTTTTTCATGCTATAATCCCTTCCTTTCGTGAATATTAAGCTTCGCTGTACGAGATAGCTGAATATAAAAAGAACTATCTCAGTGAGTATCTTTGCTGTATAGAATGGCATATTCATGCCGGTTAGCACCTCTAAGATCAAGGTGTTGCATACAAGAATAAATACAGCAAGAAGCGCATATTTGAGCGCAGAAGCTGCACCTGATCGAGACTTAAAAACTTTCCTTTTGTTGATGGTGTAGTTTATGGTTCCACTGAATATCCTTGCTGCGACATTTGCAACGACTAAGGATGATCCCAGGGCGGATAGCAGACAGAACAAGCAGTAGTCTATGATGAAGCTTACAAAGGATGATGCTGAGAACTTCAGTATCTCTCGGTAGATTAGGAATGAATCCTTTGGAATAAGGGCAATTCTCTTCATATCAGTTTCATCTCCTTTAATCTGAATTGTATTCGCATATCCTAAAAAGAACTTAAAAGCTTTATGTTTCGCAAATTTAAAATTTGATTAAATTTGCGAAATAGAATACAATTTAATAAAGGTGGTGAAACTGCGATGAAACTTATAAAAAGAGACTATTATCTTAATAAACTTTTAGCGGTTAAGGATGTCCCGGACATAAAAGTAATAACCGGAGTAAGAAGAAGTGGTAAATCAAAGTTAATGGATGCATTCATTGATTTGATATCCGGTTATGATAAGGCTAATATCGTTCGGATCAAGCTGAACTTAAAGAAGTTTGAGAAACTATTGGATGCTGACAAGCTTTATGACTACATAGAGCAGCATTATGTTGAGGATAAGACAAATTATCTTTTCATTGATGAAATACAGCTTTGTGAAGGTTTTGAACGCGTGATCAATAGTATTTACGAAGAAGAAATCTATGATATTTACCTTACCGGATCAAATGCATTTCTTTTATCAAGTGATTTAGCTACGTTGTTTGGTGGAAGGGTTTATGAGATAAGCTTATATCCTTTTTCATTTAAAGAGTATCTTATGTACTATCCTTCAAACGATATAGATGAAGCCTTTGATTCTTATGTTAAAAAGGGTGGAATGGCTGGTTCTTATCTTTATAAAACTGAGGAAGATGCAAGACGATATGTTAATGGTATCTATAGGACCACGATTACAAAAGACATTGTAAGAAAATTCAAGATAGAAAACGAAGATCTTTTGATAATGATTGGAAATTATCTTATGGATAACGTGGGGAATCAAACTTCAATAAGGAATGTGGCTTCTAAGCTGACTTCCGGCACCTACAAGACTAATGACAAGACTGTAGGTGCATATATGAATTACTTCTGCCGATCTTTCCTTTTTTATCCAATCCAGCGCTATGACATTAAAGGGAAAAGATATCTAGAGTCAGACAAGAAGTACTATCTGTCTGATTTGGCTTTCCGCTTTTCTGAAATAGGAACAAAAAATGCTGATTATGGACACCTGTATGAGAACATAGTTGCAATAGAGCTTCTCAGACGTGGCTACGAAGTATATGTAGGCAAGTTATATGAAAAAGAAGTGGATTTTGTCGCAATAAAAGAAGGCGAAAAGGTCTACATTCAGGTATCTGACGACATATCCAGAGAGGATACTTTTAAGCGTGAGGTGTCTTCGCTTTTAAGTATTAAGGATGCTTATCTGAAATTGCTGATTGCCAGGACAAAACATGAAGAAAGCCAGCATGAAGGGATAAGAATTATTGATATTGCAAGATGGCTTTCTGATTCGCAAATATAATAAAATTTTAAATTTGCGAAACGAAACAGGCAGACACAGCCATTTTCCTTACAACTGATGATTTGGTAAAAGACATTTCGGGTGAATATTTCTACAAACGACAGATTGCCAGATTGTCTAAACGCTCTAATGATCCGGTGCTTGCCCGGAGACTTTTTGAATTTAGCGAAGAGACAATTAGAAGGTGTAAAGATAAACTGGATTTAGATGAGATGGAAGCTCAACAGTAACAATGAAGGATAGGATTTTTTGTATATGACATTAGATGAAATAAGAGAGAAAAAATTTAATCTTGAGGGTGATTCAAATTGTCGTGCATGGGGCTTCTATTTACAGTTTTATGATGAAGAGTTAGGGCTGTCAGATGATTCTTTGATTAAACAAGGTTATCGCCTTATACATCCGATTAAAGATTTGCCTGATTGCTACTGGGGTGGAGATGTAATTATTAATGTGAAAAGGATGCCGGCAAAGCTGAAAGAGAAACTTCGCGAGAAATTTCAAGAAAAATGTTTAGAAATACCTGAACGATATAGTTTTCAGAACATTTCGCTGTTGCCATGCCAAGGGTATTTCCAAATTATCAAGAATAGATGTGGAAACGATTACAGAATAGATATATTCCTTAAACTAATTAGAGATTATTACAGCAGTAAGAATATTGATCCATTGCTATGTAAAGCTAAAATGTGGAAGGATGATGAAAATGGTAAGCGAAAAAAGGAGTATACAGAAGAAAAAATAATAAGCACACTTAATCATCTTGGTGGCAGTGGTTCGGCAGATGAAAAAATCAAGAATTTTGTGAAAACAATTTATGGTATAGAGAATGATGAATTCATGGAAAAAAATATTAAATACTCCTGAAGATGAGAAAGATAGTGACTATGTAATTGATGTAATAAAGATGTTTTGGGAGTTGCGTATGACAGCTGGAGACAAAGCCCAAGCACTGGATTGCTACAGGATGGTTTACGACCTCACGGAAGATGAAGAGGTTGGGAAAAGAATTAGTGGTTTGAGTTGAAAAACATGATAGTGAGCTACTTAATAGCTGGCAAGCAATTGCCGGCTATTTTTTTATGACTATGAATCTTAGGAATACTAAACTTGTAACACTGATTATTATCTTCCAATGATCGATCATGAAAGGCGATAATTCATTCTTTGTGGTATTGGTGATAGAGTGCTGACCGGAAGGATGAAATCTCATTCTGTATAGCCGATAGTGTCAAGTATCGACTCATACTCATCTCTGGGCATGACTTTACTGTAACTACTGCCTACAAAGGTATGTTCCTTGATAAAAGCTATGATATTCAGGTATTCTATTGATTCTGTCCCGGGAAAATCATAGTAGCAGCTTCCGCTGTCGTCAAACCCTGCAGCAGAATGGCTCCTGCAGGCATAGCAGCATATCATTGTCCACTTGAAGTCAAGGGAAATGATAACGTCTGCGCCTTCCGGGCCTGTCATAAAGTGAATGACATAAGCATCTTTAAAGGAGTGTGAATTCTTGTCGTAGTACTCGCCTATATATTTTTTACTCTTCGGTTTATCAACTCCGAGCATATCCATAGTGTTAGGTCCTGTTCTCCTGATTGTTATCCAGACAAGTCATAGCCAGCCTCACTTTCAAAGTACAAGGTCAGCAATTCCGGCCTTATTCATGACTATCACGCCATAGAATAGAAGTCCCTGTCCAACAATGTTAATCATCTGGGCAATCCAGTTCATGTAGCTCTGTGTAAAATCTTTGGATGAAAGATATCCCATTGTAAGTGAGCAGAGAAAAGATACAACAAATACCGCTATCAGAAATGGCTTTTTAAGCTTTACTGCTATTATGCACAAAGCAATATATATCATAGCAAGTCCAATGCACATGCAGCTTACAAATATTGCTGTGCCTGTAAACACAGGTGGTGCAACGGATAGCGCAGCGTTTTTGCCCTGTTTGTGAAGAAGCATTGCAAGTATGCCTATTCCTGCCAAAAGAAATCCAATGGACTGAACTGGAAAGAATATATCATTCAAAGGCTTGAAATCACAGATTCCTGCGGCATAAAGAAGCTTATAGAGTGCTTTGACAATTCCTGCATAGATTATATCAATTGTGCCCACAGCAAAAAGTGCGAAGGCGCCTTTGCTCATTTTGTTATACAGATTCCGTTGCAACATTATTGCTGCAACGGCAAAAAATATAACCGGTATAAAATCTATGATCCCCATTGTGATTGAATAATTTTTCATATGTAACCCCCATGATGTCACTTATCAACTCGTTTTTTTATTCAGATGATAAATAGGAATAAAAGGAAGTATGATCGGTGTCTTATCCGCATAATGATTATATGCAGCGTCATTGCCATAGCGTGCCATCTGGCGTTTTTCAAGGCGCTGAGCTCCGTTGAACATGATATAAACGATGCAGACATATGCTATTATGGCCATAAGCCACTGTCCAAGTCCCTGATAAGTTGTGATTCCTGCAACAAATACCCCTGTCCAGAAAATAATCTCCCCAAGATAATTCGGACATCTGACAATTTTGTAAAGTCCTTTGGTTGCTACCATATCAGGTCTTTCCTTTTTCTGGTCTGATTTCTGTTTATCTGCAAGTGACTCGAGTCCAAGACCAAAAACAGAGATCAGCATTCCAATTACAGGAACCAGAACATCCTTTGATCCGTTTGCATATCTAAAGAGCATTGGGCTCACCTGTGCTGTATAAAGAATAGCAACGAATACCCAGATTGAAATGCTTACAAACACAGGTATTTTCTTGTCATTTCCTGTTGCTTCCTTCAATGTCTTGCGATAAGCCGCATTTTTTATCTCTCTTATCAAAAGAAATCCGGACAAACGTGCGCCATAGGCAATAAACAAAGCAGCCTGTAAAATAGCAAGAACAACAACTCCTTCTGACCAGCCATACTTCAAAGTCATAATTAAAACAGTTATGCCGCCACCGGCAATTGCAAATCCATATCCAATAGATAGAAAATACACATATTTATAGAAGCCCACTGCACTTAGTACAGCGCAGACAAGGCAGATTATAAGTAATGAATTCCAATACATAAATTATTCCTCCAAGTGAAAATACCTGCCACTTTCATCAGACGGCAAAGTTGTCTTTTATATATTCAGCAAAGCTCATATCTCCATATTTGGTTGAACCTACCATATCCTGAGATAAAGTAAACTTTGAGAAGCGGATGATTGCTTCTTTTCCGTTCTTTTTGAGCTTATTCACAAATGCAAGTACATCAAAGAGCCAAGTCGGAGCCTTCTTTATTACCGGTTCTTTTCCAGCTGCCTTAAAGCACATTGTTGCAATTTCTTCATATGTGTAAGTCTCTTTTCCGCCTACATCATAAATCTTGTTGTCATCAAGCATATGCTTTACGATGAAATCAGCAAAATCTTCAGTTGAAATAACGTTGCAGCTGACAGGTGTATTTCCAAGAAGGGTAACGGCGCCCTTCTCGACCATTGGTCTGAATACTTTTACAATGTCGTAAAAATAGCCTGTTGGTCTGTGAATAACATATGAGAGGCCGCTTTCTTTCAGTTTCTGCTCGAAAAGATATTTTGCGTGTACCATAGGTACTTTTTCAGGAGCCTGATCTGCTCTTATTACTGAAATATAGGTAAAATGCTTAACTCCCGCTTTTTTGGCTTCATTTAATATGTTGAGATTCCCCTGATAGTCGATATCATAGTTGGAAATTGTGGCAGATCCTTTGGTGAGGCCCACAGTTGTAATGACTGCGTCTGCGCCATCGCATGTTCCCACAAGTGTCTCAGGTTTTGTCACATCTACCTTGGTAAAAGAATATTTGCCATTAAGCTCAATATCTCTCTGCATCATGTCAAGAGCAACAACTTCATGTCCTTCCTTTAACAGAGCTTTAAATATATCTGCGCCCAAATTACCATAAGCGCCTGCAAGTACAACCTTCATTTTTTATCTCCTCCATGTCATGAATTATTTTTTCTTCTTTTCTTGGGCACGCTTGTCATTGATTATCTTCATGTGCTCCTCAGTTACAAGTTCAACGTTATTCTCTCTTGCCCACTCAACACAGCCCTTAAGAGCAGCAGGTAAAAAGACTCTTGGAACACCCAATAGGCACTTAAGTGCATCATCAGTAAACTTTATCTTGTCATCAGCTCTTTCTGCAGCATAACGAACAGAAGCAAGTGACGCTTCGCGAACCTGCAAAAGCTCTGCTCTCATTCTTCTCTTTCTGTGGAACCAGAAGTTCTTTGAATCCCTGTAACCGTAATCTACAGGAAGTGGCGGGAAATCTCTTGCTGTCACGCCGTTTATTATGGCATCGCGATATTTCTTTTTCATAAGGATCTTGTCGATTCTTAAGATAAAGTGCGCACCAAACTTACTGGTTATTCCGTTGAAATCGTGATATGGGCCTTCATAACCTTCAAGCTGTCCCGGAGCATCGTTCGAAGCTCCATCAAGCTCTCTCATCCATGTGCACTCGATCACTTCTATTGCGTCTGTCATGACCATTGGGCGCAGATCCTCTGGATTTTCCTCCTGAATAAGGCTCTTTTCCAATTTGAAATTACATTTTGGCATCTTTTCGGATGGCTTATCGCCAGGCCATGAAAGCTTCACTGCCTCATGAAAGTTTTTGGGATTGTCATCGATAAAGTTGATCGCACATTTTCCTGTGCGCAAAATATTCTGTGCTGTGTTAGATGAATTACGACAATTAAGAAGCATTGCGTAATAATCCTTACCAGCGACATAATATGGTTGGATCAGGGAATAGGGTCCCAGATTAGTTGAGCCGTCTTCGCACAAAGTGCTGATAAGAACGGTAGGCATCGGAAAAAACAGTGATGTCTGATAAAAATTGTCTACGATTCGCAAGTTTTCAAAGCTACTCATTTCATACCCTCCGTTTTAAAAGAATTTTAAAGATCCCCGCCTGTTTCTCAAATGGAACATCCTCAAGTGTCCAAAAAAGTATAGACTCCGCAATGTGATTTGCCATAAAATCAGGTTCATCATAGCCTTTATCAATGCACACCGGTAGTATTATTCCCCCCAGAACTCTTCGTAGCTGCGCGTGTCTTTCTGTAAAGACTGCGGAATAAACTGATGCAGCTTCCTTATCTTTAAAAAGAAAGCTGTATTTTTTTATAAAGACCTTGAGATAATCATGAATTCCATCAAGAAATATAAGTTCTTCTGAAGTGTCCAGCTTTTTCATTTGAAGAGTACAATTTTTCCAGTCTTCAAGCATAAATGTTGAAATCAGCATATCCTTTGACGAGAAATAATTATACATAGTCCCAACGCCAATTCCGCAGGCTGCTGCAACAGAACGGATAGTCGTCTTTGAATAACCATTCTCAAAAAGCTGTTTTTTTGCTTCTTCTATGATTTGTTCCTTGATGTTTTCTATAATTTTGGGCATATCTATCTTTCCTGAAATCAAAATAACCATAGCTGTGCGCTGCTGTAGCTACAGCCTTCAATTTTTTATGAACGTGTTCGTTTAAATGGTAACAATCTCTGATTAAAAAATCAATATTTTGCTGAAAATACGCTTATTTTCAGAGAAGTCTACAATTATTAGGTTCTGTTTTTGGTAGAAATTTTAAAGAGAGGACATCTATTCCATGCCACTATTGATGACGCCTTATATGTTGGCATGGATTTAGTCGCAACAGTCATAACTAATGGAGCCAAGATAGCCGGAACAGTTTATTCACTTCTATCCGAAGAGGGTAAAAGAGCTGTCGACTCCGCGGACGTATCTGTTCATTAACAGATTTAATGTACCAAAACTGACCGGAATCTTTGTGGAAGAATGAACAAATGTGAATAAGAAGTCCTATGACAATTGCTGATGCTATTTGCAAAAGTCATAGGACTTTTGTTATAATAATTGCAAAAGTGGCACGACTTTGGAGGCGCTATGTATAGAGAGATTATAAAAGATCTGAAAAAATGGAAAGAAAAAGCCAGAAGAAAGCCTCTGTTGCTGACTGGTGTACGTCAGTGCGGGAAAACATATATTGTGGAGAAATTCGCCAAAGAAAGCTTTAGCAGCTATGTCTATGTAAACTTTGAGAGCGCCGATAATCTGGCGGGTATTTTCGATTATGACTTCGACGTAAAAAGAATAATCATAGAGCTGGAGCGGCATTTTAAGACAAAAATAGTTGCCGGGGAGACTCTGGTATTTTTTGACGAGATACAGGAATGCCCCAGGGCGATTACAGCACTGAAATACTTCTGCGAGAACATGAAAGATCTTCACCTTGTTTGTGCCGGCTCTCTTCTTGGAGTTGCGCTCAAGGAGGAGAATATCTCTTTTCCTGTTGGTAAGGTAAATCGACTTCAGCTGTATCCCATGAGCTTCAAGGAGTTTGTAATAGCAAACGACAGAGCAGACCTTATAGAAATATTCGATGAGTGGCCGGTTGACAGAGTTATTCCTGAGATATACTCAGTTCCAATGAAGAAACTACTTAAGGAATACTATATTGTCGGAGGAATGCCTGAAGTAGTACAGACCTGGATAGATACCCATGATATAGAAGAGGTAGAAGAAGTTCAAAAAGATATCCTAAAGGATTATGCTGACGATTTTTCCAAACATGCGCCATCAGCTGAAGTTCCGAAGATCAGATGGATATGGGATTCGGTTCCGGTACAGCTGGCAAAGGAGAACAATAAGTTTGTCTTTTCCCATGTTAAGGAGGGAAAGAGGTCTGCTGAACTGGAAGATGCCCTTCAGTGGCTGGAAAATGCGGGACTTATCATTAGGACCGAGCTCGTAGAAAAGCCCGAGATTCCTCTTGAAGGTTTTGCTGACAAGACATATTTTAAAGTATATATGTCTGACATAGGTCTTTTACGCGCCAGATCCGGGGTTTCACCTCAGACAATACTTAACGAGTCGGATCTTTTCATCAGATATAAGGGAGCATTTGCTGAAAACTATGTTTTAAATGAACTTAAATCCATAGGCAAAGTGCCGTTTTTCTGGCGCTCAGGAAATTCGGCAGAAGTAGATTTCATTTACGAATCAGACGGGGGAATTATTCCTGTCGAAGTTAAAGCGGCAGATAATACTCAGGCAAAGAGCTATAAGCAGTTCTGCAAAAAGTATTCCCCCAGAGTTGGATTTAAGATGTCAGAGAAAAACATCGCTGAGAACGCCTGCGAAAAAACTGCGACATATAACATCCCGCTGTATCTTGCATGGAATATAGATAGATATGATTAAAAAACGTCTCTTTTGCAATCTTTCTATTGTGCTGAGGTCGAAAGATTTTTGACGATTATCCCCCACCAGAAAGGACCACCCATGAATTACCGTTCAAACCACCGTACCCATGACAAAATAAGCGAAATAGGCTTCGGCTCCGCCTACATCTTCGAGTCCGGCTTCGAAACCGCCGTCGAAACAATCCGCCACGCATATGAAGGTGGCATCAACTACTTTGATATGGCCGCCGGCGACGGAAGTGCCTTTCCCATGTATGGAGAAGCTCTTTCGGATGTCAGGGACAACATCCTGTATCAGATCCATTTCGGTGCAGATTACTCCAAAGGTACCTATGGCTGGTCACTTGACCTTGATACGGTTAAAAGATCTTTAGACAAGCAGCTACATGATCTGAAGACCGATTACATAAATTATGGCTTCATCCATTGCCAGGACGAGTTCTCGGATTGGGAAACATATCAGAGAAATGGCGTATATGACTATCTTCTGAAGCTGAAAGATGAAGGCGTCGTAAGGCATGTGGGCCTATCGTCCCACACCCCGGCAGTGATCCAGAAGATCATGGATGATGCTGAAATTGATATGCTCATGTTCTCCATCAATCCGGGCTATGACTATGGCCGGGGCGATTATGCTCATGGTGGTGTGGATGAAAGAGCCGAAGTATACAAGCGCTGTGAAAAAGAGGGTGTTGGAATCTCTGTCATGAAGCCCTTTTCCGGAGGACAGCTCCTTGATGCAAAGAGGTCTCCTTTCAGGCAGGCGCTGACTACATTTCAATGTATAAAGTATTGCCTCGATAAGCCCGGAGTGCTTACGGTTCTTCCGGGAGCTCAGAGCGTAGCGGAAGTTGATGAGCTGCTTTCGTATTACGACAAAACCGAGGAAGAACTGGATTACTCAATCATTGGATCCTTTGCTCCGTCCCAGGCAGCAGGCAAGTGCGTCTATTGCAATCACTGCAAGCCATGCCCTGTAGGAATCGATATCGGCCTTGTGAACAAGTACTATGACCTCGCCAAGGTCGGCGATTCGCTTGCCATAGAGCATTACAAAACTTTGGAAAAGAATGCGTCCGACTGCATCTCATGTGGTCACTGCAATAGCAGGTGTCCGTTCGGCGTAGATCAGATTGGAAGGATGAAAGAGATCGCAGCTTACATTAAATAGTAATGTAGAGCGATTAAATTCCATTTAATGGAGTATTATTTAGGGAACTTTTGCATTGCTATATTGCAAAAAAGTTCCCTAAAGGAGATTAAAATGAATAGTAGTGATTAAGGTCGCCCGCCATGCGACCTTTTTTATTGCCCTGAACGTTATCATAAGATCATAAAACGAACCCGTCAGAAGGAGGTCTAAGAACATGACAAACGAAAGAATAATCAAAGTAACCGGCAAGGGCAATCTAAAGATAAAGCCTGATATGACAAGGATCACAATCACCCTTGAGGGCCAGAATAAGGAATACGCCAAGACTCTTGCGCAGTCTTCAAGGGATACGGAAGCGTTAAAAGACATCCTGGAGAAGCAGGGCTTTGATAGAACTGCCGTCAAGACTCTTATGTTCAATGTAGACACGAGATATGAGAGCTACAAGGCCAGGGACAAGAGCTGGAAAGAGCGCTTTGTGGGCTATGAGTTCAAGCACATGGTCAAGGTTGAATTTGACTCTGACAATGAAAGGCTCGGCAAGATTTTATTTTCCCTCGCTAACGCAAAAGACATCCATCCGGACTTCAGACTCAGTTACACAGTCAAGGATCCTGAAGCATCCAAGAATCAGCTCCTCGGCAAAGCTGTAGCAGATGCCAAGACTAAAGCAGAAGTTCTTACTCAGGCAGCAGGTGTTAGTCTAAAAGACATCAAGAACATCGACTATTCCTGGGGCGAGATTCAGTTTGAGTATGCTCCAATGCACAGAGATATGTTCTGCAATAAAATCATGTCTGATGGGGCTGGGGCATTTGATATGGATATTGAGCCGGATGATATTGATGTTTCTGATACTGTGACGGTTGTGTGGGAGATTGGGTGAAAAGCAGATTATTAGGAAAATGAGTGAAAGTGAAATTTTCATATTGAAATTTCAGCTTATCTTGAAGAAATATTAAGTGAAACAATAAAGCTTAATGGTCAAATTTAAGAATGGAGAATCTCAATGGTAAGCATGCTTGAAGCATATGAAGTATTTAAACAAATGCATAGTGAACCACCAATGCTAATGTTTAGTGAAACACCACATTATTACAAGTCAGATATATATGTTAAAGATAAAGGTTTTACGGTAATAAGGAAAGATTCTGGAGAAATTGAATATAGAGCGCCGTTGGATCTCATTGATATGCTTCTCCGGGAAGACATCAATTTTGAGGAGAAGGAAGTGTACTTACCACAGTTATATGATGACATAATCGAATACTATTTGACTCACAAATCAGAAAAGCTTTTGGCACGATTATATTTACGAGCTTCACATGAAGTGTCAGATAATAATTTTGATGCTTTTGCAACGATAACATACAAAAGCAAGAGTGATTACGACAAGATTAAAAGCCGATGGGAGAGTATTGAGCGTTTTTTGTACTCGGAAATAAGGACGTTGATGGATAACGATAAAGAAATAGTTTATCCTCCGTGTGTGCTAAACAAATGGGATGATCCATTTTATAGAATAAAACCATTTATGGTAAGGAATGGGTATACAGATAGTAGTAAAGCAAAGAGGTGGGAAGAAATAAAGCAATGAATCATGAATAGAGCATATTAGAAAGGAGATCAGGTATACTTGATCTCTTTCTTTTTGACATGCTTTCAATAATTCGCGAAAATTTCATGCCCTATTGTGAAAGGAGGATTGCACTGCAAAGTCTATCGGAAAAACAGCAGTGTAAATTACACATGAAAAATACAGGGCATTTAACAAGTGATATTTTCAAAAAGAGTTCATTACAATTGAATATTGAGGAGGTGATGGACATGAACAGTAATCCGGAGCGTTACAGTGGTATATACAAAGAGTTGGCCGAATTATTAGGAGACGCTGCGACAGTGAAAATCTGGAAACGCTTTTCAGGTCTGAATGTCACATTTCCGCAGAAGCTATATTCAAAAGAATTTCAAAAGGATTTTATCCGTGAAAATATGGATAAAACTAAGCCAGCAGAAATGGCAAAGATGCTTGGACTTTCTGAAAGAAGGATTAGGCAGATTATTGTTGAGATAAAAAGTGATAGGTAACTATGAAGTAAGGAAATCCAGCATGATTATTATAGAGATTGTTTATTGTTATTTTGGAATTGATATAACGCAATCATGATAGAATTAATGTTGGACGATGTGGCCTGCAAACAAAAAGGGAGATTATCAGATGGCAAGAGACGAATATAAAGAAGATGATATTCAGTTAAATGAAGAGTCGATTTCTGAAGAAGAAATGTTTTCTGAAAAAGAAAAAATGGATGATGTGGATTCCGCAAAAATGCTGGAGATAATGGATGATCTATACAGTAAAGCTATAAATGGAATACCTAAAGTCAGCCGTTCAGTAGAAGAAACGGTATCAGATTACATGTCACGATACGATAATCCTAAGGATGCGGCGAAAGAACTTGCTAAGTATCAAATAGCAAAATGTGGTACCTCTGGGTTTCTTTCTGGTCTGGGCGGTATTATTACTCTCCCGATAGCTATACCTGCAAATGTTGGTAGCGTTCTGTATGTTCAGCTACGTATGATTGCGGCTATTGCTCAGATGGGAGGCTTTGATATTCGTTCAGATCAAGTGCAAACAATGGCATATGCATGTCTGACAGGAACTGCTGTTGCTGACATTATCAAGCAAACAGGTATAAAAATCGGAACCAAGATATCACAAGCTGCAATTTCGAAGATTCCCGGCAAGGTTCTTACAGCAATAAACCAAAAGGTCGGCTTCAGAATGATTACAAAGTTTGGTAGCAAGGGGGCTGTAAATCTTGTACAGCTTGTACCAGTAGCAGGAGGCTTAATTGGAGGAACTATAGATGTAGCTTCGACAAAGATAATTGCTGAGAATGCTATAACAATCTTTATTGATAGAGAAGTACCAGAAGAACGCAAATCTTTTGGAGAACAAGTTGGTGAAACGGCAAAGAATATTAAAAATGCTGCTCAACCAGTTGCTGAAAAGAGTGCAGATGGAATAAATAAGGCGATGGCATTTGTCGGTGAAAAAGCAAAGCCGTTAGCAAAAAATTCTATCTCTGGATTGCTGGGAGCAAAAGATAAGGTAACTGGAGGTATTTCGTCATTTTCATCAACTATTAGGACAAAATATGATGAATCACAGGCAGAAAAGAAGCGTGTGAAAATGACAGTTAAAGAGGTGATATCAGACAAAATCAATCCGGGTAAAAAATGTCATGTAATTACATCGCCAACGAACATTTTATTAAGTTGGGATTATTTCATAGATGAACATGGTAATCAGTATTCAATTTATGATGCTGTTGGAAATCCTGCAAGAGATAAGAAAAAAGGTTATGAATATCTTGTTGAATTCGAAGATCAAAGTATTGAGTTTCCGGCTGGAACTATTCTATTTGCAGGTGAAGATAAGTGGAAAAAAGCTTTACCTGATAGTGGCATAGTAAGAGTTGAATATTATGTGACAGTAGTTACATTGAATGAAATGATCAATGAAAACAAGGATGTTTCGCCCGAAACAGCAGAAATAACAGTTACTCTCGATAAGGATGGAACATTGATTGTTGATAAAAAAACAAGCTCAATGCTGAGATATGATTTGGGTATGAAAACAGCAAAAAAGACGTTTGAAGAACTTAGGAATTGCATCGTTGATGGTGAAAGTCGACCATTCGATCCTGAAGATGGAATGTCTAGATTGCTTGTTATTAGCTTTGAAAATGGAGACAAAGTTTCTTATACAGAAGTAAGAGGACCAGAAAAAGGTGTTACAACAAAGGATATTTTTTCTAATCTTATAAAGGCCCAAGGTCAAAATATAACATTATGATTAATGTTTATCGTCGGATGATTAAGAATACACTGAGAGTATATATTAGGATAAAGTGATACAATTATTACATCTGTGTTTATTCTTGAAGGGAATATGTTATGAAAACGAAAGCTTTTACATTCTCCGCAATTTTTATTTCAATATGCAGCCTTACAGGATGTGCATCAATAGATAGTTTTCTATCTGAAAAAATGCTTGATGAATCTGGAATAACTACTAATGAAGAATATGTAACTTCAAAAAAGTATTTAGATCAAGGCCTCGTGGATTCAGATGGGTATTATCAGGAAACGGAGAATATCGAGGAAAGAAGCATTGGAACGGTAAGGGTTACTTTCGCCAGAAATAACAACTTAGATGTTGAGTATTATTTAGATGCTAAAAAAGCTGAAAAGATTGAAGAAGATTATGTAATGGTCAATCCTGGTGAAAGCATCTATGCGAAGATACAGATTTCTAGTGACATTGCTACAACAGAATATGATTTTTCTGGCTTCCAGATATATGAATACGATGATGAAGCTAATAGAGTCGAAAGAGTGGACTTGGAACATGAATTTAGTGATGATGGTCTTGTGTTAAACATCCCCGATGATGTGGGTAGTGGCGATTTTTCTATCGAGCCATGCGGTGCATTTAAAATGCGTGATATAACACTGGATGATTATTATACAGATGATGATGGAACCAAGCATGAACTTGAAGGTGTATGGACTATTAATGATAAGCAATGTGAAGATGCTACTTTTGAAATCAACCCTATATCTTCATACATAATAAGCTATGAGTATGACAGCAAGGAATACTTTTGTACATCTTCAGACCCAGAGGCATATTATGCCAATAACGACGATGGAATAATAATCTTTAAACAAAAGAGTGCAACAGATGGCACGAATAGTTATTCTGTTGAGTTACATAAACTATTGGATGTTCCACTTATTTCGGATCAGCAAAGAAGAATAAGGGTAAATGATGAAAAGAGCATTCAAAGTGTAAGACAGAGTGATGAGATTAAGCTTCCTAAGTTAAAATATGGTGATAGAATTCGAATCGAAACGGATAAAGAGTGGCCTGAATTAGAAAACAATGAAGAGTTGGTATTGACCAATTCAGAAGTGAAGAATAATGATCCGAATGCTGATTTGCCATTTAAGTATACATTGGTTGTTCCTGAGAAAGATGGTAGCTTTTTGTTTGATCCTAGTAATTATTCTTATGAACATGGAACCGTTGTGTTTAAATATCACGGAAAACCTGTAACTAGTCCAAAATATCTTGCTAAGGGCCGCAAGATAGAATATGAGGTAGGAAAGGCAGAAGAAGGATATTGGCTTGCGGGCGATAATCACTTTGTTGAGGTTGAAGATCCGGATAAAACAGATAAAAAGCTCAAAGAAATTCATTTTTCTGAAATTATGCAGGTGTCAGTTAATCTTCCTCACCCTCAGTACGGTGGAAAAGTTGAATATTTTGTAGATGGAAAGCCTATTAAAGATTCCATATACCAAACCTATAGTGGAACAAAGATCGAGGTGAAGATGGAGCACTGGGAAGGGTGGAGAACTTTCAATGACAGTGCGACAGCAGAGTATGTGGTGTCTGAAAAGAAGAGCCAGGATGTAAAGATTGAAGACATCACACTCAATGAAGATAATATTTTTATTGAAGATGATGCACACAAACCTAAACTCACTTTGAATATTGATAAAAATGTTGGAACGGATATGCAGTTTTCCCTCTCGGCTGCTGGAGTAAATATTGATGCAGAATCCCATTCGGGCGGATGGGACATAACAAAAGTCTTTGGAAAGGATAAAGAAAGCAATAAAAATTACAATCTCAATAATAGTCAGGATATTATAAGGGATCAGCCTATTGGAACAGCAGAGCCAATTCAGATTGATATTAGTAACAAGGCAATAGAAAAAGGATTTGCAATAAAATTATTGATTATTAAAGAGACTGATAGTGGAAAAAGCGAAAAAGATGTGATATACGTTGATGATCCTGATGAAGATATAGCACCGATAAATGTTTATGCACCAAATGCGTTGGGCAAAGATACTACTTGGTACAAAACAATTGCAGTAAAAGTATCAAAAGTTCAAGTAAAGGAGTTTGTTGTACCACAAAACAATGCACATTCTTCATTAGAAGTACGCTATGAAGAAAACAATAAGCCACTGAGAAATGGATCATTGGTTGAAGTAGATAAAAAAGTAACGGTGATTATTTCACCGGACGATGGTTTTTATATTTCTGGAAAAAAGGTAAGTAACAATATCTATACTGATAAGATGAAATACTCTGATTTTGAAAAGAATATAAGCGATATTATAGCTAACCACAGTATAGAAAAATATGTTGAGATTACGCTTCTTGAAGGTGATTCTTTTGCTAAGTATTCATACAAATTAGCTGGAGATGTTGTTTCCGGAAAGATAAAAGCAAAACACAATGAAAAATTAGAACTTACGTATGAGATTACTGATGATGAGCATCATTTATCAGAATCTGCTGGTGGTTTTTTGGGAATCGGAAAAACAGATAAAAAGATATCAAAATCAATTACTATTACTTCGGATTTGGATGGCCAAAATGTTGATAAAAAGAATTTTGGCATTGAAGTAAAGTGAGGATATGTTATGAGAAAAATGTCAAAAAAGATAACAAAGCAAATACTTCCGTTTCTTATTTGCTTGGCTGCTTCAATAGTCCTCGTGTATGTCGTTTATTTAAAGAGTAATGCAGTTGCTATTGGTGGTAGTGCGGGAGAAAGTATCGGTGCAATTACAGGAAAAATCATGGGATCTTTTGAAGGGCTGACTACTGGACGAATAGAGGGTTCAGAGGCCGGAAAAGAAGAGGGACTAAGTGCAGAAAATACTACGGCGGAAATTGCAACTCAAATGAAAGAACTGCAGAATCTGGAAGTTTTGGTTGCAAGCGTAAAAGTAAGTGATGTTCATACCGTTGGAGTAAAACAAGATTATAAGGCTCTCTACTTAGTAAAGGGTGAAGTGATATTTTCCGTTGATTTAAGCAAAGCAGAAGTCAAGGAAGTAGATGATACGCTGATTATTTCAATCCCTCAGCCAGTAGGGAAACTAATCTTTGACCCAGACAAAATTGAAAAGAAAGCTGAGTTTGAAAGGTACTTACGCGCGGGGAGTGCTGAAGATGGAATGAAAGAAATGCTTAATACACTAGCGAAGATGCAAGATGCTACTGCGGAAACCTTAAACAATTACGATTCGCTTGTTAATGCTGCTAAGCAGTCTGCGGTTAAACAAGTTGCACGACTAGCAGAATCAAGTTCACTAAATGATAAAACTATTAGCGTTGAATTTTTAGAATCGAAGGATTAACAATAATGAAAGCAGATAAGACTAAGAATATTAAAGCAAATGCAGATCGGAATAGTTTCTCCACAGTGATTCTATATATTGCCGCGGTAGTAATGATTTTACTTTCTGTGTTTTTAGCAAATAGAATTATTAAAGAAGGCGCTGAAGCTTTGGCTGATGGGTATGAAGCTGCATATAATAATGAACGAGATGATGCATACCAGAAGTTGTATGAGAAATATTTTGATATTGCCAAAGATAAATACCTTGTAACTAATGTTGCTCAGATATCTATTGGTGATATGAAAGAAGTAGGAAAACTGGAAGTATTAAGCGTTAGTGATGTTGAATATGTCATTGATGACAAAAATGACAATGATTATAACATTACTTCTTGGTTAGAGGTCCCTGGCGAGGGGACATTTGTTGTTGACATGCAAGAAGCAGAGTTTATCACTGATTCTCAAAGGAATTATGTCCTTGTGAGGGTTCCATATCCAGAGCTTACCAATATAACCATCGATTATAGTAATGTTAAGCAATTATTATTTGATAATGACGTATTCAATGAGAGTTATAAAATTGGTGAAGAGCAGGCGATAAAGCAATTAAAAGAGGCCGACTTATTAATAAAAAAAGAATTGTTTGCAAATCAGAACTTTTATGTGACTGCACAGGATGCAGCAAAAACTGAGATAGAGTACTTGGTAAAGAAATTTAATCCGGGTAGGAATGATATTTTAGTTGATGTAGAATTCTTTGAAAACTAGATATGGTAGTCTGTAGTTAGCAGCCCTCAGTATTGTGATATCTCAATTACTGAGGGCTGTTTAATGTTGCTTACAGTATTTGGAAAACAATTAACACTGCATCTGGCAGTAGAATAAGTGAGTATGGCGAGGAGGACAACTAGGAAGAGAGATTCCAAAGCCCTGATTATTCAGGGCTTTTTTATGTGGCTTTAACACTGAACTTATAGTTCATAGTTTTATCTCTTGCAGTGATGTACATTGAATTTACAAATTACAGAGAAAGAAAAGGCATGGCTAGAAAGGAACGGATATGATAGACGCATTCTACTATGAACTACGAAAAGCCAATAACGACATAAGCATCATTCTGAACGGTGATGACATCGAGGAAAAAAAAAGTTCGATGAACATCATAGAGGACGCCATAGACATGCTGCAGACCATATCTATAGTCGCTATGCAAGATTCATTTCTGGATGTATTTGTAAAGATCTGCGACTACAAAGGACGTCAGGGATATAAGGATTTTGAGGAAGTTGTAGGTCTATATGCCCAATCTGTCGAGCACGAGAGGCTGAATGGAGCAAAAGATATAAGTGATGATAGGCTTATGGAGATCTTCTTGTTGAAGTTCTTTACCGCTGATAGGTCCCCGGCGCTGCAGCTTTCCCTGCTGATATACTTCATAGGACTTATTTCCCTAAAGAATAGGGAAGGATTACAGGAGAGGCATGAGAAGCTGATGACTATGATACCTGATGTGATATCGGCTGATTATCTAAATGGTATGCATTTTAAAGTACTCATGGATTTTGAGAATGAGAGGATTGACGACAGGCTCCAGTCATTGAGCTATGGAAACGAGATATCCATCCCCCCACAGTCAGAAGCTTTTAATCTGACAAGGTTTGTAGATGAAGCTGTAAAGAAGATGACCATCGGTGAAACGAAAGAGCTGATAGAAGGGATGTCTGATTACGACCTCGTAAACACTATGGATGTCATCAGTGGAATCTCAAGGAAAAAGCTATTCGACAACATGGAACACGAGAAAGCAGCTCATCTTAGCCAGAAGGTCTTTATTTTTTCTGTAATACTGGATGCAGAAAAAGACAATATTTGTTCTCGCGATGAGATGCAGATGGATTTTCGCAGCAGGATATTACCTTCAATTAGAAAAGCAGTAGCAATAGTGATCATGGCAACAGGAAACAGATTTGATTACAGAAGGAGAGAACATGATGGAAAAGATAAGAAAAGAGTTACAGGAAATGGTAAGAGAGCAAAAAAAGACAAATAAGACGTTGGACTACTGGTCCAGCATACTTTTATTCGAAGTGGGGATGCTGACTGGTAAGTGCGAAGGAAGTAAACCGGTGCAAATACTAGGGTATATCCTGGCAGCCATGGCAGTAGCCTGTCAGCTGCTGATTGTCGGTAAGGATATAAAAGATACCATTGATGAAGAAGACGAGTTATGTGAGGCAAAGGACTGACAAATGAAGAATTACCTGATGCTTAAGGATTTTTCCATATTTTCTCAGAAGTACGTTTTTGTCGATGTAAATGAGCTTCTTTATACACGGATTTTTAGAGAGGCCGGGGTAAGAATAAAAGAGACCTGGGAATATGCCAAAGAAGGATCCGGGTTAATGCTGATCATATGCAGAATACTAAAGAAAGACAGAGAAAAATTTGAAAAGGCGGTTGTACAGATCAGAAATGGCGCCATTTTGATGGGATACCGCGATTACGATGATGCCTGCAGAATGCTTCAGGATATAGAAAAGAGGTAAGGATAATGAGTGATAACAGCTATATAGAAGAAAGCCATACTGAAGTTGTCCGGACTATCCATGAAACGGATAAACAGACAAATAATACCGTAAACGTAGAGCAGAACATCAACGTCGTTAACATCGAAATGGGAAATCGCTCTTTATTGGATAAGATTGACCTTGAGTTTCTAAAAGAGTGGATCCATGATCATATAATTCAAGTAATAGTTGGAGGGATACTAGCGTTATACACGGTTATACTACTTGTTATGATGTTGACAGTGGCCAGGTACAAGGATATCATACGCGAAAAAGAATCAGAGAAAGAAGCAGCAGAAGTAATAGTACAGGACGAATCGGAGCCTGACGAGCCAATAGAAGAATTTGTCCAGGAAAAAACTGAATCTTCCGCTATGGAAGAGATAGTATCAGAGACCCTAGAACCCGGGACGGAAGAAACTATAGTAGAAGATACAGCAGCAGAAGAGCCTGTGACAGAAAAAGAACTGTATGATCTGCGCATTGTAGGAGGAACCAATTCAGAAAAAAGAGTAAAAGCAATAAACACAGTAGGTGAGGAACTTGAAAATGTCTATTATCTTACCGGAGGTTTTTACAACGAGACTGTGGGATTCTATTTGAATGGAGAATATGACCACTTTACGGGAAATATTAGCTGCCACGAAGACTGCAAAGGAGGCTTTAACGTAAATATTTACCTGGATGATGGGTCCTGTCTTCAAAGTATCCGCGTCGAGCGACTTATGGCAAAGGTTCCTATAGACATAGATACAACTGATGCAACATTTATTAAATTTGAGATTACAGGATCAATGTATTCACAAGGAGCCATCCTGTCTGATGGAGTGTTACATATTGCAGACGGTGCAGAGGATTGAGGAATAAACTATGTTTGACGCATATTATAAAGAAGAATTAAGAAAAGCATATCAAAAAGGCATCCATTGGGTGAATATGCATTCTGTTGCCAAGGCAGACCGCATGGAAGTCAGAATGGATATCACCCGACAGATTGATAAAGCGCTTCTAGTATCTGGGAATGTGTATTTCACTGACGGAGAAAAAAACAATATACTGGTCAAAGGGAAAGCTGCTTACAGGGCTTACTGCGCTTTCATGAAAGCTCATCCAGAGGAGAACACAGACCAGCTCATAGATAGGGTTGGAGAATTGGTCAACTTACTTGTAAAGATAGAGCTTGAGAAGATAGTAAGATTTTGTTGGACGCTAAAGGAAGATGAGTATCTGGATATTGAAAAAATCTTTTCAGTAAAGCAATACGTGCAAGAACTAATGAAGCATCCTGTTACGTTTGTAATAGATAATGCCGTGAAAAATAAGAAACTGTGCGCTATAGGGACACAAAAACTGTACTATTCAACAAGATCTGGCAGGCACTTTCATCTTGCAGACTGTCCGTATTGTAATGGAAAAATCCTGTGCGCTGATACCGAAATGGGACATATGGACAGAGGGGTTAAGCCCTGTACGTGCGTTATCAGAATGCGAAAGCGCGAAATTGAGGCGGCATTACCAAAATATCAAGATGCTCATTATATGACTGCCTTTGTGGATGAATCCATTAGATTAAACCCTGGTTGTCTGATTGACGATACTCAGGATAATAATCAGAACCTTTTAAGTGTAATACTCTGTAAAGGGAAGATACACCATGAAGCGCAAATAACAAAAGGAAATACAGTAGCAAAGCTTATTTGCATAGCAAGACGAACCCCGAAAACAACTGATACTGCAGTAGAGGCTATAGGAACAGCACTTTTAAAGGCGGCGGCGTCAGGATTTGATAAACATCTAATAATATATACCGATAACGCGGCTGCATATGGTACGTGGAAAAAGAGGAAAGAACTACAGTTACTTACTGAATCGTTCGAGTCGGTGAAAGTACTCAGAATAGATAGGAAAAATAATACCAAGGCGGATGAGCTTATACGTAAGAACGATTTGATGCTCCTTCCAAGGCAAACAATGGATAAAGTTGTAAGACTATATAATACGGTGAAAAATTTTTGAAAAATATGTTGACTTTTATGATTGATTAATGATAATCTACTTTCCTGCCCAAAAACAGGGTACCATCTTTTAATTCTAAATTTGCATGACAAGGAGACGACTACATGGTACGCAACTTCATAAGTAACATGTGGGGATCTGACCTATTTAACTGATTTCTTATTGTTTCCCCACAAGGCCAAGAAAAGCATTATAGCATCATTTTCAGAAGGGGGAAATCATGAATTATCCAGTAGTAGATATGGTTAAAACCGGAAAGCGTATCCGTGAGCTCATGAAACTCAACAATGTCCGTACCAAGGACATCGTTGAGTATATGGGCTTTGAATCTGAGCAATCTGTTTATAAGTGGCTCAGAGGTGACAGCCTCCCTAAGGTGGACAATTTGTTTGCTTTAGCGAGACTGTTTGATACGCCTATGGACAGTATCATAATGGAACGGACAGGAGAGGACGAAAGTCCTCTCCTTCCGTTATTAATGGTACTAAACTATTAGTTTATAGCGAACTCCCCTTTATTAATGCAAAAATAGTATCCTGAATTAAGGAAATTTTAATTTTTTATTAAAAAAGAATCTCTATTTGCAGTATATAATTTTCTTATAATGCGTTAATATGCGTGCTCTTTTTGTTAGATTTGTCTTCTTTGCCAGAGAGGTGGCTTGCTTATGATAAAGTGTCCATATTGCATGACAGATAATCCGGAATCGGAATCGTTTTGTGGTGAATGTGGAAGACCGCTGTCTTCAGCTGGTAGTAGTGCGCAATTGCAAGCTAGTGAACCTCTTGATTCTGCAAATGTCACTTCCTCTATTCAGATTCCCCAATATGAAAACTTGGATGAGTTTATTATTCAGCCCAAAGCACAAATATACTCAAATTATAAATTTAATCTGATTTATGAAGATGAATTTGCTAAAACATTGGATATGTTATCTTGTGATGAAGCATTTACTAATGACCAAATAATACAATTGATTAGAAGGATAGCTGGTATTTTTGCCCATATCAACCAAGCTGGGTTTGTTGTTGGTAGCTGCAATCTATCTGATTTTGCGATTGATGACGATTACTCACTCATGAAGCTAATTATCAGAAGACCATTGCTTACGCCCAAATCAAATGCTTATGAGTATGAATGTGCTGAGATTTATGCTCCCGAAGTCAAAAATCAAGACTATGACAGCGTTTCACAAAAAAGTGATGTATATTTACTTGCAATTATAGCCAACAAACTATTACTTAAAGCAAAGTACGGGGATTTAAGCCTAGATATGCAATTAAAGATGTCATATTATCAAGGCTTGATAAATGATGATAAACAGATTTTATTTCTCCACTATTGGTTTGGGTCATCGTTAAGCATGTATCCAAGCAAGCGTTATAAGTGCATAGAGGATAGCATTTCCTCATTTGATGAGTATTTAAAGTATGCTAGCGTTGGCCCTGATGTAGCAACCGTTGTTAAATCTGCTAAAAAGACATCAATTGGAAGCGGGAAAAAACTACTTATGCAGGAAATGCAGCGTGACAAAGGAGAATGGAATGAGGATGCGCTTGAACTAGTAGAAAAAGATAATGGATTATGCGCCTATCTGCTTGCGGATGGCATCTCAAATTGTGATGTAGGATCCGGGTATAAGGCTTCTTCCATTGTAAAAGAGGTCTTCATTGAATATATTTCCACCTTTGATGTGGGCCAGGGTGATGCCTTTTCCAGTATAAGCAAGGTGTTCCTTGATATTGTTCAAGAAAGTAATAAGCGTATTGCGGAGGAAGCCAGAAGAATTTCAGACAATCTACACGGAGTCATGGGTAGTACTATAATTCTGCTGATTATCTATCAAGGGAACTTATATTACTATTCCCTGGGGGATTCGATTTTGTATTTGATACGGAATAATACCATTACGTCATTGCTTATTCCTGATAATGTGATAACCGATGCGTTAATTTCAAATACAGGTAATGATTTGAGTAATAGATCTGAGGCTCTAACTCAGTATGTTGGCGGTAAATATGCCATAGAGGGGGGACCATACAATAAAAAAGTTGAATGCCTGCCCTTTGTTGAAGGAGACTGTTTATTACTTGCTTCAGATGGTGTTATCGATTATATGGCAAATAACTTACATGACTCACTATGGGATAAGGAGCAAATACTATTACGTAAAATCATTAAGCATAATGAGGACTTGAAACACACAGCTGAACTTATTTTAAGACAGGGAAATGCCAATGGTGGCGGAGACAATATGTCTTTAATACTGATAAAAGGAGAAAAACAATGAGTGAAATAGATTTCTTTGGATTGGATTCGGTTCAAGAAGATGTAAAAAACGACATACAGAATAACGATTTGGTTATAGAAAGCGCTTTTGATTATCCTCAATTACTTAACGATGGGGCAGAAAAGCATGTAAAACTATGCCTTTCAGTCAAGCCAAGCGACGAGATTAGAAAAGAGTTTGGCTCAGATAAATACCAGAACTCCCATGTATGTTTGGTTATTGATACATCTGATTCTATGTATTGGATTGTGGATGACACAGGATTTGTTGCCTCGGGTAAAAAAGTTGTTGGAGAAGATGGTGTGACGAGAAACTTGGGTAGTGGTGGAATATCCAAGCTTGACATAGCTTGTGCATCAGCAAAAAAAGTTGCTGAAATGCTTAGGAGCGGAGATACCGTTGACTGTGTATATTACGCAGATGAAGCCGCTATACTTTTTGAATCATTAGGTATTAATGACAAAGAGGAGATTTGTAATCGTATCGATCATATTTCTGACAAAGGAAATAATACTAATATCTCAGCCGGTCTGAGGATGGCAGGAGAGGTGCTTGAAAAGTATCAGGATGCCTCACCAAAAGTAATATTGTTTTTTACCGATGGAGAGCCAACTGGTGTAGATACAGTAGAGGCTAATGCAAGCACTGGAAAGTGGCTAGCAGAAAAAAATATTGTTGTAGAGTCGATGGGTTTTGGTGAGAAAGATGTAAATTTTGAGAATCTGTCTGAAATTTCGATACCAACTGGGGGTGTTACACAGTTAATTAAATACCCCGATCAATTTGCATCTGTATTTAATGCTATGTTCCAGCGGGCACAAACAACTGTTATCACAAATGTTAGTCTTTCAATGACTGTTAAAGCCGGGGCGAAAGTGGGCGATTATTACCGAGGCACTCCAGACAATGTTTATTTAGGATTGAACGAAGGTAATTCCATTGACTTTAACATTGGGCAAATAGAAAAGAATCAGATGTATAAGTATTATTTTGATATGACTGTTCCTGGGCAAGCCTCTGATTATGAAGGACTAATAAATACGGCATCAGTGACCTTGTCATATCAGGTTCCATCGAAATATGGTAATTCAATAATAACCAAGAAAGTTGATATACCAATTACCTTTACATCAGATACAGCTTTGAGTAAACAGATTAATGGAGATATAAACGTACTATTTAGGTTAGCAGAGGTCAAAAAATTTGATGAAAAACGAAAGGAAGCTTATAACATCGGAGATGACGAAGGCGTTATAAGGGAAATCAAAAAGATTATTCAGATATATACTGATCTTCAAAAACCCATTGAAACTAGTGCTTATGAGGAAATGCTTAAAGATTTCATGGAGAATCGAAGTATTTCCAAAGCTGTTCTTAACAAGGCAACAAGTAGCTCTTCACAGGCACAAGATGCAGGAATTCTAGATGACTTGGATGACGGGGAGTTATCAGGATTTGCAGCAAGGCTAAAGATAAGGCGCAAAGGATAAGATTTATGGGAAATGTTAAAGGAAAGAAATGTGTTAGACCTCAATGTGGGACTACCTATAGTATAACGCCAGTTAGAAAATACTGTGACTGTGGTGCACTATTAGTTGATTCCGATACAGCTCCAGAGAAGAAGGTTGTGCCAATCAACAAACCTGAAAACAGACCGCAAAAGCCAAGAACTAATAAAAAGGCACAGCTTGTATTACTGTTAGATGATGACCAAGAAATAGCATTTGAATTGAAGCAATCAAATACTATCGGGATGTCAACAGATAAAGGTCCTGTCGACATTGACCTGACTCAATATACCCAGCGAGAATTTATCAGCAGGAGACATGCTCAGATTTACTTAAAGGACAATACATATTACATTACCAAAATCACAAAAAAACATTCGGTGCATGTCAATGAAAAAGCAGTGTCAGATGCACCGATAAAACTGATATCCGGAGACATGGTACTGCTTAGCAAAAAACTTGTTTTTCAATTTGAAGAGGTGTAATCATGCCATACAAAAGGAAAGTTGATAGCAAAGAAAAGCGCCAGCTTTTTACAGATAATAAAGGTAATAGTTTTATGGCGCCGTTGTATGTGGGCGAAGAAAGGTATGAATTATACGATATCCTTTCAGCCGCAGGAGGTTTTGGCATCATTTACAAAGCGAAAGATAGACGTATTGGTAATCACGAGGTTCTGATTAAAGCGAGGCGATATGATAATGAGCCGGGGCTTTTTTCTTTCCAAGGAGATGTGTCTAGGGCAACAAAAATAGAGAAAATAAGAGAAAAAACTTTGTTTGAAGCAGAATGTCTAAAAATGTTTAAAGAAAAAAAAGAATCTAGAATGCCGATTCTTAATGATATTGTTTGGGGTTTTTCTCCATCAATTTATGGCCCTCATAAAGACATGGAAGGAAATGACTACTATATAGACGATGATTATGTCTATGAAGAGCCTTACATAGTTATGCAGGTTATTAATGGTATTAATCTTGGAGAAATAACTGGACAATCTATGAGCCTTATGGTTCCTAATAAAGGCTATAAATGCTATTACGAATGGGAGCAACAAGTACTCGAATATATCAAAGAGATCTGTACCATATTTTCAAGCTTTCATAACATTAGGACATCTGAGGGAAACTCATATTATTACATTTATCAGGATCTAAAGCCGGATAACATTATTGTTTCTAATGAAAGATTTGTAACCTTGTTGGATTTTGGTGGGATCACCAAGATTAAAGTTCACTTAAAACACAACGAAATTGGGCAGATGCAGGAAGTTACTGAAACTGGAATGGGAAGTCCAGGTCTTGGAACGTTTGGGTTTCAAGCACCTGAAGCAAGAAATAGCGCGCTAATTAAAGCGTTAGATAGACGATGTGACATCTATACTATTGGCGCAACAATGTATCAGCTGCTTACAGGGTTTGATTTTGCTGATATTTTAGCTGATGAAGACTCTGAGATTCCATTGGAAGAATCATTAAAAGGAATTGTTTCAGATGCTACGTATGAGGTCCTAAGAAAATGTTTACAGCGTGACAGGGAGAAACGATATTCAAATGTACAAGA
Organism: Butyrivibrio sp. VCB2001; assembly: GCF_000423965.1. Taxonomy (NCBI): domain Bacteria; kingdom Bacillati; phylum Bacillota; class Clostridia; order Lachnospirales; family Lachnospiraceae; genus Butyrivibrio; species Butyrivibrio sp. VCB2001. The sequence continues at coordinate 7,040 of NZ_AUIZ01000021.1, read as the reverse complement.
TCTTAGGACAGATATTATAACCAAGTGCTTTGCTGATGTTAAAAGCCATATTCGCAATTATTACGCATAAAGGACTATTAACATGAAATTTGAATCAAATGGACAGCAAATTAAATATATTACCCCAAACAGTTCTGACACAAATGATCGCTGGAAAATAGTGCCTCAAGAGGATTTTCGCAAGCAACAGGGAAAATGCGGGGATTCTTCATTACGAAAAACCAACACAGTAATCGGCTATGATGAATGGATTGAACGATCAGTCATTTATAAGTCCATAAACTATAGTAAGGATTGTTCTGACAATTTGGATCTGTTGCTCAATTACAGAGAAACCATAAATACACAGGTTCAAATTCTAAATGATATATCTTCGAGCATGCTTCCGGAACCTTTGGATTACTTTGAAGTGACTAATAACGTTGATGATTTTTCAAAATTTGAAAGGAAGGTGCGCGAGGCAGAACCGGTGCTTGTATTGGATTACATACCAGGAGAGGTTTTAGCCAAACGAATAGGATATAGGAAAGATAAAGCATTTTATACTAAAGATGATAAGGGCGAAAGGCTTAATTTGCCTATGTTAATGCGCCTTGCTTTGGACATTATTGCCTTTTTTGAGGACATCTATTCTAAGGGATATGCATACACTTCACTAAGTACCGATCATATAGTACTACTTCTTGATAATAAACCAAGATTTGTAGGACTCAGCAGAATATGTAAGGTGCGTAATGACCGTTTCGATATAAAACATCCGAATTTTGGACGACAGTTATTGGGTTATAGTGCTCCAGAAATGAACAATGAAAAAACTGGATTCGGAGAAAGTGCTAGCGTAAAAAAAGTGATGGCGTTTAACCTCGGGGTCATTCTTGCCAGTATTTTAGCGGGGGTAAATACCTTTGATGAAAACCTGATTACAGATGGCGCATATGATTATTTGCATGACAAAAAAACTAGGGAATACGTACAGAAATCCTCTCCACAGCATGGCGCACAACTAGATGCGTTACTTACTCAATTATTAAACTTGGATCAAGGCAATAGACTTTGTGATTTTGCAGAGATTAAGAATCAATTACTGATTATTTCTGGAGAGATAGTTGATTCAAAGAAAAATGTATCTAAAGTAATTCGGGGACGAATCAGAAAAATTTTATATGATAGAGGCTTTGGTTTCATAGATGATGATTATGGCGGCTCTTACTATTTCAAAATAGACCAAATGCCAGTGGGGCGCGGACCTGGATTGTATGAAGGCAGCATCGCTTCATTCATTGGGAGCGGCAGAGAAGATGGCAGCCTTTTTGTGAGCAGATTCATACTCACTGAATATGCTTGTCCCATAAAGCCCTCGCTTCCTGAGCCGGAAAAATCTCCTCGAGTGCCACGTCCCAAGCCTACCCCGGCGCCAACTCCATCACCAATACCTACTCCAAACCCGCCAACTCCGGATTATACTCCAAGACCTGTTAATCAAGTTGGGGAGAATAGTTCTGTTTCTACAGTCAAACCAGTTATTGCAATAATATTAGTTATTTTGCTTGGGATAGGATTCTTTGTAGGAAAAGAGTATTTAGATGTAAATAAACTTGGAAAGACAGAAGACGTAGTTGCTGATGAAGCGGCGAGTGTTGAGGAAAATATACAAGATGAAAATCCTGATACTGATATATATATTAGTATTATTGTACCAGACGGAAATGTTCGCAGTGGCCCTGGTACGGGTTATGATGCTATATCAGTTGTCCACGAAAATGAAAAATATATTTATACCGGAAATCATGAAAAACCTAGTTCACGTGTTTGGTATGAGATATATCTTGATGAAGAGAGAACAGAAACTGGATGGGTTAGTAGTTTAATTGCTGAGATACAGGAGTAGATATGAGACAAGATTACAGACAGATATATAACAATGATTCTGAAATAGGAAGAATGAAGTTAAAAACTGTAAAAGAGAACTTATATGAGGCTACGACTAAGGTAATGCAATATGCCATTGAAATGTATACTCACAAAGAGCTAAGAGACTGGATGCTTACTGATTTGAGGCAAAAATCCGAAGAAACATCAGGGAAGATAAGAATACCGGTAATTGAGATTGAGCAAGGATCTATTGGCTTAATGGATATTACTAATTGCTATTCTGCTCTTAATGGTTTTGTTATTAGTGATGCATTTACTAAATCTAAAGAATTAATTGAAGCAAAAAAAAGAGAAAATAAGGATAAGATAGCTGAATGTGAAGTGATGATAGCAGCTTTGCAAGAACGAGAGTGTGAGCTCAAGGCAGGAGATGTAACTTATGAAAACCAGGATGGCGACACTCGGTTTTTTGATGATAAAAAAACCGATGATGATTTGACAGGAATAGATATAGATCAGGTAGATAACGAAAGTGAGTATGTCGAAGACGACGATGATGAAGAAATAGTTGAAGAGATGTCTGAAATGGATTTATTCAGGGCTCACGTTAAGAAAATTAATAATATAAATGCTATAACAGAACAACTTGATAAGACAATTCAATATAAGGAACGTCTAGAGACTGAAATAAATAACATGGTTGACTTTGAGGCTAATGGAAAAGCAAAGCAGAAAGAGAAACTCGAACGAAGTGCTTTAGACGGCTTGAGAATACTTAGGAATGATGCATATGGCCATAGAACTGAAGACGAGATAGATATATCAGAAATTGGAACATGGGAACCTGATCCTGTTCCTTTGTTGCTATGGGCGGAGCATATTAAGTATTACCTTCAAGTCATGGACTTAAGATATTTAGAAAATGCCTTATTTGATCCATATTACAAGGCAAAAGAGGGCAAAGATAATTTTGACAGCTGTAAAATTTTTGTACAAAAGCAAGTTAACTCTCTATATGTTAATCAGTCAGGGGTATCTCTAGAATTTGCTGGTGAACTATATGATAGAAATGATCCAGATTATAACTTCAAAGCTCTTATAAGGGGAATGGCTGTTAACTGGGATACTGGCATAAAGTATTTAACAATTGTCACAAATGATGATATGCCAGAGCTAAATGAGTTCTTCAAGGTGTGTTTATCTGGAACAGATAAATACGTAGATTCGTACCTAGTTAATAGGAATGAGCTACGCAACCTGTATCGGAAAGGTGATAAACGCAACGTAGATAGCATTTACTTTGACCTGCTCTATTCACTAAACCCAGAATTAGCCAAAATTTATTGGAAAGGAGAAGCGTATTCAGAGTCGGAATTTGCCAGAAAATTCTTATATGTGATGTTGCGTTGTCGTTCACCACTAACATTAAGATCAAAGATTGAACAGTATGAATCTGAATTTGAGGGATTAGATGTAATAACATGGTGCGAAAAGCATCTTTTGGCAGAGACATATTACAAGACTCGTGATAATGAAGAGGGAAGAAAACTAGCTGACAAGGTAGAAACAATGGTTATTTCATTTATGAATGCAAAAGGCCAGCAGATGTACTCTCGATTCAAAAAGACTATAAGGGCTGTTGCATTGCTATACTTTTATATGACAAAAAAGAATGACTACTGGTTTGGGCGAAGAAACAGAAAACCGGAAAAATGGTCGTCGTTGGAAGATGCTCAGAGATACATGGAAGATAGTAACAATTTTAGAGATTTCACTGACCTATGTACGTTTATTGATGAAACAAGTAAATCTGAGTACTTTAAGCAGTGGAAAAAAATAATGAATAAGAAACGCTTAGAGGAGGTGAAATCATGATTAATGATATGCCATGGTACGACTCCTACATAATGATAATAGAAGGAAGAGCTAGAGCAGAGCAAGAATTAAAAGAGGCCACAGAGCCAAGACTGAAAAATGAATCAGTGAAAAGATTCTTTGATAGCATTGGCGCAGATTATCAAAAAAATGAACTGGTAACTGAAGAAATTAATAGGGCATCTGAAATGGCGTATTATGATGATGTTACCAAGCAATACAGAGATGAGATTAACTTTGCTAATGCCTTAGAGAAAGCAGTAACAGAGATGGATTATGATAGTATAAAAAAACTATCATATTATAGAGAAGATCCCCAATATGGCAATCTGATTTCTCAGGTAATGTTTTATATAGGCCTCAAGAAAATTGAAAATGATCATAGTTATATATTAAATGCTTATCTCGGTTTGACTGCTAAATATCCAATGTCTGATATTGGAAAATTTCTCTCTGAGGGCAGTAAGTACTATATTCAATACTGGAAAAGCGTAAGAGAATGCGTAAAAAATGAAAGAAACTCAAGCAATTTCCCAATGATAAGAGGAATTGTTAATGAAAGAATTATGAATTATCAATTGATGTTTAACCAATACACTAGTGTTGTTGGTTATAACAGTTTCATTAATGAATCAAGAGCACTTATTTCTAGTATTAGTGAGCTTATATCATAAGATAGGAGATTGTATGATTACACTTTCTTTGGATGAGTATGGGAAATTTGAATCGATAACTGATGAGAAAAATGAACCAGTGTTTATTGCTGGGGTGCTTTATGATGATCACAACAATAGGACTGATACTGAAAATGAGCGAAAAAGAATAGCATCATATTATCAGTCAGTTATTAAAGAAGCTTCTGCAGGAAAAGAAGGTTTTTCCTTTCCTGCTGCTCTACATTCAGTAGGGAGCAAGGATGATGATCGAAACATTGTCAAGCCGGTTAAAGAAATGGTTAGGAAGACAATAAAAGAGTTTTTATGTAACGGAACATTCCAAGGTAAGGAGCTTTTAAATATAAAGCAATCTCGTCAAGGTGAGTATTACATTTATGCCATACTGAAAAGTGATGCAGGAATGTCACAGCTATTAACAGATAGTGTGAATTTTTTGCTGAGAGATAATTATGCTAGTAATCTTTATTTTCATATGGCAACTTCAGTTATATCTAGGATGATTTTTCATAATCCAAGAATTGATAGTATTCGAGAGGTCTCTTTGGATATTGCTACTCGTAAAAGTGAAGACCTTGATCAAAACAGTACTCGCGCTGTTGAATATCAAAGGCAAGGATATAGTGCTAGTCAATCATCACACGGTGATACTGGAAAAGTATATTTTTCGATATCAAATGCTGATATTTACAGAACTGCTCTTTCTGAAGAGATGCTACGCTCGGGAAAGACTTCGATGGAAATATCAAACTTTAAGGTAAAACCTATCAATTATCATGTAAATAAAAAGATGGAGTTTCTCTATCTTGCTGATTCAATCTGTTCTATATTGGGGTGGCAACTTAAAGGGGATTCTGCTGAGGAATGGCTACGAAAGATACAGTTAAAAGTGGATGCAATAAATAATTCATCGAACAATGTAATTATGGCGTACGATGAAATTGACGTGTATTATCAGCGCGCATGGCAGAAATTTGAAGAACATGATTATTATGAGGCATTAAAGCGATGCTACGATGCAAAGCTCATTGATGGAGAGTTTTCTAAGTTTTATCAGCAGAAATGGTTTGGCAGAATAGAGAAGAAAATAGTTAACAATACTAATCCAAATAGATTTATAGCAGCAGTTAATAAGCTGCATGAGACATTGACAACAAATGACTTAAATCAGGAAAGAACTATTTATATTCTCCAAATATTAGAAAAAATGCTACCCAATGTTGAATCGACACTTTTATCAGCTGATAGTCAAGCAGCAATTTATAATTTGTATGACATTGGAGTTTCTGCATATTGTCACATTGGAGACAGTAAAAATGCTTTAAAATATTTCAATAAATGTAAGAAAAATGCCTATAAAACAAGCCTGGATGCGTATATGTTTACGATAAACAGAATTGTAGTTACATTAGTTGATAATTTCGAAATTGATAAAGCTTTGAAGATTGCTAAAGAAAATGTTGAATATCAAAAGCTGTTATTGGATCTTAGAAATGATTTGCCTATTTATCGTGAAAACAAAGAAGATATGTCGTTAGGCCTTTGTAAAGCATATAGTCAACTTGCCCAGGTATATGCATTTAAGCAGGATAATAAATGCGTGGAGGCATTTAGACACGCGCTGGATAATCTTCCTAATAATTCAGTGGATTATAAGATTACACAGTCATACTTGTTGCACTACTATCTAGATATAAAAGATATTAACGCATATGAAAGTGAAGCAACTGAATATTTTGGTGGGGAGACTAGTGCAAAGAAGCGCTTTGAATATGTGCTTACAGAAGGGCTGAAGGAAAACTCTATAATAAACTACAAATATGCATTATATGTCTATGTCAGAGGGGTATATCTTTTTGAGCAAGACAGAATATCAGATGCTCTACTTAATTCGCTTCTTAACATTGAAGTAACTATAAAAAAATATGATCAAAAAGCCAAAGGGAAGCGCAATTCGACCTTTGAAAAACTCATGGGACATCCATCTGAGCTTATTTTCAAGTACATCGCTCTAATTGCAAAAAATGCAGAGAACAATGATGCATATAACGCCAGTAAGAAATCTATGGAGACCTGTATGACATATACAGGTGCCACCATAGATTCCATACAACTTTTTGGTAAGGCAGAGCTATTCAACAACTATAATCATATTGCAGAACGTGATACAACTACATCTGAGCTAGTTTCCTACCTAAAAAACAATTTTGATTTTTTTAAGAATAGAGATTTCTCTAATAATGGAGATGAACGGTATAAGGAGTTAAGCTCTATTATGACGTTTATGTATCACTAATAATATTATTAACAAGACTAACTATTAAAGAAAGTCAATAAAAATGTTTTAAAACAGAAATGTTTTAAATATAGCGACGATGACTTATTCATCGTATTCAGCACCTTGAAAACTGCATGACAAATAGAGCATCGTTTTAGATGCTCTTGAAAGAAGATTTGTATGGAATTAGTTAAGCTGCTTTGTTGTATGACTGATGAGATTTCTCAAGCTGATATATCAGTCTCACGAGCTTCTTCGTTGCATGGGATACAGCAACATAGTAGTGCTTTCCTTCGGCTCGCTTTTTTGCAAGGTAAGCATTGAATGTCGAATCCCAATGG
>NZ_AUIZ01000020.1:0-66541 GCF_000423965.1 Butyrivibrio sp. VCB2001 | reverse complement strand
GTTTCTTCCTCCTTTGCTTTTCTTAGGCATTCCTGAATGTGTGCATTGATTCCGGGGAAAGAAAAAAGAGCATCACAAAATTTCATGAACTGCTCTTTGTTAAGATCCGCTGTTTCAGGAATCAGATATTCAATGTGAGCGCCTTTGAAACATATACGGCTATTTCTGGCGGTACGTGCTTTTTTCTTGTCGGTTTCGATTTCATTTTCTACCTGAGTCACTCGGTGTCCTGACTGAGTTAATTTGACTTCGGCTTTTTCTTTCTGCGTAGTGATTTTGATTTTCTCATTTCTGAGTTTCTCAAGCTTTGGATTGGGATGAAGCTGTGCTAATAAACTTGGTTTGTCTGCCATAATAATTTACCTCTCTTTCTTTTGGCGACTTTTTTGGGTCACTTGCTTCGGCTCCTCAAATTTGAGGAGCAGCTTTGTTGATAGTTACTTATGCCTTTTCTTCTTGATTATCTGCAATCCCGGAGCGGTAGCGAACGCAATTTGGCGAAGCCGGGTAGACTTTTGCAGAGCAAAACGCACATACCTCTGAAAGAGGTATAGAAGTGCGCCCTTGCATAAAGCAAGGGAAAAACGGATTGAAGCTTCTTTTCTTTTTATGCTTCTGAGGGATAATACGGAGAAAAGTTTAAAAATAGGCAAATTGTAAAAATCCTGCACACATTACCTGGAATGTGATTCAATTTTGTGGTTTTGATTTCAAATCTGAAATTCAGATGGATAAGATAGCTGTGGTGATTACGCTAAAAATGATGGGGAGCCTATTCACAGAATAGTGATTTTTTCCAAAGAGGTAATATGGTAGAATAAGTGCATTGGTGTTGTATGGAGGGAGCAATATGTCAGAGCACTTACCAGGGAATCTGTGTGAAAGACTCAGAGAGCTTCGTGAAGCAAGACATCTTGATCAATATGAGATTGCTGATGTGATTCATGTAAGCAGGAGTACTTATAGCAGAATTGAAAATGGAACAGCTGCATTAAACTGTGATGCACTGATCGAGCTTGCAAAATTCTATGACGTTCCTTCAGATTATATCCTTGGAATCATGGACAGTGATGATAAGACATACTATGAACTTAAGGAGTTGGGAATATCCGTGGATGCAGCAAAGAATCTTTATTCCGGTAAGGTGGATCCCAGAGTGATTAATGAGCTGCTTGTGAATGAAAAGTTTATCTCCGCTGTTTCCATGATGTCCATCTACTTTTCCGGAGTCATGTCAGAGGCAACGAGGGTCAACAATAATGTAAAGGACTTCACTTATTCGCTTTTAGGTGAACTTGTCAGAAGTGGCGATCTTCCTGCGGACAAAGAAATGGCAGAGCTTCGTGATGGGATACGCCTGTCAAAAGAACCTGCAACACAATATGAGATTGACCGCATAAGAAATGCTGTAATTGCTGCTATAAAAGAAATAAGGGAAAAGATTGACGGCGAGGCTGTTGATATTCGAAAAGAAAGAGACATCCTCGACAAGCAGATCGCTGACAAGGTAAAACTTGAAGTAAAGAAGGTTGATTGGGGAAGGAAACTTCCGGAAAAACAGCGTCAGAAGAAAATCGTTGAAGCAATCAAAATGGGAATGTCATTAGATCCCAATATGACTCCTGAAATGATAGAGGAATATACTCCTGCAATTGAGCAGATAATAATGACATATGCAAAATATGGAAAGTAAGACGCATGGGCTCCGACAGGATAAAAGAAACAGGGAGTTGTGCAAAAAGATAAAACAGAATAATCTGGATGCAGAGACAAGACTTCTTATTGAAAACGAAGGCCTCGTAAGAAAGCTGACAAGTACTTCTGAAATGGTTCAGGCAATGGAGGATGCTAAGTACGGCGGAATTGAGCTTGATGATATCCTTCAGGAAGGCAGAATCGCAATGCTGCGTGCAGCCAAGAACTATGATGAAGATGCAGGTGCAGAGTTTTCATCTTATGCCTATGCGGCAATGAAGAATGCCATGACTGATCTTTGCAGGAAAGGTTTGTCAGCTTTTGAAAAGAGAATGATAGACAGCGGCCTTACAAGGGTATTCCTTGATGACAAGCCTCTTGATAAGGATGATGTTAAAATCTCTGACAGGAACAGCCTTGAGTGGCATGATCCGACAGGAAACCTTGCTGTACTTCATGTAATGCTTGAGAAAATGCGCAACAGGATAAAAGATCTTCCTGCCAGACAGAGAAGACTTATCATGTATCGCTATGGGCTGAGTGTACTGGAATGCAAAACCATAAGTGAAACCGCTGCGTTTTTTAACCTCACTGAGAAATATGCCGAGGAGATTGAAAAAAAGACATTGAAGACGCTTAGAGATGGCATGAATGATGGAAAAATACTTTGAACATCAAATCCTTCAAAGTGCCAATTTGGTACCTGAAAAGATTTGATGTTGCATTAGAAATAAAATGATATACTATATCGGTATTCCAATCTGAAATACCGGTAAAATGGATTATAATTCAAGATTCCAAATTGGAATCTTGAATTGAAAGGATAAATATGAGTAAAGAAGAAATAGGAATCTTTAAACAGATTGATAAAGAAGAAATAAAAAGACAGATATACGAAATAAGAGGCAAAAAGGTGATGTTTGATAAAGACATCGCAGACTATTTTGAAGTAACCACTGGTAATTTGAACAAGGCTATGAAAAGAAATATTAAAAGATTTCCAGATAGTTTTTGTTTTCAGTTGTCTAAGGAAGAGTATTCAAGGTTCCAAAATGGAAGTTTGAAACAGGGACAAAATATTAAGTATCCTCCATATGTATATACGGAGCAAGGGGTTGCGATGCTTACATCGGCACTTCATACCGACAGAGCAATTGATGCAAGCATACAAATAATGGAAGCTTTTGTTGAAATGTCTCATTACATAAGACAGAATGAGCAGCTGCTCCCTTATCAGGAACTCCAAAGATTAGAGAATAACCAGTATCATATGGCAGAGCGTATACAGAATATCGAAGATAACATGGTTACGAAATCTGATCTTTCAGATTTTATGAAGCTTTTTGATGATGGGTTACAGAATGAAGAAATCCTAATTCTTGATGGTGAGCCATTTAAAGCTGATATTGCGTATCAGAAGATATACGGTAAGGCAAAAAAGAGTGTTATCATCGTTGATGATTATGTGGGACTTAAGACATTAAGACATCTTGCTGCTACAAAAACAAAAGTTACAGTCACAGTAATCAGTGATAATAAGGGTGGTAATGCCCTGAAGCTCTCGGACTACAATGACTTTTTGACAGAATATCCTGGAAGAACTATCAACTTCTTGAAATCTCTGAACCGAGCTCATGATAGATATATTGTTATTGATAATGGCTCAAAGGATATGAAGCTCTATCACTGTGGAGCATCTAGTAAGGACGCTGGAAAACGCATAACTACCATTACAAGAATTATCGAGATGAGCACGTATAAAGCTACTATTTCACAGTTGTTGTCAAATCCTGCGTTGGTTCTGAAATAATAGTATATTAGTGGCTTGTACTGATAAAAATATAGTCAGGAGCAGAAATGCATAGAACAGAAAATGTTGAACTGACAGTGCTTTGTCTTATTACAGATGGGGCAAAGTGCTGCTTCAAAATAGATTTGGGAAGTGACTATGATTTAACTTGCAAGGATAAATTGCCAATAGCTTTTACAATAAGATAAATCAAGAAAATCATGAGAATATAATGTTGCGTGCATGGGATTTAACTTGCAGTAACTTGCAGATTCTTTGAAATATGACTTTTCGGTGCCATGAGTACGCCATAATTACTTAGTTTGTAGGGCATATTTAGGAACTAATTAACTTGCGCCACGAGGAGAAGCTTTTTATGAGAAGTTTTGATTTGTAAAAAGCTGTGAGATTAACGATAAACCCAACATGGTTTTGGGAGGTGAGAAGATGTCTGAAATAATGACAAAGAGAGCTTTGGAACAGGCACTTAAGAGCGTATTAAAGACCAAAAATCTAAAAAAGGTGACAATCCAAGACATCGCTGATGAATGTGGAATTAACAGAAATACCTTTTATTATCACTTTAAGGACATATATGATCTGGTTGAGTGGATATGTATTGAGGATGGTAAAAAGGCTCTTTCGCAATACAGACAGTATGATAACTGGGAAAATGGAACTATCGGATTGCTTAATATGATGCTGGAAAACAAGGCATTCGTGGAAAATGTATATAGAAACGTGGGACGTGAGCGCATTGAATCGTTTCTTTTTCCACAGATAAAGCAGGTTATAGCTTCTATTGTCTACGAGGAGGCGGAAGGAATCAGTGTTACTGATGAAGAAAAGGAGTTTGCTGCTGAAATGTATCAGTATATATTTGTCGGTGTTATATTGCGCTGGATTCATGAAGGGATGAAGGACAATCCTGACGAACTGGTAGGAAAGCTTGCTGTGGCACTTAACGGAAGTATGAAACTCTGCCTTAAGAATATTGCAAATGCACATTAAACAAACTGAGGAATTTGCCCAGTTTTTGAACAGTTATGCGGCGATGGTGAATATTTCATCATCGCCATCTTTTTGTCTATTGTTACCCCTTTTTTTCCGGATTAAGATTTGCGTAAGCAGGTAAATAAAAATATCAAGCAGCGTAAATGTATTATTTAAGTGATGATCATGAGCCTTTGATGCCTAATACCGACAGATTATGATTGACAAAGAATTTATAAAAAAAGCGGTGCGAGCGTTTCCTCTTATTACATGTCTGATATTTACAATCATAGCAGTTTGGAAGAGAGATGAATTGAGTGTTCTGAATATTTGTCGACTTGTCACTGAAAATGCGGCATTATCAGCCTTTATTCTGCTTCTGTTATATGCGTTAAAGAGTCTAAGTGTTGCGTTCCCTATTGCTGCACTTGAAGTAGTGACCGGTATAGTGTTTCCGTTACCGATCGCACTGTTACTCAATTTCATTGGGATAGTTATTGTTCTGACAATTCCGTATTATATAGGGAGGTTTTCAGGGCATGATCTGGCAGATCAGATCATCGTACGAAATAAATGGCTTGGACGGATAAACGAATATCAATCTAAGAACGCCTTTTTTGTTTCTTTTCTATTGAGGGTTGTAGCGATACTTCCTGGCGATATTGTAAGCATGTATCTGGGGGCCTCGGGAATACGGTTTCCTCAATTTCTGGCAGGATGTTTTTTGGGAGCACTCCCGAGAATGATAGCATTCACAATAGCAGGAGCCAGCATTATGAATCCAAATTCTCCCGTATTCATTATCTCTGCTGTGTTATCTGTTTTGCTTGCAGTGATCTCATTTGTGATTCATTATCATGTGAACAGACCGCAATAGAGAGTCAGAGAGGGGATTAAGTGGGTATGGTGACAAATACAGAAGCAAAAACATATGTAAGTTTAGTTGCAAAGATAGTTCGTATCATAACCATTCCACCGTTCATGATTTTAGTACTCCTTATCGTACTTTACTTTTCGGAAAAAGAGTCATTTGCTGGTAGATACGATATGATCATCGCAGTTATTGGGCTTGTGTTAATACCACTTGCTGCATATCCGGTTCACAGAATTATTCCTGTATTATTTAACGGAGGGAGAAAGAAGCAGCGAAAGCTTGCCTTCATATTCAGTCTTGTGGGATATGTAATATGTTTTGCTTATGTGCTCTCTCACGGAACAGTCAGAATAAAGCAGATATTTTTTACATATTTCATAACTGTAGTCATGCTCACCATATTTAACAGATTGCTGGGGATAAGAGCTAGCGGTCATGCAGCCAGTTCCATAGCTCCCTGTTTTTTTTGCTTTTTCTTTTGGGTATGTATTTGTCGGAATTATTTTTGCAATTCTTCTTTGCATAAGCGTGTGGGCATCCCTGCACATGAAACGACACAAGCCTGTGGATATAGTGATGGGAGTGGTGTCCTTTTTAATTTCATATGCTTTGGCGCTTGTTAATACAAGGCTTTTGATATGATATTTGAAAATATGAAAAGCACATTAGGTGAATAAAAATATCAAACAGGAAAGAGAGGTTCTCAAATGTATTATTCAAGTGGTAACTATGAGGCTTTTGCAAGACCAAGAAAGCCAATAAATGTTGAAGAAAAATCTGCGTACATTATCGGATCAGGACTTGCTGCCCTATCTGCTGCTTGCTTTCTTGTGAGGGATGGGCAGATGGATGGCAAACATATCCATATTTTAGAAAAGGATCCTGTTGCCGGCGGAGCATGTGATGGTATGTATATCAATGATATTGGATATGTGATGCGTGGTGGAAGGGAAATGGATAATCACTTTGAGTGCATGTGGGATCTGTTCAGATCAATTCCCTCGATAGAAACAGAAGGAGCCAGTGTGCTTGATGAATATTACTGGCTAAACAAAGATGATCCTAACTATTCCCTTTGCAGAGCTACGGAGAACAGAGGAAAGGATGCTCATACTGATAAGAAATTTGGACTATCAGACAAGGGAGCTTCACAGCTCATGAAGTTGTATCTGACTCCTGATGAGGATCTGTACAATAAGAAGATAACGGATGTTTTTGATGACGAAGTACTTGACTCAAATTTCTGGATGTACTGGAGAACCATGTTTGCTTTTGAAAACTGGCATAGTGCATTGGAAATGAAGCTGTATATGCACAGATTTGTTCATCATATAGGAGGGCTTCCTGATTTCACAGCACTTCGTTTTACAAGATACAACCAATATGAATCAATGATCCTTCCCATGGTGAGGTATCTGGAAAGCTTTGATGTACAGTTTCATTTTGGAACAAAGGTAAACAATGTAATCTTTGAGAAAAACGGCGAGAAGAAAACAGCCACGCAGATAGAGATAACTGTGAATGGTAAGAACGATGTGATAGGACTGACTGAAAACGACCTTGTATTTATAACAAATGGAGGGTGTGTTGAGAACTCAACAATTGGAAGCCAGAATGAGCCTGCAAAGTTCAACAAAGAAATAAAGCCTGGTGGTGGCTGGGACATGTGGAAAAAGATTGCGGCCCAGGATGCTTCATTTGGCAAACCTGATAAATTCTGCCACGAACCTGAACTGACAAACTGGATGAGTGCAACAGTAACAACTCTGGACGATAAGGTTATTCCTTACATAAAGAAAATATGTAAAAGAGATCCTTTCTCAGGCGGAGTTGTAACAGGCGGAATAGTGACCTGCAGAGACTCTTCATGGCTTCTTAGCTGGACTATCAACAGGCAGCCACAGTTCAGAAACCAGCCTAAGGATCAGTGCCTTGTCTGGGTATACAGTCTGTTTACAGACAGACCTGGTGATTATGTGAAAAAGCCAATGAGAAGCTGCACAGGTAAAGAGATATGCATGGAGTGGTTGTATCATCTTGGAGTTCCTGAGAACGAAATCAAGGAACTTGCGGAGAAGAGCTGTAATACAGTGCCTGTAATGATGCCCTATGTAACGGCATTCTTTATGCCAAGACAGGCTGGAGACAGACCTGATGTCGTTCCGAAGGGAGCCGTCAACTTCGCATTTCTGGGACAGTTTGCAGAGACAAAGAGAGATACGATTTTTACTACGGAATACTCCATAAGAACAGGAATGGAGGCAGTATATACGCTTCTTGATATAGAAAGAGCTGTTCCGGAAGTATGGGGAAGCACATATGACATCAGAGACCTGCTTAAGGCTACCGTAGCACTAAGAGACGGAAAAGCTATAAATGATGGCAGTCTTGGACCTGTCGCTGACGTGGCAATAGCAGCAGTGTTGTCAAAGATTCATGGGACAGAAATTGAAAAACTTCTAAGACGCTATGGCGTGACAGACCCTTCAAAGCAGCAAAATCCGGTTATAAAGAGCATAGATAAAGCAAAAGAGAATAAGTCAAAGGTCGGAGCCATAGCAGGAGGGGCAGCAGCTCTTGTGATTACAGGGAAAATCATTAAAAGAATCAAGGGTAGATAATACTGAAAGTTTTAATAGAAAGGAAAAAATAAAATGGGTATCGTTATAAAGCATTCTGCAGAGAGACTTGCGTTTGAAGGAGCATTTGATGCAGCTGTACATAGGCTGGACAGAGATCCCAATGAGGGATATCTGAAGATTATTGACCTTATTCAAAGGGTTCTTGGAGATGCATGGCCGGATTATGCATATGACAATCTAAGAGAAGCATTCTCGGGGGATGGAAAATGGAAGCTGTTTTTTGACAACCTACTCCAAACTGCTGACAGGGAGTATCTCAGAGGATTGTTTATGGCATTTGGTTTTGAAGGAGCTTTTTGCGGATTTCACAGGACCAAAGAAGTGGGGAAAAAGCTTGGAGTACATGTTCCATGGGTAATCCTTTTTGATCCTACCAGTGCTTGCAATCTTCACTGCACCGGATGTTGGGCGGCTGAATATGAAAAACAGTGTAATCTGTCCTTTGAGGATATGGACAGACTGGTCAGCGAAGGCAAAGAGCTTGGGATTCATGCATACGTGATGACCGGTGGGGAGCCTCTTGTGAGGAAAAATGATATTGTACGCCTTGCAGAAAAGCACGATGATTGTGGATTCATGATCTTTACAAATGGAACCCTGGTTGATCAGAAGTTCTGTGAAGATATAAAGAGAGTTAAGAACATAGTGCTTTCACTCAGCATCGAGGGGGATGAGAAGGCAACGGATTCCAGACGTGGTGAGGGGACATTCAGGAAGATAATGAACGCTATGGATCTTCTGAGGAGCAACGGACTTGTATACGGAACATCTATCTGCTATACAGCATACAATTGCATGGCAGTTACTTCAGACCAGTTCTACGACTTCCTGATTGATAAAGGGGTGGCTTTCTCATGGTATTTCCATTACATGCCTGTCGGAATGGATGCTTCAGAAGAACTGATCCCTTCTCCCGAGCAGAGAGCTTATATGTATCGCAGAATACGGGAAATCAGGGCATTTAAAGGCGGCAAGCCAATTTTTTGCATGGATTTCCAAAATGATGGAGAGTTTGTTGGAGGATGCATCGCAGGAGGTAAGTACTATTGCCATGTTAATCCAAATGGTGATGTTGAACCTTGTGTATTTATCCATTATTCCGGAGCGAATATACACGACATGACTTTAGTAGAATGTCTTAAGCAGCCACTTTTCAGGGCATATCAAAAGGGACAGCCTTTTAATGACAATCCTCTAAGACCTTGTCCGATGCTGGAAAATCCTGAGAAATTAAGGGCAATCATAGAAGAAACAGGAGCAAAGAGCACTGATATGATCAGCCCTGAGAGCTGTGAACATCTATGCGCAAAATGTGACAGATATGCAGAACACTGGACCCCTGTTGCAGAGAAGCTTGCTGGAACTAATAAAAGGAAGAGTAGTGAAAAGACTGCTTGAGATAACGGTGTGCGGATGAAGAAAGAGAAATATAAGGGACTGCTGCAGCGCATCAATACCAAACTTGGAATATTAAAGTGTGTCATATACGCACTTTTGTTGATAGCACAGGTTTGGTACATAGTCTTAACTGTGCTTAGACTCCAAACGAGATCTCCCTGGGTTCTTACAATAACTCCCTATGTTGCTGTAGCAGTCTCCTTATATATATACTCCAGGCAATCAAATTCTTCGTTCAGGATAATGTGGATACTTCTTATAAGCGCATTCCCAATTCTGGGAGTGTGTTTATATCTGCTGGCAGGAAGGCAATCCGCAACTAAAAGAATAGGTGAAAGGTTTAATGAGTCAGAGGAAAAGAATTTAGAGTATCTTCCCGAGGACAGAGCTGCTTTGGAAAAGTTTCAGGCGGAAAATAAAGACCATTATGGCCAGGCATATTATCTTTCACATTATGCAAGAGCTCCACTGTATGATGATTCCCGAGTGATATACATTAATGATGCGCTTTTGGGTTATAAACAGCAGGTTGAAGATGCTGGGAATGCAAAACGCTTTATATTTCTTGAATATCTCCAGATAGAAAACGATGAATGCTTTGCAGAACTTAAGTCAGTACTGATACAAAAAGCTTCTGAGGGTGTATGCATAAGAATTATTTATGATGATATTGGCAGCATAGCCTTTTTAAATAAGCGTTTTATGCTGGATATGAAGAAATATGGAATAGAATGCAGGGTATTTAATCCGCTTGCGCCAGTATTCAAAGTTTTTATGAATAACAGGGATCATAGAAAAATAATGGTGGTGGATGGCAATATAGGATATTCCGGAGGATACAATATCACAAGAGAATACTTTCATTTAACGGAGCCTTTTGGGCATTGGAAAGATACAGCTGTGAGAATAACAGGTGAAGCAGTGGATTCGCTCACAGCATTCTTTTTATCGATGTGGGATACCATTGGAGCGGAAGAGGTTAATCCCTCATGGTTCTTTCTGCCGGTACATTCAAAAGACAGCTCGATTCAAAATATGTACATACAGCCTTATGCTGATGATCCGCTGGATGATGAGAGGGTTGGATTCGAAGTCTACATGAATATTCTTCGTGGAGCTAAAGAATATGTTTATTTTAGTACGCCATATTTGGTTATTACAGATGAATTTAAGGAAGAACTTGTTTCAGCTAAAAAAAGAGGCGTCGATGTAAGAATTATAATTCCCGGGATACCTGATAAAAGGCTCATATATCATGTGACCAGGTCCTATGCCAGAGAACTTGTTTTGGCAGGAGTATCGGTCTACAGGTACAATATTGGCTTTAACCACGCAAAGATGTGTTTGTGTGATGATTTTGTAACAGTAGTTTCATCAGTCAATCTGGACTACAGGAGTCTTTACCATCATTTTGAAAATGGAACGGTTATTTATGATGGTATGTTTGCAAAAACAGTTTCAGATGACTTCGATGATATGTTTTCAGCTTCAAGTAATATCACAAAGGATGATTTAAGAAAAACAGGTCTTATGGAGAGCGCATTAGAGGCATTTTGGAGGCTGTTTGCTCCTCTTTTATAAAACAGAACGGAGGAAATACAATGGATTACAGGAAGATAGTAGTTGCAGGAGGCGGAGTGCTTGGAAGTCAGATCGCATTTCAGGCAGCATATTGTGGTTTTGATGTCACCATATGGCTTAGAAGCGAGGATAGTATGGGTCGCACCACTCCCAAGCTTACAAAGCTGTATGAGACATATTGCAATACAATAGAAGCCATGGCAACTGATGATGGAAAACTTGCTGAAAATTGGGCGCGTGGAATTTCTGAACATGAAAGCTTCAGTAAAAGCGTGTGCATGAGCAGAGCCCAGGATGCATATCAAAATATAAAAATGACTATAAATATGGAAAGTGCGGTTGATGACGCGGACCTGGTTATCGAATCAATGGCAGAGAACCTTGATGATAAGATATCGTTTTATAAAAAGATGGCACTACTACTGCCTGAAAAAACAGTAATTGTAACAAATTCATCTACTCTACTGCCATCAAAACTTGCGCCTTACACAAAGAGACCGGATAGATTTCTTGCAATGCATTTTGCAAATTCTATTTGGAAGAATAATATGGTTGAGGTAATGACGCATGATGGAACAGACAAGAAGTACTTCTATGACATTATTGAGTTTGCTACAGAGATCAATATGATCCCATTACCTGTTAGAAAAGAAAAATCAGGGTATCTGTTAAACTCTATGCTCGTGCCGCTTTTATTTTCCGGGATGGATCTGTATGTAAATGAAATCTCTGATTCCAGGAGCATAGACAGAGCTTGGACGCTTGGTACAGGAGCACCGAAGGGACCGTTTCAGATTCTTGATATTGTTGGACTAAATACTGTTTACAACATTGTACATGAGTATGAGAAAACACCTTCATTCCTGGCTCCCTATAACTTCAAAGGCATGGCGAGAATGCTTAAAACCTATATAGAAGATGGTAAGCTTGGAGTTTCAACCGGAGAAGGATTTTATAAATATGATTGATTAAGAAATGCAAATTAAAGTATTTTTCAGAGTTGAGCGTGAATAATATACATCACTTACACAGCCTCTTTGATTTTGTGAAAGTGGTACAAAAGTGGTACAAATAAAAAGCAGGGTCGGCGAAGCCCCTTTCTCTGCGGCTTTGTGAGACCACTAAAAGTTCGATCCCGGTCGCCGGCAGTAAGAGAGAAGCAGTGATGCTTCTCTTTTTTGCGTTCATTTATCTTGCTGAGTCAGTTTATTAAAGTATTCTAATAACCTTTTTTCTAAGGATTTATCCTTCTGGAGAGAGTTTACAAAAGAAAAAAGTTCTGGGTCTTCAGATGAAGAAATCGTTATTGTACTTGGATTTGGATCATCTGTTAAGCCATAAAGATAGTCAGAAGTAGTGTTGAACGTTGACGCTATGAAACATACTGTTTGGAATGATGGCTCCCTTTGCCCATTTTCATAACGCCCGTAACCCATTGCAGACATGTTGAGTTTTCTTGCTGCTTCAGCTTTGTTCATACCTAATTGTTCACGAATTTGGATTATTCTTTCAGCTTTGAATTTCATATGTGCCTCATTTTACTATTGACAAGTAACCAATGGTTATGTATTATACAATAACCGATGGTTATATTATAACCTAAATTATTCATTTATCAAGGAGGAATAAAAATGGGATGTTGGATGATTGGGGCAGGTGAATTAGAGATAATTCCTGCGCCAGATGAGACATTGATTAAGGAGTACATAAAGTTTTCAAATAGGGTCAATCCGTATGAAAAAATGGATGAAAACTTTCCAAATCCGTGGTTTTTTAATGAGGATAATCGATTAGAGTCGATAGCTGGTAAATTTGCTGAACCTTCTGTCTGGTATGACTACATAAAGAACTTTTTTGAGGCGCTAGGTTATAAACTGGTTGGTGAAAAGCAAATAGTGGGTGAATGTGACCCTGGAGTAAACTTCTGGGAATTGGATGATATTCAGTACAAGAAGTATAAAAAGTGGAAAGAGAGGATTCAGGATTATGAATTGGGAGCATAAAAATGTGCAATGAATTTTCTATGAATTATCTCTTTATATTCTTGACTTAAGGTTTTGATTACAATACTATAATCTTAACAGCGGACACTTGAGGTTCGTTTGAACGTTGAAATCAAAGAGGGTTCTGGAACGCTTTCTTTGATGGAGTTCTAGGTGGGTTCGATAAATAACCACAAACCAGATAGGATTATCCGAAAGAAAATTATCAAAAAGACCTTGTAGCCAAATACAAGGTCTTTATTTTTTGGAGATACAATGGGAGTGTTAGAATCTTTAAGCTCATATGACAAACTGCTAAACACGGAATATTTTATAAAAATTGGCAGAAAAGGAAAGGCTAGCGTTCTT
This sequence comes from Butyrivibrio sp. VCB2001, assembly GCF_000423965.1. Taxonomy (NCBI): domain Bacteria; kingdom Bacillati; phylum Bacillota; class Clostridia; order Lachnospirales; family Lachnospiraceae; genus Butyrivibrio; species Butyrivibrio sp. VCB2001. The sequence continues at coordinate 53,218 of NZ_AUIZ01000020.1, read as the reverse complement.
TGTCTGGTTTTTGATAAGGTTGATTGGTTCCACACAATGGGATTGCATTATCTGAAGGATCTTGAATTCTTAAACGTACATGGAGCTCAAACAGAATCTTTATATGATGAAATCATCGCAGGAACTTATGAAAATGCTGACTTTGAAAAATCAAGGTATTATACAGATGAAATGGAATTAAGGGTAGAGCTTTTCGGACAGCTTGCGGACATAATAGAAAAGCTGGATAACCAAGAGTACAGCTTTTTTGGCTTTAGTAAAAAGAAGTGTCCTTGGACAAGCATCAATGCAGATTATCTGATAAACAATCATGAGAGATTTGAAAATCTAATGCTATATAAGAAAAGTAATAATCTGGCAGGGATAATATTTATCAGTGAAATGTCTATCTTTTCTTCTGAGGCAAGAATGAATGACTACACAGTTGGACAGACACAGTATACAGTTCTTAAGGTTGAAAAACGCGACAAGGTTACAGGTACTGCGACACCTGTATTTACACATAGAAACTATAAAGAATAAAGTAGTTTAAACACATTTGATGTATATCTACAACTAGGTTCAAAAGTGGGTTCAGAAAATAAAGTGAAACCGCCAGTCTCCTTTCTATCTGTGTTTGAAAGGCGCAGGAAAGCTCGATCCCGGTCGCTAGCAGTATAAGAGAAGCAGAGATGCTTCTCTTTTTTGTTGTATCATATAGTATAGAGTAATATGATATTTGAAAGCAGGGGGAAATATGATGAGTGTAACATTTGACACTGCTAATAACAAAGATATATCAGAACTGACCAGGCTTCGTATTGCATATATAATGGATGATTATGGTTCAATCAGCGAAACTGATAAACATGCTATGGAAGAACAACTACCCGGTTATTTTGAGAGGAAACTTGGTAAAGATCTTATTGCTTTTGTGGCAAGGGCTGATGGACGGCTTGTTGCAACGGCATATCTTTTGCTCATAGAAAAACCGGCAAATCCATCTATGCAAAATGGATTAGTTGGCGAAGTGCTGAGCGTATTCACTGAGAAAGAGTATCGTGGACAAGGCATCAGCACACGCTTAATGAATGACGTAGTAAGCTATGCCAAGGAGAATCGTCTGTGTTATATTGATCTGAAGGCTACAGAGGAAGGTTATTCTCTTTATAAAAAGATTGGCTTTGAAGAAAGAAATCAGAAGTATAAGGATATGAGGCTGAAACTGTAGTTTGTTTAAGACAAAGGTTGGGAGAGAATATGAAAAGAGAACTAGGAATAGCGCGTTGTGGATTAGCATGTTGTCTGTGTTCTGAAAATGTAACCTGTAAGGACTGCAAAAGAGATGGCTTTGATGATTTAGAGGAACTGATAAGCTATATAAAAACAAGCAAAAAGTGAGGAATTCGAAATTTACAAAAACAATTTTGAATTCCTCATTTTTTTGCCTTCATAAGATTTCTATAATGAGTACTGTAAATAGCAAACAGGTTTCGCCAGTGATTTTGAAACCTGAAAAAGAGAAGGGAAGGATATATATTATGAAAAAGAGAATACTCAGTACTCTTATGTGTGCTACTGTTGCAGTAACATCTCTTATCGGATGCGGCAGCACAGAGGCACAGACAACAACTGATGCGCCTGCAGCTACCGAGGCACCTGCAGCTGCAGAAACAGAGACAGAAGAGAAGGCTGCCGATACAACAGCTGATGCTTCAGGGGATAAGGTTACACTTTCAATCTATACACAGTATGCAGATGATGACACAAAGGTTCCTTATGATTACGCAGTAGAGCAGCTTAAAGAGGCTTATCCAAACGTTGAGCTCAACCTTATTGTACAGGCACAGGATGACGGACAGACACTCAAGACTCTGGCTGCTACAGGTCAGCTTCCTGATATTTATCAGGCAAGTACAGATCTTATTAATACATTCCGTGAGTCAAACCAGATCATGGTACTCAACGATGTTGCAAAGTCAACAGGATTCCTTGATAAGCTCTATGATGCAAATAAGGATCTTGCTTATGCAGAGGATGGCAACATTTATGCATTCCCATTCTCAGGTCAGGAATATGTTCTTTGGTACTACAACAAGGCTCTTTTCGAGGAGAACGGATTATCAGTTCCTGAGACATACGATGATCTTTTGAACTGTATCGAAGTATTCAAGTCAAAGGGAATCACACCTCTTGCACTTTTCGGACAGGAAGGCTGGAACACGGCAGCAGCTTATGATGTAGTTGCTACAAGATATGCTGCAGGCGGAATAAAGGCTCTTGATGAAGGAACTGCAAAGGTTACTGACGAAGGTTATGTAAAAGCAGCAAAGAAACTTGAGGAGCTCGTTGCAGCAGGTCTTTTCCAGGAAGATGCTACAACAACAAACTATGACCAGGCTTCTGAGAAATTCCTTTCAGGTGAGGCTGCTATGTTCATCAACGGACAGTGGTACATCGAGGATGCAACTAAGGCACTTGGTGAAAATGTTGACTGGATGTTCTATCCTGCAGAGGATGCTGCTTCATACGAAGCCGGTAAGGCTGCATTCTCAGGCGGCGGTTCTGCTTCAGGCTTTGCTGTAAATCCTGATTCAGCTAATGCTGAACTTGCTGCAGAAGTTGCTGAGTTCATCACAGAGAAGTACTGCGAAGCTAAGGTTATGTACAGACACAATCCTCTTGTAGCACTCAATACAGGTAAAGAGCCTGATTCAGAGTATCCTGCAATGATGAAGAAGCTTTCTGATACACTTCCTTCAGTAACATCAACAACAAAGTTCACATGGGGACTTACAAATTCTACATTCAACGATGGCATTCAGTCTGAGTCACAGGGACTTGTTTCCGGACAGTTCACAGCTGATGAATTCATTGAGGATATGAACGACATTATGGAGTGATAAAAAACATAGTCTATATATGTTAAGAATATAGATTACATAATGACTGTAATTACGTGGGGCGGGAAAAAGTCCGCCCCATGTTTATGAGAAAAATGGGAGATACCCAATGAAAAAATACATGGGAAATAAGCTGGCTATCATTCTTTTTATTTTGCCGGCCCTTGCAATCTTTATTACATTCGATTTTATTCCGATCATTCAGGTATTTGCATACAGTTTTACAGACTGGAATGGTCTTACGATGCCGAATTTTACAGGTCTAAAAAACTACTTAGATCTGTTCACAGATAGAGTATTTTACACGTCAAATAGGAACCAGCTGATCTTTGCCATTGTGATCACTGTTTATCAGATGTTTTTTGCTACAGTATTTGCTATTACAATTTCTGATAAAAAGATGAAGGGCAGAAAGTTCCTGAGAGTTGCATATTTCATCCCGGTTATTTTGTCTGTAACAGTAGTCTGTCAGCTCTGGAGCGCAATTCTCAGCGGAGAGGGACTCCTTAATAAGCTCTTTGAAGCTGCAGGCTCCGGTTTTTCACAGAACTGGCTTGGAGACAGATATAAAGCCATATATGTAATTGCTTTTGTTAATGCATGGCAATGGATGGGCTATCAGTTTGCGCTTATTGTTGCAGGTATCAAGTCAATCCCTGCTGACTACTATGAGGCTGCAAGAATAGATGGATGTTCAAATGTTCTTGCACACCTTAAGATCACGATTCCGCTTCTTGCAGAAACCTACAAGTTCTGCCTTATCATTTCACTTACAGGAGGTATCAAGGCCTTCACTGAGATGAATATCCTGACAGGCGGCGGCCCGAACAAGTCAACTTTCACACTCACATATATGATGTACAATGCAGCATTTAAGAAGTCAGATTATGGATACGGTCTTGCAGCTGCTTCTGTAATGGTAATTGAGTGTATGCTTGTAATGCTGGTGATCAACTTCATTTTCAGAGAAAAGAACCAGAAGAAAGAAGAGGAGAAATCAAGGAGGAGACGAAATGCGTAAAGAAGGCAAAAAATCAGCTTTGCATTATATATTCGTGGTATTCTGCTGGATTTATGCAGCGTTTTCACTTTACCCACTGATATGGATGCTTTTTTATTCATTCAAGACCAATCAGGAAATATTTGTCACTAATCCATTTGGATTTCCATGGCCTCTTCATTATGAGAACTATATAACAGCATGGACCAAGTATGATGTGCCGCTTTATTTTCTGAACAGCTTACTTGTTTCAATTGGAACAGTTGCAATAACTATCGTATGTGCGCTTCTTTTCTCATATGCCACAAGCCGTATGGTGTGGAAAATGAAGACTTTTACAAGACTTTTCCTTGGACTTGGAATGTTCATTCCGGTTCAGGCTATTATGATCCCGGTTGTTAAGGTTGTACAGAAGTTTAACCTGATGGGAACGAGATGGTCACTGGTCTTCCCGTATATAGCGATCAATCTGGCATTTGCATGTATGGTTTATTACGGATTCTTTAAAGGTATTCCGATTGAGCTTGAAGAAGCTGCATGTATGGACGGAGCAACAATTTATCAGACTTTCTTTAGGATTATCGAGCCACTTGTTCGTCCTGCAACTGTTACACTTGTAATCTACATTTTCCTCAATGCATGGAATGAGTTCATTCTTGCAAATGTAGTAGTAGGCAGTATTCCGGCGCTTAAGACACTTCCTCTGGGAGTTTTGTTCTTCCAGGGAGAGTTCACTACTGATTGGGGCGGAATGGGCGCAACAATGGTTATTGCATCATTCCCGGCAATCTTAGTATACTCAATCTTTTCCGAGCAGGTTGAGAACGCTATGACAATCGGTGGCGCAGTAAAAGGGTGATCAAAATAGACTTTTACAAGACCTTCTATTGGCTAAAAAGCTGATAGAAGGCCCTTTGTATGTTACAATTAGTTTTATGGAAAATAAGAATCCAAAAGATATGACAATCAGGGACATGGAAGCCTTCGACGCCGGACGTAAGATTTCCGGAAGAGAAAAGGCAAGGAACATGTCCATCAAGTATAAAATTGCATCAATGACAATTCTGGTGGCACTGATACCTATGATAGTGCTTACTGCTTTGATGCTTTTTTTCTATAACAGAGCGATAATGCAGAGAGCGGATAATCAGATCAATGAAAATATCCGCATAATGTCTGACAGAATCTCTTCAGTTCTTGCAAATGGTGAACTCTGCTCCAACAATCTCACCATTGAATTCAGCGGATATTACAATGACAAATCTATGAAGCAGGTCACAAGAGACAATAAGATAATAAGCCAGCTTTCTCAGTCACTGCTTATCTATAACGGGATTTCTTCTATAGTCTTTTTGGACAAATATGGCAGAATGTATACGACTGATCCTGCACTTGCAGATTTAAAGATGGATATACTTGATTCAGATTATGTGAAAAAGCTCTCCGGCGAGGGCGGCAAGACAATAATGATGGAGCAGGCAAAAAACCCCATGAACCGTGAGAGTAAAGAGATAATAACAATGGGGAAACATGTGATAAATATTGTAACAGGTGTACCTATTGGCTACATTTTTATAAACATGGATAAGAATTACCTCATTGAGTCTTCGCAGAGCGAGATAAGCTATTATTTTCTTTATGATACTGATGGGAATTTTGTTTCGGAGACAGAAAAAAAAGATAAGATCTATGAAGATACACAGCTCATTGAAAGTCTTTTTAGCACAAAGCAGAACCTTATCAAGTACAACAATGAGTCCTATCTCATAGCAAAGGATGAGGTAAAGGAATTTACATGGACAATAGTAGGTATTACTAATCTCAACAGATTTAATGTTACAGGTAAGGATTTGCAGTTCATTCTTTTGACGACAGGTACAGTGACGGCAATCCTGCTTCTCATATCAGTTCTGTTCTCGACTAATTATGTCACCCATCCGCTAAAAATCCTTCATGACGGCGCTGAGCAGATTGCTGAGGGGGACATGAGCTTCAGGTTCAGATTTAAGTATAAGGATGAGATAGGAAGACTCGGCAGGATTTTTAACTATATGACGCAGCGCAATTTAGAACTCTTGCAACAGGTTGATGAGGAGGCCAAAAAGAAGCGTGAATATGAGCTCGCTTTGATACAGGAGCAGGTTAAGCCACATTTTCTATATAATACCCTGGACATTATAATCATGCTTATTGAGATGAACAGGGCAAAAGAGGCTTCGCGCGTCACCAAAAAGCTTGCCAACTATTACAGGAATTCTCTTTCCGGAAGTGAAGAGATAGTGACTATCGAGAGGGAAATTCAGATAATACAGGATTATCTGGACCTTCAGACAATGCGCTACAATGATAAATTCAGCTATGAGATTGATGTTGAGGATGCAATAAAAAATGCAAGTATTCCCAAGATGACACTTCAGCCGCTTGTTGAGAATGCAATATATCATGGCCTGAAAAACAAAGAAGGCTGGGGTAAAATTACCGTGACAGGAAGAGCAGATGGAGAGGTGGCTCTGATACAAGTTTCCGATGACGGCATTGGTATGAGTGAAGACGAGCGAGATAAACTGGAACAACTCCTTGAAGATGATAAGCTTTTTGATGACGAAAAGAAAAAACTGCGTCAGGAAGCGGAGATAACCTCTCATGACTCAACAAAAGGTGGTTCTCATTTTGGACTTTATTCAGTAGCGCGAAGAATAAAGCTCTACTTCGGAAGAGAATTTGGCGTATCAATAGAGAGTAAAGAAAACATTGGTACCACAATAATAATTCGTGTACCACAGGGAGCGTTGTTGCATGATCAAAATTATGATTGTCGATGATATGCCTATTTTCCTGGAATATCTAAGAGGTTGTATAGATTGGAATTCATACGGCTTTGAGATTTGCTGTGAAGCACGTGATGGAAAAGAGGCGCTTGAAAAAATTGAAGAGTTCTATCCTGATGTGGTTCTGACAGATATAACCATGCCTTATATAAATGGTCTTGAACTTGCTGAACGCATAACTTCAGACTACCCTGACATATCAGTAATACTCATAACAGGAAACAATGAATTTGAGTATGCCAGAAAAGCTGTTAAGATCGGAGTTTGCGATTACATTGTCAAACCATTTGAAAAAGAGGAACTGATACTTAGCCTTCTTAAACTGCATGACAATATCGGGAAGGCGGTTGAAACCCAGATAATTCAGGATGGGGAAGCTGAAAAAGAACTTGATGAAGAACTAAAGACTGTAATCTACGCCGGTAATAATGACAAGGATGTACTGGCCGGGATTGAGAAGCATCTTTTCCCTAAAAAAGAAGTTGGAAGTGCATATCTTCTGGCTTTATTCAGATTTGATACTGCAGGATATACCAAAGGAAGGACAGATGCAAGAGAAAAACTCATGAACTGGGAAAACCTTATCGCAAAGCTTCTTGGCGATATGCTTGAGCTTGAAGGATCTTTTAGGATATTCCATGATTTCGAGAACAATATTGTTGTTTTAATGGATTTCGATTCGGATACAGCACTTGATAACTATAAGGGATATGAGTTTACAGATATCATTCAGGTAGTAAAAAGTCAGCTTGAGATCAGCAGTTCTGTGGCTATCGAGAAGGCAGCCGGTTTAGGAGATATTAAAAAAGCCTATGAAAGGTGTCTTAGCTTTTTATCACAAAAGGGCTATGGTCAGCTATGGGATCTTCGTAAGAGCAATGATGAAAAGGGATATGCTTCCCTCGATGCAATAATCAGGCTCAACAAGGACATTGAGACGCTTCAGGCTGACGATGCGGAGTTTGTGATAAGTACGTTATGGACGAGGCTTCATGAAGAGTCTGTGGATGGCAAAGTTTCTATTTCTGACATGAATCTTCTCACAAGCGCCATCAGTATTTTGATGACAAATATAATAAGCTCAGGTTTTTCAATTGAGAGAATTTACGGCGAAGGTTTTTCTCCCGAGAAATTTATGGCTGATGCCAAGTCTTCCGAAGAAATGCGCGATAATGTGATATATCTTTATAAAAAGCGCATCGAGTTTGAAAAAGGGAAAAGAGAGTCAAAGACACATTCAACGGCACAGGCTGCAAAGCAGTATATTGAAGAAAATTATGGCAACAATGAGCTCTCAATCTCGGATATCTCGGAAAAGCTATGTGTTAATCAGACATATCTAAGAAAGATGTTCAAGAGCGAAACGGACATGACTCTAACAGAATATATTACACAGCTGCGTATGCAGGAAGCGAAGAGGCTGATAACGAGTACCGACTATAAACTTACAGAGGTAGCTGAGAGGGTGGGCTATAATGATGTGAGCTATTTTTCAAATGTATTCAAGAAGTTTTATGGTATTTCACCGAGAAGCATGGGTAAAGAGTAATTGACAAGCTAAATCTTTAATATATATTTAAGAATAAAAATTAGCGAAATATAGTATTATTTATAGTAGGTGATTATTTCTTTTGATAATTATGTCTTTTAGGAGGTATGTTATGTCCGAGAAGATAAATAATATATTTCGCAAGATTCTGATCGTAGCATTTTGTCTTGTGATTGCAGGTACAAGTAGTGGATATTCCAATGATACTGAGATAAAAGCGGACGATACCGAGGACGTTGTAGATTTTGAGCATAGCCTCGATGATTATGTGCCGGCTAAGAATAGATATAATTTCTACTTTACTTACAAGATAGTCCATCCATGGTGGGACGCTGTTGCGCTTGGAATGGAGGATGCTCAGCAAAAATATCTTGATAAGGGTATAGTCGTTACTTATGAGTATATGGCTCCGGATGCAGCTTCTTATGAAGATCAGACCAAAAGATTATTAGAGGCGCAGAAAGGTGATTATGATGTAATCGGAGTGGATGTGGCAGATGAGGAGAAGATATCTCCTGTACTGGACGAAATGGTTGCTGCAGGCAACAAGGTCATGACGTTTTCCAGCTCTGATGCAGCTCCTGATTGCAAGAGGATTGCTTACGTCGGAAATACCCACAACTATCAGGACGGAGCAGATTTAACAGAAGCACTTTGTGAAAAACTTGGTTACAAGGGCAAAGTGGGAATCCTGGTTGGTAGTAACGGAGCTCCTTGCCATGAAGACAGAGCAAAGGGAGCAAAAGACACTATTGCCAAATATAAAAATATGGAGATAGTTGCAGTTGAGTATGACCAGGACTCCATTGATCTGGCATACGATCTGGCTAAGCAGATGCTTGGGGACAATCCGGATATTGCAGGTTTTGTATGCTGCAATATGAGTAATCCTGTCGGAACAGCAAGAGCAGTAACTGAGCTTGGAAGCAGCGCAGTGATTGTGGGAATGGACCATGATCAGGAGGCGCTCCATTATCTCAAGGATGGTGTTATCTATTGCCTTGGTGTACAGGATTGTTATTCAATTGGATTTGATACGTTGCAAGTCGCGGTTAAGATTGCAGATGGAAATCTGCCGGGAGATCTTTTCCCTGACAAGACTGATGAAAGTACAACTATAATTTATCAGGAAGATGCAGAACCAATGCTTGAAGTCTTGTATGGAGATGTTACGCAATGAAGAGCAGGAAGATTACTGAAAAGGCAGTAATTATAACTGCGGCGATAGGTGGTGTTCTTATCTTGATAATGCTGATCGCCAATACTTATTGGGCTTATAAGCAGGCTACTGAGTCTACAAATCAGGCAGTTTCTGCCGTCAGTGCTTTTTATCTCGAATCGATGGCAGACAGACGTGCCAAGACAATTACAAACCTGATCAACAATAATTTTGACTACATGGAGAAGGCTGTAAGCGTAATAGATGATGAGCAGATAGAATCCCAGGAGGATCTTAGAGCTGCTATTGGTAGAATGAAGAACCTTTTGTCTCTTAGCCGTTTTGCTCTGGTAGATGAGGAAGATATAGTTTATACCCAGTACACCACGTATACCGGCCGTAGCAGACATCCTTTCCTTGCGAATAAGACCCTGGATGGCAGAATGATAAGCACTGTTTTTCGTTATGGTTCATCCAAGGATCTGTGTCTGGCAATCCCGATAGATATCAAGATAATGGGCAAACAGTTTAAAGCATGTTTTGTCCAGATAGATATCAATGATATAGTTGGTCTGCTTGCTTTTGATGATCAGGAAAGTACACATTTTGCGCTGTATTCGGAAAATGGCGGAAATATATCAGAAACAGAGCTTGGCCAATTTATTGGAACAAAAAACATTTTTGATGCCACAAACGGGAATGTATCCGAGGAAGAGTAATTCATTTCGCGATGATTTTGCGAATGGTAAAAAAGGAACTCTGACTTTTACCATAAATGATGTAGTAGATACTATATTCTATGAACCTGTGCCTGACACCGGATGGGAACTGGTTGTAATGATTCGCGAGAGTGTTATTCAGGATCAGTTTCAGGAGATCAGCAAAAAGAGTCTTACTGCTAATCGTAGGCAAATAATATTCATCCTTGTAGTGGCTTCTTTATTCTCGACTTTATTATTCTACATGATGAGGCGTATCGCCAACGATAAACTGAAAGAAGAAAAAGAAAACAGCAAAGCTTTCAAGAGCATGGCAAATACTGATTCGCTTACGGGAGTCAGAAACAAACATGCTTACATGGAGACGGAAGCCCAGCTAAACAGCTGGATTCGCGAAGGCGCTGTCGATAAGCTGGCACTTATAGTATGTGATATAAACGGTCTAAAGTATGTCAATGATACGCAGGGACATGCTGCCGGTGACAAACTTATCAAAGACGCATGTTCTCTTATCTGTAATGTTTTCAGCCATGGTTCGGTCTACCGAACCGGTGGTGATGAGTTCGTAGTTCTTTTGTCAGGAAAAGGCTATGATACCAAAGATGAAACAATTGCCGACTTTAACAGGCAGGTGGAAGAGAACATCAAGACAAATGAGCCTGTTGTTTCTATCGGTTATACAACGCTTCAGCCGAATGATGAACAGGTACATGATCTGTTTGAACGAGCGGATCATATGATGTATGACCGCAAAAAAGAATTAAAGAACATGGGAGCAAAGACAAGAGAATCGTAGCAATACGGTTCTCTTTTTTGTTGCCATCCTGTACTATAGAAGAGTATGTAAAAACTAATTGGAAAAATAATAGAAAGATCGTACCCATGCCTATACTTATTGAATTATTTTTGACCTTCGTAAGGATCGGACTTTTTACTTTCGGCGGAGGGTATGCGATGCTCTCGATCATTGAGAACATCTGCGTGGAAAAGAAAAAATGGATCACTCATGATGAGATGATGAATGTCACGGTTATTGCTGAGTCGACGCCTGGGCCGATAGCGATAAACTGTGCCACATTTGTGGGTTACAAAAAAGCAAAGGTGCCGGGAGCGATTCTGGCGACTTTCGGTGTGGTATTGCCTTCTTTTATCATAATCTTTGCTATATCTATGTTCCTTGAAGGATTTCTGGAAATCACATGGATTGCTCATGCTTTTCAGGGAATTAAGATTGCAGTAGGGATATTGATTCTTGATGCGGCGCTTAAGATGATAAAGAAGATGCCAAAAAAGCCTTTGCAAATGGGAATTCTTGCTGCATCTTTTGTTGTACTAATGCTTATAAATGTGTTGAAAATCCATCTGTCATCCATAGTTGTTATGTTGACTGCAGCGCTTGTTAGTCTGGCCTTTTTTCAGATTGATAAGCTCAGGAGAAAGGAGGGACAGGTATGATCTACCTTGATCTTTTGATTGGATTTCTGGAAGTCGGACTGTTCTCCTTTGGAGGTGCGTATGCAGCAATTCCGCTTATCAGAGATGTAGTGCTGGCCCACGGCTGGATGGATGATGAGATGATCTCTTACATGATAGCTGTCAGCGAGAGTACTCCCGGTCCCATCATGGTGAACCTGGCTACATATATCGGAAGCAACAAAGGCGGACTCTTGGGTGCTGTGATTGCAACGACAGCAGTCGTGCTTCCTGCGTTCTTCATAATACTGATCATACTGGGGCTTGCAAAGAATTTATTAAAGAACCCTTACGCACAGGCAATACTTACGGGGCTTAAGTCCTGTGTTATCGGTGTCATTCTGGCGACCGGAGCATACATGATTCTTGGCAACTGCGGTTTTATGAATGAAAACGGTATCGATGTTACAGCGATCCTCATAACATGTGGCCTCGCGGTAGTATATTACGGCGCGAGAAGGATAAGGAAAAACGGCATATCACCAATAGGACTCATATGCATCGCAGCAGTAGTAGGAGTGGCAGTATATGGAATTTAATGGCAGACATATGGAGGAACAACAATGATCTTTGAAGAAGAAAAGTATACTTTGGGGAAAAGAGAAATTGTACTGCGCAGTGCACATGAAGATGAAGCTGACATGCTCATAGATTATCTTAAGACAGTATGCGGAGAGACAAATTTTCTTTTGGTTAATCCGGACGAAGTTAAGTACACAACAGAAGATGAAATCAAATTCATTAAGAGCCACAACGAGTCGGATAATGAACTTGTAATGTGCGCTTTTGTAGATGGCGTATATGCAGGAAACTGCTCTTTTACCAGCAGAGGAAGCAGTAGAAGAGCCAGACACAGAGCGGATATCGGAATAGCTCTTTTCCAGAAGTATACTGGTTTCGGCCTTGGCAGACTGATGCTCGAGAGGCTGATCCAAAAGATAAAAGACTGCGGCTACGAGCAGGCAGAGCTAACAGTCGTAAGCGGCAACGACAAGGCATATCATCTGTACGAGAGCCTTGGCTTCAAGGAGTGCGGACGCATGCCTAACGCCAACAAATATGATGACGGCTCATACAGTGATGATATCTACATGGTTTTGAAGTTTTGAAAAAACAGTTGGGGAGCAGTGACATGAACACAGACCTTATAACTAAGACCGAGAATTTCCTCAAGCAGAAATTCGACAATAGCGCATATTTCAAAGACCATCCGGATGAGAAGGCCTACAGGCTTGAGCATTCATACAGGGTTGCAAATATAGGAAAAGAGATCGCCGAGAAGGAAGGCTTTGATGTAACTGAGATGGTGATAGCATGTCTTTTGCATGATGTGTCTTATTGCGAGGACTTCGATGATGATGGCTGGAAGGACCACGGGAGAAACGCTGCCAAGATAGCGCGTCCATTCCTGCTGGAGCTTGGCCTGCCTGAAGACAGGGTGAATGACATGTGCTATGGAATTGCGATTCATGTTGACGACAAGGCTGATTTTGAGGGAGAGAGAACTCCTTTTGCGCTGTCGGTAGGGGACGCTGACAACATCGACAGGTTTGACGCATACCGTATTCACGAAGGCCTTGTCTATGAGAAATTCCTGGAAAAGAGCTTTGAAGAAAAGGTTAATTTCGTAAACACCAGGATTAAGAAGCTGGGGAAAGCGATGCAAATGGAGCTTGGCACCAAAACAGCAGAAAAAATCTGGGCTGAGCGAATCGCATATTACAAAGGTTTCTACGAGAAACTGCAGAAGCAGCTTGGCAACAGCACAGCTATAAATTAAAGTGTTGACTTTGACGTAACGTAAAGGCATAGAATCAGAAAAAACAGGACAAGGAGAGGTATGAAAGATGAGGTATACAGCTGGGGAATTGGCTAAACAACTTGGTGTTTCTGCGCGTACTGTAAGATTCTATGATGAAAAGAAATTGCTCAGGCCCTGTGAGTACTCCGAAGCCGGATACAGGCTTTATGACGAGGACAGCGTTGTCCGCTTGCAGAAGATCCTGATGCTCAAGTATATGGATTTTTCGCTGGAGCAGATATCTGAGATGATGCGAGATGACAGCTCCGACATGCAGAAATCCTTGAAGGAACAGGAAGCGCTGCTTCTGGATAAGAAAGAGCACATCACAAGACTGATCGATGCCATAAGGAAAACGAATGATTCCGGAGATGAGGAGTTTTGGGACAATCTCCGCCATGTCATCGAGCTTACAAGATACAGGAAAGAAGTCATTGAGCAGTACAAGAGCGACACTAACCTGAAAAAGAGAATATCCATTCATGATTACAGCACTGCCGATACCGAGTGGTTTCACTGGCTTTTCGAGAGGGAACAGATAAAAGCCGGAATGAAGATCCTGGACATTGGCTGCGGAGCCGGAACATTTTGGAGCCGGGTGGCAGATCTTTTACCTAATAATCTTGAAATTCATCTGGTGGATTACTCAGATGGAATGCTTGCAAGTGCAAGAAATGTGGCAAAGGAGATCCTGGATAAATATCCTGAAAAGAACCTTCGCTTCATGATTGAGAAGCGCGATGCTGCGGATTTCTCTTATCCAACATCGGGCTTTGACCTTATAATGGCCAACCATATGCTCTATCATGTGGCGCGAGAGAGCAGACTTGAATTGTACAAAAAAATTAAGAGCTTGCTTGCAAAGGGCGGAAGATTCTCCTGTACCCTGATCGGGCAGCAGCACATGCGCGAGCTCCACGATTTTATAAATGAGTATTATCCAAGCGTGAAGTATCCTTCAAGTGGATTTGACATTTGGCTTGAGACTGCCAAGGAAGAGCTTGCACCTTATTTTAATGTAATGTCAGTTGAAGAACAGAAAAATGATCTTTATGTGCCGGACGAAGAGCTGATCCTTAATTATGTGGCTTCTTATTCCGAGGAGGCTAGTAAGCTGGTAAATAGCGACAAAGAGTCTTTCTACAAACGCGTTCAGTCGAAAATGGATGAAGACGGATATTTCTTCATTCATAAATCAACAGGCGTAGTAATGTGCGCAACTGAAGAGCCGGAAACGGGCGATAAGAATGCGACTGCAGAGTCCGAGAAAGAAACTATGGATGATGCAAATGTGGTGCTCCCTGAAAGACTTGAGCGGACAACCATTTACGAAAGTGACTACGTATGTCTTTACACCGACAAGGTGAAGCTCCCCAGTGGCCATGTGATCGATAAGTATCATCAGATCCACTATCCGCACGAGGCAGTCAGCATCGTTATATTCAACGAGAAGAATGAGATACTGATGATCCGGGAAAAGAGATATACTGTTCACAGGCTTGAGTGGGAGATTCCTGCAGGTCGAATTGAGGATGGTGAGACAAAAGAGGAAGCGGCCAGAAGAGAAGCTATGGAAGAAACCGGCTGCACTCTGAAAGACCTGAAATTCCTGTGCTCACAGAATCCGACTAACGGAATGTCAGACTGCACAGCACATGTATTTGCTGCAAAAGTCGATACCGAAAACAGCATTCAGGATGTGGACGAAGTTGCTTACAAGCAGTGGATGCCTGTTTCAGAGGTAAAAGAGCTTTTGAAGAAAAACAGGACCAAGGACGGCATTTCAATTCTGGCGATCCTGTTTGCGCTGGAGTTCTATGAATATTGATGTGGGGATATGAAAATGGTAATACACCCAATTAAACCTGTTTATGACAAGGATTCCAAGATACTGATCCTAGGAAGTTTTCCTTCTGTGAAATCCAGGGAGGAAGGCTTCTTTTATGGGCATAAGCAGAACAGATTCTGGAAAGTGATATCTGCGGTTTTTTGCGAAGAAGAGCCGAAGAGTATCGAGGAGAAGAAAGCTCTTTTGCTAAGAAATCATATTGCGCTGTGGGATGTGATAAAGTCCTGCGACATCGTTGGATCATCGGACTCCAGCATCAGTAACGTTGTTGCAAATGACCTTTCGGTTATTCTTGACATGGCAGATATCAGAGCAATCTACGTCAACGGCAAGACAGCGCTCAAGTATTACGAGAAGTATACTGAGCCGGTCATCAAAAGACCTGCCATCTGCCTTCCATCAACCAGCCCTGCAAATGCAGCCTGGAACATGGATAGGTTGCTAGAAGCATGGAGCATTACTGCCCCAGAGGGGAAACTGTAAAAATACCGTAAGGGAATATGGACGATACGTTGAGGCCTACTGTAGCAGAACAAAAACATCATGATTACCGTAAGGGAAGACAGAGTGGTTCACTAAGGCCTACTGTAGCAGAATAAAAGCTTCGTGATTACCGTAAGGGAAGACAGAGTGGTTCACTAAGGCCTACTGTAACAGAACAAAAACTTTATGATTACCGTAAGGGAAAACGGAGTGATTCACTAAGACCTACTGTAACAGAACAAAAACTTCATGGTTACCGTAAGGGAAGACATAGAGATTCGCTAAGGGCTAATGTATCAGAACAAAAAAGCTCAAAATACAGTAACGAATACAAGATGGGGGTCTAAGTGATTGCTGTATCAGAAGAAAAACTCTTAAAATACCGTAACAAAGTATGGATATGCACAAGCGGCTGACTACTTCAAGCTGAAATTTGTGGCAGAATGGTAGGTTACAACCCCCGGGACATGACGAAAGGACCCAAAAAACTAAGAGAGGACCACTACACCATATGCATAGGAGCCATGGCCATCGTCGGAGCAATCCAGGACGGCGTTCTCGGCGACTATACGACGCTTGCCATCAAGTCAGTCTTGGACTTCATCATCGTAGTCATGATGACATCATCCATGGGAAAGGGAAGTGCATTTTCCGCAATTCCCATATTCCTCTTCGAAGGAACCATAACAATTCTTGCAAAACTCATCTCGCCCATTATGACTGATCTGGCAATAAACTACCTCTCGCTGATTGGTTCAATCCTGATCTTCTGCGTAGGAATCAACCTCGTCTGGGGCAAGAAACTGCGAGTAGCAAACATGCTCCCGGCAGTAGTTTTGGCTGTCATCGCTGCCTATCTGCCTTGGCAGTTCTGACATATATAAGCAATCAAAAACGGACAGCGGAGTCTACCTCCACTGTCCGTTTTCATAATCCAGCACCTTCGCAGTCTGCCCTGCACTGAGAAGTGAGTCGCCGGCTTCATTGATGACACACTTCATGCCCGGGAATCCGTTAAGATACGCGGTAATTGCATTGTGCACATGCACGCCCTCTACGTCGGGAACTTCCATGGCGCAGTACATCGGAATGGTATTATCTCTGTTGTACAAATATATTCCAAGTCCTGCTGCGTTAAAAGAGCTGACATCTTCCGCAACTTTAAACGAAGCATATCCGAATCTCTTGCCGTCGGGATTGATCCACTGTCCCCTGTCCGGCACATCGTAAGGAACTTCGCTCTGGTACATGATGCATGTTCCCGCATTGCCGTTCCACATGGTCTGATAACCGTTAAAGTGTTCCACCATCAGCGCATACATCGTGACATGATCGCCGTTTATAATAATGCCATTCTCGCAGGTGTTCAGATCCCAACCCACATTATCACCATGGTCGGCTCTCCAAACCCAGAGGTTATCGCCAACTACATTATCAAGATCAATTGTGATGCAGGCCTTTGTCTTGCAAGGCTCATCTGAAGCTATCCCGCCTACTCTGAAATACACATCTGCAATCAGAGAAGGCTTAGCCCCCTCCTTGGCCCCGAGGCAAACCAGATTCTCAGACTCTGCAGTTCCGGCATCAAACAGAAGCCCTGCCAGAATCAGATCATCAGCATTTTCAGAAACAACGCATTCATTCCCGGCAGCAGAGCGCAGCGTTGCAAGCCCCATTCCAAGAAGAATTGTTCCTGACTTTTGCACTTTAAGCGCCTCATCAAGCTCATAAATTCCCGGTGTAAATAGAACATTCTTTCCATCCGTCAGCGCCTCGTTAATACTCTTAGCCGAGTCCACATTCTCTTTTGCCACATAGAAATCGTTAAGAGGCAGGACTTTCCCTTCCGGAGCATCACCTTCCCAGGCAAAAGACATACTTTCTTCTTTCCACTCCGGAACAAAAACTCCAAGTCCATCCTTCTCGTCATATACAAGAAATGGCTTTTCACGAATTATAGGCGTCTGTGAAACAGCAGTATAGGAAGCTTCAGGCCAGGTCTTATCAGGCACGCCTAAAGGCGCATCACCCAGCATCACGATGTTCCAGTTCTGGCCGGTCCATGAGCTGTAGCTGTTGTTTCTTGAAAGCCACTGCTGCTGGGTTCCCGAATCCACCAATCCTGTAACTTTTGAGTCTGCCAGGAATCCTCCGCTGGCCCAGCCGTAATCATCATGAAGAGTGAGATTTCCGTCAACCTGAACTCTTCTCATATCTGTGGCCTGGGACACAGCCCATACTGTATCTGATTGCATTTCAATATTCTCAATACTGCGCCAGAAGTTACAGGTTGCATTGTGCAGATTCTGCGGATTCGACAGCCATCTGGCATAGGTATTGGCCGCAGCTATCTTAGTGTCAGTAGGTAGAACCCCAAGCCCGGACAGCTGAGTATAAAAGCCGACATCAGCGGAAACATTGTAAGTTCCCGGCATAAAATAAACTGCGTACCTGTTATCTTCAAACTGAGCAGTTTCCTGAACACTGTAAATCCTATCAAGTGTTTCCTGTATCTTGGTCTGTTCATCTTCAGGAGTAAAGATATAAACATTCTCTCCCAAAATATCAGTGTGATAATCTTTGATCTCCATATTATTCTTCCCGCATCCCACAAAAAGTCCTGTAAATGCAACAAGCCCCAATAAAACTAAATATTTCTTTTTAAACATAATAAAAAAGTCCCCTTCTTATACAAGAATAGTGAAAACAACTCTTGCATAATAGGGGACATTTTATATTAAGGTGTCATTTTATAGTTTATATTTCTTAACGATCTCATCAAGCTCTCCGGACTGAGAGTTGATATCTGAGGATCCGTTTGAAATGACGTTAACAAGTGCAAGAACCTCCTGAATTGATGCGTTTGTCTCCTCGGTGGCAGCAGCATTGGTCTGGGCTGCTTCTGACAGGCGCTCCATAGCTGTTCCGACCTTCTCACAGCTGTCGGTCATGGATCTGCTTACTTCGCCAAGGCTCTTAACTTCTTTTTCGATGATCTCCAGGTTGTCGGAAATATCCTGATATTTTGTTCTGGCATCATCAACGCCTTGTACCTGGCGATTAACGGCTTCTTTTACGCTGTCGCTCTGCTGGTTTGCGTTGTCAACGTTAGCCTGCAGCTCTTTTAACATCTGAGTGATCTCGTTGGCACTGTTTGCAGAATTCTCTGCAAGCTGTCTGATCTCATCGGCAACAACCGCAAAGCCTTTTCCCATTTCTCCGGCTCTTGCTGCCTCGATGGAAGCGTTGAGTGAAAGAAGATTGGTCTGTGATGCGATGCTCTGGATCATCTCGGAAGACTGTCCGATCTTGGTGGTACTCTCGTTGATGCTGTTAATGCTGTCAAATATCTCTGAGAAGGATTTCTCGCTCTCTTTTGTTATGTCATAAAGATCGTTCATTACGAGGGTTCCGGCCTTGCTTGCTTCACCGATCTCGCTGCTGGCCTTTGACAGATTCTCGGATGTAGTCTCGTTTTGCCTGATGATGTCTCTGAGATTATCAATCTCTTTCATGGAATCATTGATATCCTGTACCTGTTCGCCGGCAGTTTCAGCGACGTTGTTCACTGCTCCGGTGATCTCGTTGACGTTCTTAACGATCGTATCGGAGTTCTTGCTCATCTCATCAGACATTCCGCCGAGCTTGTCGGTAGATGTTGAAAGATCTCCCATGATCTCACGGGTGGATTCAAGAAGAGTGTTATAAGCTTCTGAAAGATCGCCAATCTCATCTTTCTGATTGATATCAATCTTATCCGCGGTCAGATCTCTCTGTGACAGGATTGAGATTGCGCTGCTGACTTTAAGGATAGGTTTAAGAACCTGTCTTATTACAACAACTGCGATCCATATAGCAAGAAGGATATTGATAATGGAGAGAATTACATTTGTTGTAACCATGGAGATTTGGGCCTTGTTTATGGCTGCAACTTCGCTCTCTACATCGTTCTCCATTTCTTCAACCATGGCATCTACTCTTTCGGAGAAAGCCTCAGTGGCGCCATCCACCTCTTCCATAACTACATTTCCAGCATCAATACCTACATCAATATACTCATCGGCCATATGCGAGCAGAGGGAATACAAAGCATCATATGAGGTCTTGAGCTCGTTCATGGTTGCAGCAGTCTCGGGCTTGACGCTCTTCATCTGGTCAAAGCAGGAATAGATGCTGTCTCTTACTTCTTCAACTTCCGCAAGTACCTCACGGTCGTGAGTTGCGGACATATCTGTAAAGAGTTCGCAGGTATTAAGACCATAGTATCTGATATCCTCAGCGATCTCCATGGCTATGATTGTCTGATCCTGAAGAACTCCAAGGTCATTCTTGATCTTAATGGTACGTATCTGGGTAGAAACAAGGGTGATGATCAGAAAAACGATGATAAGAATGATTGGCCCAAGAAGCTTAGGGGTCAGGCCGGTGAAAAAGTTCCTTGTTGATTTTGATTTTGTATCTGTTTTTGCCATGATTTTGCCCTCATAAATATACAAAAAACACATGGTTACACATACAGTATATGAAACGGAATAGTGAATGTCTATGTTTGAGATTATGTTTAATGGAATATTTATAAATGAAAAAACTTCTCAATATATAAACAGAATCTAAAGACTATAAACCAATACTGAAATAAATCATAAACTACTGAATTTCTGTTGCACATGATTGAATTTATGATTATAGTCTTCTTTGGATGTAGTTGAAGACGACTTTTTTGATGGAAAAGGAGCGAAGCAAATTCATGGAAGAAAGAAGAAAAATAAACCGAGTAGCCTACACTGCAAACAGCATCATCGTAGACAGAGAGACACTCGAAAAGTACTACGGACAGGTTAAGAACATCAGCCCTCTGGGAATTGCAATTGATGTTGAAGGAGATACACCAAAGCTCCTTGGCAAGGATGTGATCATTGTAGCTGAGACACTTATCATGTACGCAGACGTTGTCAGAGAAGATGAGATGGAAGATGGTAAAAGAACTGTAGCATTCTCATCAAGGAAATTCACAAACGAAGTACTCGGTTATCTGTTCCAGCAGATCGGTATTGAGGCTGAGGCTTAAAGCTCTTTTATATATAGGAAACAATAATTAGTTTAAAGATAAAAATTCGTGTGAGGATTAAGATTTATGAAGAGAAATACATTAGACAAGCAGATTTTAAAAGCACTTACAATCGGACTTAGCGCAAGCATGGCGCTCCAGCCCGTTACAGCGTTTGCTCATGATGCAAACCCTGATAATTCGCAGGATCTTCCACAGAACCCTACAACAGAAGATGTTCAGGAAGTTACTCAGGAAACACCTTCTATGAATACAGAGGTTACTGATTCTATCGATACTGCACAGGAAGCAGTTACCGATGCTATGGATCAGGCTACTATTCAGGAAGGTGAGCAGGAAGCAAAGAAGAGTGCAATTGACAACAAGCTTGAGAAGGCTGAAAAAGCACTTGGAAAAATTGAAGAGACAGTTACTGCTTATGATGAGCTGAATAAGGCAGCTACTGAAGCAGTTAATACATATGAAGAAGCAACCGGAGAAGGCTCAGTATTTGTTGCTGAGACAGCTGCTAATGATGCAGAGGATAAGGCAGAGGATGCAGCTGAAGCAGTTACTGTAACAATAGAGGATGAGGCAGTAGCTAAGTCAGCAGCAGAGGATGTTATCGGCGCAGCAAATGCTACATACAGCTCACAGGCAGCAGCAAACGCAGCAAAGGCAGATGCTCAGACTTATGCTGACAAGGCACAGTCAGCAGCAGATGAGGCACAGACAGAAGCTGAAAAAGCACAGAAGGCAGCAGATGATGCAAAGGCTGACCTTGACGCTGCAGAAGAGAAACTTAATGATGCTACTGAGGCAAAAGAGGCTGCAGAGAAAGCAGTTGCTGATGCACAGGCAGAACTTAAAAAAATAGTTGTAGAGTACGGCCTCGGAACAGTTGACAAGGACGGAAACATTACAATAGATGACGATGCAAAGTTTGACGGCGATGTAGAAAAAGCGCTTGAGAACGCTAAGTCAGCTCTTGATAAGGCTAAGAAGGCAGCCAGATCTGCAAGCAAGGATCTTGCATGGGCTCAGGCAATAAAGGCAAATGCTGATGCAGCCGCAAACTGGGCAACATACATGTCTGATGTTGCTGATAAGAATGCAGAGTATGCTGCAAAAGAGCTTGAGAGAGCAGAGCAGGTTGCATCTGACCTCCAGGATAAGGTTGACGCTGCACAGACAAAGTATGATCAGGCAAAGACAGATGTTCAGGAAGCTGAGCAGAAGGTTTCCGACCTTAAAGAAGATCTTAACGACGCAATCGAAGCAAGAAATGAAGCAGCAACTAACTTCAAGAATGCTGTAGATGATGTTAAGAGAGAGACAAGAGAATACAACGAGGCTTTAGGAAAGAAGGTTAAAGCCCAGAATGCATATAACGATGCAGTATCAAAGAGACAGCAGGCATGGTCTGATCTTCAGGATGCAATCAAAAAGTATGGCGAAAAATCTGATGAAGCTAAGACAGCAAAGAAGGAACTGGCTACTGCTGAAGCTCTTGTAAGCAGCACACTGGCTACAAAGAATTCAACAGCTGCTACACTTGAGAGAGAAACTTCCGAGCTTGCAGCTGCAAACGCAGCTCTTACAGCTGCTCAGGGTGATAAGGATACTGCTGATTCAAAAGTTACAACTGCTGAAGGCGCAGTAACATCTGCAACAACTGCACTTGAGGCGGCTCAGAGTGCATTTGATACTGCAGATACTAATCTGACAAATGCCAATAGACTGGTTACAACCAGAACTGCTGAACTTGAAGCTGCAAATGCAGAGCTTATTGCAGCACAGCAGGCTCAGACAGCGGCAGCAGGCGCATTTGAAACAGCTCAGGGCGATGTAAACACTGCACAGAGTGCTTATAATACTGCAAAGGAAGCAGCAGATCTGGCACAGGCAGATTATGATAAGGCAGTAGCTGACAGAGATGGTAAGAAGGCAGCATTTGATACAGCAGATCAGGCAGCACAGGCAGCACTTAATGAGAAGAATGCAGCGCAGGCAGCTTATGAAAAGGCAGAAGCAGAGTACGAAGCCGGTTCAGAAGAGCTTGCAGCAGCAAAAGAGGCCCTTGATAAGGCAACTGAGGCACTTAATAAGGCAAATGCGGCTAAGACAAAGGCAGAGAGTGAGCTTAATACAGCTAATGGTGCAGTAGAGACTGCAGATGGCAAGCTCAAGACCGCCAATGAAGAACTAGGCAGGAAGGAACAAGCTAAGACTAACGCTGATACTGCCCTTAAGAATGCCAGGAATGATCTCGAAAAAGCTGAACTCATTGTTGAAGTAAAGAAGATTGAAAAGGAAGAAATTAAAGAGTTCGACAGGAGAGACAAGGACGGCTACAGGGTTAATGATGAAGTAAAAATCAAAGAAGCTGATGATAAGCTTGCCAAGAATCTTATAATCTTCAAACTCTATGAGGAAGGCTTTGAGAAGAAAGACATCTCTGTTACCCAGCAGGGCGATAAGTTTGTTGCTGTTTACAAAGATGCTGAAGGCAAGGAGCATACAAAGACATTCTCATACACTGTAGAGGAGAAGGAAAACTATAATAATCTTGATCTCTCTTCACACTGGCTGGTTATCCAGGAAGAGACAGAAAAGATGGGTCAGGTTCCTTATGATAAATTAGTTGGTTATGAGGATTTGTATTATGTACCTAAATTAACGGCTAGGGGTGACGGCATTCAAACCGGTAGACAGCTTGATGTCAGTGAACTTTCAGTGTTTAGTGGTCTTAATTATGATGATATAAATTATCCGAATGGTTATATTCTTAGATCATACTATACAATAGAGAAGAAATGGTTTGGAATAATACCTTATGATTCTAAAGAATATGTGGGAAGCATTATTGTTCGAAAAGATACACCTGTATACGAGACTGAATATAAAGAAGAACTCGTAACCGAGACAACCCCTTACTACTACGAGACCCAGTTCTATGAGTCATCATTCAAGTTCACAGATCAGACTATTGCAGACGCAAGAGGAAAAGTAAGCAGAAAAGAAAAGGAATATAACACAGCTGTAGATAAATACAACGATGCAGCTAACAAGGTAACTGAAGCAAAGAAGACCCTCCTTGAGAAGGAAGGCATTGTAGATGGTCTCCAGTCAGAATATAACAAGACAGTTGCAGAGTTTGGAGCAGACTCACCTGAAGCAAAGAAGGCAGAGAAGAAACTTAATGATGCCAAGGCAGCTGTAACAAGAGCAGAGGGAATTCTTAGCCAGAAGAACAGTGCACTTGAGACAGCCAAGTCAGATCTTGATGGTGCAAACTCAGCACTCGCTGATGCACAGATAGCACTTAATGCTGCAAATGGAAGACTTTCAAATGCAACCGTTGCGCAGGCTGTAGCCAATGCTAATCTCAACGGAGAGAACGGAGCAGTTGCTCAGCAGGCAGCAGCACAGACAGCATGGAATACAGCAAACAGTAATCTTAATAATGCAAACACAGGCCTCAGTACAGCAAATTCTCAGCTTGAAGCAGCACAGGAAGAGCAGAGATTAGCCAATATCGCTCTCAATGGAGAGAACGGAGCAGTTGCTCAGCAGGCAGCAGCACAGGGCGAGTATGATGATGCAGTTATTGCAGCAGGCCGTGCTTCAACAGCATATGATAATGCTGTTATCGACAGAAATAACAAGAAGACTATTGCTGACAATGCTAATTTAGCTAAGTCTGATGCAGAGGATAAAGTAGAGAAGGCTCTTGAAGATCTCGCAAAAGCCGCAGCAACAGAATTTGTTGATTACTTCAAGCTTCAGGCAGCTAAAGATAATCTCGCAAAGGCTCAGAAAGAGCTTGAGAAGGCAGCAGCTGAAGTTATCAGAACCGGCCTTGAACTGGCAGATGCTGAGGCAGATGTAATTGATACATACCTTGCCCTTGAGCAGGCTAAGGCTGAGAGAAATTCCAAGTACTATAATCTTTACAATGCAACAGTAGCGCGCAATAAGGCACAGCGCCAGAAGGATGATGCTGACAGATATGTAGAGTTCGCTGAGGTTAACAAGTATGTTGCTGATCTCGCAGCAGATCTTGCAGATGCAAACGAAGCAGCTAAGAAGAGAGCAGCAGCAAACGCAGCAGATGCCCTTATAGCAGCTCAGGATGCAAATGATGCAGCTCAGGATAAGCTTGCTAAGGTTAAGAACGCTTATGATAAGGTTCTGGCAATGGCTAAGAAGCTCAAAGAGCTCAAGGCTCAGGAAGGTATTAACGCAAAAGCAGTTGATGCACTTCAGGCAGCTTACGATAGGGCAAATGATGCATACAAGGCAGCAGCTAAGGATGCAGCAGATGCACAGACAAATGCAGATGAAGCACAGAGATACGCTGATGCAGCAGTAGAGGCACTGGCAAACGGCAGCTTCAGAGTTGTTATTCCTTCAACATATTATGAGCAGAATGATAACGCTGATGATGATACTGATGATACATTCATCACAAACATTGCAAGAGCAGCAACAAACACAGCAGCTGCAACAACAGTAGAGGCAGCAGCTCCTACAGCAGTTCTTGGCGCAGGCAGAGGCGGATCAGCTACTGAGGTTGGTACAGGCGAAGCAGTTGATGCAACAATCGTTGATGCTTCTGAGACAATCTCTCCTGAGAAGGAAGAAAAGACCATCGTTGATACAGTAGCAATTGAGGACGAAGGAGTAGCTCTTTCATCATCAATTCCTGAGGAGGCCAAGAAGGGCTTCCCATGGTGGATACTTGTTATCCTTGCATCTATCACAGGTGTTTCAGTAGAAGAGTACTACAGAAGAAGACAGGAAAAGATTCGCGAAGAATCCGCAAAGAAAGACAACTAATTACATCCAAATACATCCTACACACGATGAATACACCCCGACTTGCATATCAGGTCGGGGTGTATTTATAATTAATATTTAGTAAATTACGGAGGCTGGGTTTAATGAAATACAGACAATTGATTGCTCTCACAACCGCTACAGTACTGGCTTTTAGCACTGCAGCCTGTGGGACAAAAGACATAGAGGACGCCCCGGCAGGTATCCAAATAGAAACGCTTCAGCCGGAGGCAGAGGTGCAAGATAGTGTTGACCAGCCACAGCAGCAGGCTCAGGAAGCCCAGGCTCCGGCTGAGCAAAAAGAATCAGAGAAAACCGAAGAAGTAAAAGCGCCGCAAGGCCCGCTTAAACCAGAGCTTGTAGCCGGCTCTGCACCGAAGCTCCCCATAAGGGTCAGCTTTCCCGACTGGAAAGGCTATACCGACAACACCCTTGCCATGAACAGCATGTATAGTTTCAAAGGTTACCACGGCCAGGGAGAGCTCTTTTTAACCATATCGGGTAAAGTTGAGAGCTTTGATATGTTTGTAAACGGAACGCCCGTAGATACGCAGGAGATAACCTCACTTGGCGACTGGAGGATAGACATTTCATCCGTTACCAAGAACGGTGAGAACACGGTGCAGGTCTCAAACATCGTTCCTTCAAGCGAAAAAGAGGCTGTGATCGTAGGCATTCCTTACCCGGAAGTCATATCCGGAACTCCTGAGGAGGAAGGCATTCACCCTGAGGCTCTGAAGCTCATTTCAGACCTTATAGAGACTGACATCGAGAACGGCTTTACCAGCGCTCAGCTCGCCGTTGTAAGAAACGGAAGACTGGTCTATGAAAACGCCTGGGGCAAGACCAATACTTACCAGCCAAACGGACTTCCGAATACAGACAGTCCGAATGTCACAACGGATACGCTATATGACCTTGCATCCGTGACCAAGATGTTTTCCGTAAACTATGCGATACAGAAGCTCGTCACGGATGGCGAAGTGGATCTTGATGATAAGATCACGAAGTTCTTAGGGGATGAGTTTGTTACAGAAACCATCCAGGTAACCACCGATTCCAAGGGCGACCCCAAGGATCCTGCGAGCCTCATTGATCTTGATACGCTCAAGAAGTGGAAGTCAGAGCTTACCATAAGAGAGCTTTTAAAGCACCAGGGAGGATTCCCTGCAGACCCCAAGTACTGCGCACCAAAGCTATACAAGGATGGCTTAAAACCCGGAGAGGACTATCCCGAGAATCCGCTTTTTGCAGGAAATGTGCCCTCTGAAGAGACCAAGCAGGCAACCGTTGAAATGATCTGCAGGACGCCTCTTGACTACGAGCCGGGAACCAAGACAGTTTATTCCGACGCAGACTACATGATCCTTGGACTTGTGGTTGAGAAGGTGACGGGAAAAGACCTTGATACTTATCTTAAAAAGACCTTTTACGAGCCCATGGGTCTTACACATATAACCTACAATCCGCTAAGAAATGGTTTTTCAAAAGATGACTGCGCAGCAACGGAGTTAAACGGTAATACCAGGGACGGACTCCTTAACTTTGAGGGGTACAGGACTGAGACCATTCAGGGCGAAGTTCACGATGAAAAAGCCTTTTACAGCATGGATGGAATAAGTGGACATGCAGGGCTTTTCTCCAACGCCACAGACCTTGCAAAGCTTGCTTCTGTGATGCTTACAGGAGGCTACGGCGAGCTAAGCTTCTTTTCCCCGAATATTATAGATATGTTTACTTCACCAAAAGAAGAGGATGCAGCAAACTGGGGACTTGGCTGGTGGAGACAGGGTGAGAACCAGAGAGTATGGTACTTTGGAACGCAGTCAGAATCAGGGACCTTCGGCCATCAGGGCTGGACGGGAACCATTGTCATGATAGACCCTGAAAGAGATCTTGTTATCGCATATCTGACCAACAAGAAAAACTCCCGTGTGACCAACGTAAAAAAGGATGCCAACAAGTTCGACGGCGACTGGTACACCTCAGCAACACTCGGCTTTGTTCCTGAGATCTTATCCATAGGAATGGATGCTGATGTAGATATCACGCAGCAGCTAAAGAGTCTGACCAAGGACATGGCAGTTTCGGCCAAAAAGATTCTTCCAAATGGTGTGTCCATCGACAGCTCTCACCCGGCGGCTAAGAGCGCCAGGAGCAAACAGCAGCTGGCGGAACTATACAAATAGGTGCTGCTAAAGTATAATTAGGCTGTTGTTTTAATGATTAACCGGAAAAAGGTATTGTAGATATGCAGTTTGTTTCTTTAGGCTTTTTGATTTTTCTGCCCTTTGCGGCAATCGTAAATTTCATTATCCCGCGCAAGTTCAGATATATATGGCTTCTTGTTATCAGTGCAGCGTTCTACATAAGTATTGATGTGAAGGCTGCAGCTGTTATGGCAGGAACTGTAGTAATAACTTATTTTGCAGCTCTTTTGATCGAGAAGGCATCATCAGGTGCCGATCAGCCTGCATCCAAAAAATCTGCGATTATACTGGCACTGGCTGTGACAATTGAAGTTGCAGCTATGCTTGTGTTCAGAAGCGGCAAGATACTTGGCGCCATCGGTATTTCTTTTTACATGTTAAAGTCAATCGGATATCTGGTTGATGTTTACAGAGGAGATGAAAAGGCTGAGCACAATCCGCTTATGCTGGCATTATTTGTCTCTTTCTTCCCGCAGGTTATCAGTGGACCTATAGAGAGAGCGGGAAATATGTTGCCCCAGTTTGCATATCCTGTCACAGTGGATTTTGACAGGATGAGGGATGGCTTTTTGCAGATCCTGTGGGGGTATTTTCTAAAGCTTGTTATCGCAGACAGGCTTGCAATCTATGTGGGTAGCGTTTATAACGCTCCGGAGAATTGTCCGGGAACAATAGTCGCTATCGCAACTGTTTTATATTCTTTTGAGATTTACTGCGATTTCGCAGGATACTCGTCCATCGCCATCGGAGTAGCTAAAATACTCGGAATAGATGTAATGAAGAACTTTGACAGCCCATATATGGCTAAGTCCGTTGCGGAGTTCTGGAGAAGATGGCATATATCTCTTTCAACATGGCTTAAAGACTATGTTTACATTCCTCTTGGCGGAAACAGAAAGGGAACATTCAGGAAATATCTCAATATTATCATTGTCTTTATAGTCAGCGGAATCTGGCACGGATCAGCTCTTACCTTCCTGATCTGGGGACTGCTTCATGCTCTGTATCAGGTCTTTGGATACATCACAATGCCTGTAAGGGACAAGATCGTAGAACTGCTGAAGATAGACAGGGAGGGCCTCTCTCACAGAACCATCAAAACAATCCTCACGTTCTTCTTTGTTAATCTGGCATGGGTATTCTTTAGGGCATCATCTCTTGAGCATGCTGTAGTCATCATTAAAAAGAGCTTTGAATTTACCCCATGGGTTTTCACAGACCAGTCGCTGCTTGGCTATGGATTTACTCAGGGTGACTTTAAGATTACAATGATCAGTCTTATCCTGCTGATAGCAATGGATATTCTGAACTTCAAAGACATTGAGATCAGGGATAAGATCTTAAGCCAGAGCATCTGGTATCGCTGGATCATTATGATCGGAGCTATTCTGGCAATTCTTATCTTTGGAATATGGGGCGCAGGATACAATGCGTCTAGTTTTATATATCAACAGTTCTGAGGGATCAAATGAAGATTAAGATTTCAAGCATTATAAAAACAATAGCATTTCTGTGTGTCACGCTTGTCTGCGTGTTTGCTGCAACAGTTGTGTTACGCAGCAAGGAAAGTGAATATAAATATAAGAGCTTTTTTGAAAAATCGGATCAGATTGATGTTCTGTTCATGGGATCTTCCCATGTTATCAACGCACTCAATCCTGCGGTTTTATATGAGAAGCACGGGATCACATCCTACAACATGGGCGGACACGGATCAATAATGCAGGCTACTTACTGGGAGCTCATCGAGGCACTTCAGTATTGTAATCCCAAGTGTGTAGTTGTCGATTCATTCATGCTTCAGAAGAATTATCAGTATCTGGATGAGATGGATGAGAGCTATTCCGATGCGGACAGACAGAGTTCTATTTCGCAGCTGCACCTTAACATGGACTGCTGGCCACTTGATAAGCTCAAGATTGCAATTGTAAAAGACCTTATCAAGGACCCTGAGATACAGAAGCAGTTCCTCGCAGACTTCTATGTGTACCATAACAGGTGGGAAGAGCTTGACAGCAATGATTACAAGACTCTTTTCGGACATGCGGACAAGAACAATCTTTTCGGAGCAGAGATGCGATATGGCATTGAGCTGACTCCCGGAATTTATCCTGCCCCCGAGGACAAGAACGGTCTTGGCGGACACACGATCGGAGAGGAATATCTTCGCAAGATAATCGATGAGTGCCAGCGCAGGGGAATAGACATCTATGTGACTTTCCTTACCTGCAGCGCAACAACTGATGATAAAAGAGCTATCGACAGCGCGCAGATCATCTGCGATCAGTACGGAGTTCCTTTTATCAACATGCAGGAAATGGGTGTTGTTGATCTTTATACGGACCTTAATGATACAGGGCATATGAATGCACTGGGGGCTATCAAGGCTACCGAATGTATAGGAGATATCATCGCAGAGTCCGGAGATCTTCCTGATCACAGAGGCGATCCGGCTTACAGCGATTGGGAGAAAAGCGCTGAGGCGTTCCGCAGCAGCATCGTAGACAAGGAGCTCAATTCTTCCAGTATTTATCAGCAGCTTGATTACCTTACCGAGAGTGATGTCAGCACGATCCTTTATATCAACGACGGATCACAGGCCTTTGGCGACAATCAGATGCAGAGGCTGATACATAATTTTACCGTAACGCCGACGATATACCATACTGATGGACCATACATCATGATCAATGATGTTGCATCAGGCAAAGTATATGAGGCGAGTGGCCAGGAAGTACTGGATGGTGTCAGCACCAGTATTGGAACTTTGCATTACATCCCTGTGGAGCATCTGTTCAGACTTCTGTACGCCGATGAAGATCCTGATACCAACTATCTCTATGATGATTCAAAACTTGATTATGATATCCAGATAATCACTTACGATAATGAGACCGGAGAAGTTCTGAGTCACAACTATTACAAATCATACGGAAGTAACTATACGAAAGGGTAAATGAGAAGTATTTATTGCCATGTCAACCAAAACTAAAATCTTTTTGCAGTATGTAGTATATTCGATACTTTTTATACTTGTTTCCTACATGGTTTTCAGATTCTTTCCTGAGAATAACAAGTTCCTGATAAACCATGCGGATACGTGGAGACAGTATATAAAAGCTGTAGCTTACAATTCCAAGTGGATGCGTGGCTTTATATATCACCTGTTCAAGGAAAAGAGTCTTTTGCCTCAGACACTTTCTTACGGAATGGGCTATGGTAACGACATTTATCCTACACTTCAGTACTATGCCATCGGTGACATATTAAACATTCCTTCAGTATTTGTTAAAGTTGAAAATATTTATATTTATATTCAGATCACCACTATTTTAAGACCTTATCTGGCCGGCATAGCCATCTCTTTGTACCTGAGGTACGTAAGACCTGAGCTGTCCTGGATTTCCGTTATGTGTGGCATGTTCACCTATGCCTTCGGTACATACTTTATGTACTACGGAACCTGGCATCCGTATTTTGCCAATCCACTGATCTATCTTCCACTGGTACTTCTGGGAGCAGAGAAGATCTTCAGGGAAAAGAAACCTCTCACTTTTATAATTGCTATTTTCCTTTCGGCCATAAACAATTTCTATTTCTTTTATCTGATAGTTCTTTTGACAGTGATCTATTGCATCGTAAGGGCATTTTTCCTGTATGGAAAAGACTTCCCGGCTCTTTTAAAGACTGTCGGAACATTTCTGCTTGGCGGAATTGTTGGAACAATGATGTCCATGGTCATTCTGCTTCCGGTCCTGTTTGCGTTTATGCACAATTCAAGATCTGATCAGGATATTATTTTTCAGATGCTGTATTCTCCCGCGTATTATAAAGAGCTTGCAGCCAATCTGATATCCTTTGTCATACATGGTGAAGCAGAGACACAGCTTGGATTTACAGTACTCATCATTCCGGCTATGCTCTTTGTTCTGTATAAAGGATTTTTCGATAAGAGAGACAGGCAGGCAACTGTTTTTATGGTCATTATGGCAGTCTGCTTGTGCATCCCTTATGCAGGATATGTGTTCTCGGGCTTTGCTTTTGTATCAAACAGATGGTCCTTTGCCTGTGCTGTTTTTGCAGGCTATGCAATGGCTGTATTTACGGATGATCTTATAAGATGCTTAACGACTAAATTGTCATTTAAGTTTAAGAACGCAGTGATCACCGTCTCACAGGTTGTTGTTTTTGCACTGACGATCTGTCTTATCGGCAAGAACGCCTATGCAGGATATTCTCCTGAAGCCGGCAACATGGTTGGAGACTATCTGGACATGGCATCCACCGAAGATATGTACCTTCAGCTTCAGAGCACGGAAGTTCAGGTGGTGGAAGAAGCTGCTGCTAAGGACGGCCTTGATGCTGTTAATGATTTCTACAGGTACAGCGGAAGGAATCTTGTCTGGAATGCATCACTTCTTGATGGTATTACTTCGACACAGTTTTTCTGGTCTCTTGATGACAGAGGAGTGTCGGATTATATAAGGGACATGGGAGTAACCGATCAGGAGAGTCACGCATATTATGCTCTTGATGACAGGGCCATACTTAATCTCATGGGCGGTGTGAATTACTTCTCCTTAAGATTTAACACCCCTGAGGAAAGGGCTTTTGTTCCCTATAGTTACTACGAGGATTATGGCAAGTATAATTTTGCGATCTTTAGAAATGACCGGGCTCTGCCTTATGGCTCAACCTGCAATAAGGTGATCCCAAGATCTGATTTTGAAAAGATGTCTGTGATAGAGAGGCAGGAAGCTCTGCTTTACGGAATAGTCCTTGATGACAAGGATGCTGAAAGGTTTGAAAAAGCTGAGCCGGTATTTACATCATCCTCTGCTGATTATAAGGTCACAGCTTCTGAGGGAATAGAGTTTTTTGACAACGGCTTTAAGGCAGAAGCAGGCTCTAACATGACCATTGAGTTTGAGGGCCGAGAGAATGCTGAGAACTATCTGTTTTTCAAGAATCTGAATATAGATGCGGATACGATGGTTGTTTCTTTGACGGCCTCAACGCAGCTGTCTGACGGAACCGAGATCAAAAAGCAATTGGATTATCAGACCAAACAATCTCAAAACTACAGCGGATGGCATGACTATATCATCAATATGGGATACAGTCAGGAGCCAAAGAGCTACTACACTATAACCTTTGGAGCAGGCACCTACACTTATGATTCCATGGAAGTGCTGTTCCAGCCGCTTGATGGGCTTGAGGAGAAGCTTTCTGCTTTCACGCAGAATACTTTGGAGAACCTTGATCTGCACAAGAATCCCATCAGCTTTGCGACAAACAAAGTTACCGGTGATATCAACCTTGAAGAGCCCAAGATAATGCTTTTGTCCACTCCGTATCTTAGTGGCTGGACAGCATACGTAGATGGCAAAAAGACAGAGCTGCTGCGCGCCAACACAATGTTCACCGCGCTGCCTTTAGCTGAAGGTTACCATGAGATAGAGCTAAGATATCACACCCCCGGGTTACTTGCAGGACTTATCCTCTCAATACTTGGAGTTGTGCTTGCGATAGTTGTAAAACGTGTATATGACAGAAAAGGGACGTCTTAAGACGTCCCTTTTTTTAGCAGCTTATATTTAATCAAATAGTAAGTAACTTCCACAAGGCAGCAGCTCATCCATCCGACAGGGTATCCAAAGCCCACGAGTTTGGGCGTATTGGCTATGTAGTGAGTCAGGATATAAAGGTAGGTCTGCCTGAGTGCTACGAAGGTCGACAGCATTATCACCATCGGTCCCGTTGAATCTCCGCGACCCCTAAGGCTACTTGCCAGCGTATGGTTAACGCAGTTGAACATCAGGAAAAAGACATTTGTATGAATGAACAGTGCTCCGTAGTCAATAACTGCCTGCTCGGCGGAGAACATCCTGATGGCGGGTCTTGCGAAGATGTAGAGAAACAGGGCGATAACGCCGGTGGTCAGAACGCCCATTATTATAACCGTTCTGGTTCCTTCTTCAGCTCTTTTAACCTTACCGGCCCCGATGTTCTGGCTGACAAAGGTCGTGGCGGCCATGGCCATACTCTGCAGAGGCAGCATTATGAAGGAGTCGAGCTTGTTGTAGCTGCTCCATCCTGCCATACAGTCTGAGCCGAAGTAGTTGATATAAGACTGGACAAAGACATTTGAAAAGGCGGTAATGACGGACTGAATACCTGTGGGAAGACCTATCAGGACGATCAGCTTCATTATCTCCGGATTTATCCTAAGGTCCTTAAACGTCAGCTTGTAGATATCATCGGTGCGAAGAAGCAGCCACATGATAAGCGCAGCGGAGATGAACTGGGAGATAATGGTTGCGTAGGCAACGCCCTCGATACCGAAGTGAAAGACCTTTACGAAGGTGAGGTCTAATATGATATTCATTACACTGGTGAGGATAAGCAGAAAGAGCGGTCTTATGGTATCGCCCACGGCACGCAATATTCCGCTTCCCATGTTGTAGATTAAAAGCCCAGTGATTCCCAGGAAATAGATTGTAAGATATTTGGAAGCATCTGCGAAAACATCATCCGGAGTTGCCATGAACCTTAGCATTGGTCCGACGCCTTTGGTTCCGATAATTGTAAAGGCTATGCAGAAAATAAAGGTCGCAGCCATAGTGGTCTCGATAGCCGTATGGAGGCGGTCAATCTCTTTTGCCCCAAAAAAGCGCGAGATCACAACGCTGGCGCCAACAGAGAATCCGTTGAAGAAGAACACCAGCATGTTTATTATCATTGTCGTGGATCCCACGGCAGCCAGGGCCTGGGTGGACACATAATTGCCCACCACAATGGAATCCACGGTGTTGTACAGCATCTGGAATATATTCCCGAACATTAAGGGAAGTGAAAAAAGAAGTATCTGTTTTATTATTGAACCGCTTGTCATATCTCTTGCGGTTGAACTTTTTGCTCCGGGCATGATGGATAAACCTCAAGTGAATTCGGGTTATCTGCTGCTTAGGCTTGATAGGAACTGCTTGGTTCGCTCCTCTTTAGGGTTGTTGATCAGCTCTTTTGCAGAACCCTTTTCCAAGATTATACCATCATCCATGAAGATTGCGATATCAGCCACATCTCTGGCAAAAGCCATCTCGTGAGTGACTATGATCATGGTGGTGTGGCGACTTGCCAGTTCCCTGATAACGCGGAGAACTTCTCCTGTAAGCTCGGGATCAAGGGCAGAGGTCGGCTCGTCAAAGCACAGAATGTCAGGCTCCATGGCAAGTGCTCTTGCAATAGCCACACGCTGCTGCTGGCCACCGGAGAGCTGATGAGGATAATTACCCATCCTGTCCGCGAGACCCATTTCTGCCAAAAGAGCTTTTCCCTTTTCTACGATCTCATCCTTCATTGAAGGATCCGAGTGAAGAAGGGGAGCAAGCGTGACATTTTCAAGAGCTGTGTACTGAGGAAACAGATTAAACTGCTGAAAGACAAGGCCAAAGTGTTTCCTGTTCTCTCGCAGCTGCCTTTGGTCTGTTATGGGATTAGCCCCGTCAAGAAGGAGCTTGCCACGTACGGTTATGGTTCCCTCATCAGGAGTCTCAAGGAAATTCAGGCAGCGAAGAAGTGTTGTCTTACCGCTTCCCGAGGACCCGATGATGGACAGAGTCTGTCCCTCTTCAAGGTCAAAGCTGATATCCTTTAAAACCTCTGTGTTTTCAAAATTCTTTTTTATATTCTTAACTTCTAAGATAGGCATATTTATATTTCCAGTCTAAGCAAAACTTTTTATCTGAAATAATCCAGTCTCTTTTCAATCCTGGCAAAGAGGACCGATAACAGTCCGCTGAAGATCAGGTAGAAGGCACCGGTGTAGAACAGAGGCCAGATAATTCCGCTGCTCTTTATGAATGACTGACCGTTCCAGATGATCTCGTATACTGCGATAACCCTGGCCAGCGAAGTGTCTTTTACCAGAGTGATGATCTCGTTGGAGATGGGAGGAACGATCCTCTTTATCAGCTGAAGCATGGTGATCTTAAAGAAGATCTGGCTCCTGCTCATACCAAGAACCTTGCCGGCTTCTCTCTGACCCACAGGAATGGACTGTATTCCGCCCCTGTAGATCTCGGAAAAGTAGCAGGCATAGTTGATGACAAAAGCAATCAGCGCCGCAAGAAAGCGACCTTTGTTATCAGTTCCCCAGACGTTGATCCCAAGAAAGATTCCGGGGCCGTAATAGATAACAAGGAGCTGCAGCATGAGCGGAGTTCCTCTGATGACCCAGATTATCAGCCTGATGGGGAGTTTTATGAGTTTGACCTTGCTCATTGAGCAGAGGCATATAGCAAGTCCCAGAGGCAGGGAGAACACGAGAGTCAGGCAAAAGAGCTTTAGCGTTCCCCAAAAGCCTTCCAAAAGAGACAAAGTAACAGTCCAAAACATCAGTAGTTTAAGCTCCTTTATTATGGTGCGATAACAGCATCCTGTACGCCGTAGGTTGTAGCGATGGCTGTTGTTGTTCCGTCTTTGTAGTACTTATCAAGCTGATCGTTGATGTATGCAGCAAGGTCAGATCCCTTACGGCAGCCGATACCGTACTCCTCGGTTGTAAGCTCTGCAGTGTGAGCAAGATCAGGATAGCTTGTTCCTTCACCGATCATGGCACCTGCCATGAGAAGGTCGATGATGCAGGCATCTGATGTTCCTGCGTCAACTTCCATTACCGCATCAGCCTGTGACTGGAGAGAAGTGTAGTTAAAGCCGTTCTCCTCGGCAGCAGCTTCTCCTGCTGAACCTGCCTCTACAGCAAAGCTAAGGGCCTTGGCTGACTCTGCATCCTGGTACTGGCCTGCCACGTCTGCCTTAACAACCACTACCTGAGCGTTGTTGAGGTATGGCTTGGTGCATTCCATGGAGTTCTTAACTTCATCTGTAAGTGTCATTCCGTTCCATACAACGTCGATTGATTTATTGTTGAGCTCAAGGATCTTGTTATCCCAGTCGATCTCTACAAATTCAACATTTACTCCAAGTGACTCACCAACCTTGTTTGCAAGGTCGGCATCAAAACCGATCCAGTTTCCACTCTCGTCCTTGTAATCCATTGGAGCGAAATCTGTGATACCAACGATGAGTGTACCCTTGTTCTTGATGTAGTCAAGGTCGCTCTCTGTAGCCTTTGCTCCGCAGGCTGTCAGTGAAAGCATGGCAGTCACAAGTAAAGTTGCAAAAATTTTCTTTTTCATACGATCTCTCCTCAAAAATTTAATTGATGTTTTTTAAGCATATTCACTACTTTACCACACTACCACACTAAATTGCAAGGCTATTTATAATAAGTCGCAGATGTTTTATTATATAAGTATCAAATGTAAAGGAATTACTGAGCTAATGAGTGATAACACAGGAAAAGAAATCTGGAAACCCGGGAATATGCTCTATCCGATCCCGGCTGTCATGGTGAGCTGCGGCCGTGAAGGAGAAAAGCCCAACATCATAACCGTTGCCTGGGCGGGAAATGTCTGCAGTTCTCCGGCAATGCTCTCCATATCCGTGCGCAAGGAGCGCTACTCCTACGACATTCTAAAGGAGACCGGAGAGTTCGTGGTCAACCTCACAAATCGTGAGCTCATGAAAGCCACAGACTGGTGCGGAGTAAGATCAGGCAGGGACTATGACAAGTTTAAGGAGATGGGTCTTACGCCACAGAAGTCACAGATGGTCAAGGCACCCGGAATCCTTGAGAGCCCTGTCAACATCGAGTGCAGGACCAAACAGATACTGGAGCTTGGAAGCCACGACATGTTTGTGGCTGAAGTTCTCTGTGTTGCGGTAGATAATAAGTACATGGATGAGAAAAAGAGATTTGACCTTCGGGCAGCGGATCTCATCGCCTATTCTCACGGTGAGTATTTTACACTGGGAGAGAAGATCGGAAAGTTTGGAATCAGCGTAGCTAAGAAGCCACAGAGCAGCAACAATAACAGTGATAAAAAACCCAGAAAGGGCGGAAAGAATCATGGCAAAAATCAGCGTAATAATTCCCGTATACAACACAGCTGAATACCTGGAGAAGTGCATGGAATCCGTGCTTGCCCAGACCTTCAGCGATTTCGAGGTAATGCTGGTGGACGATGGCTCCACCGACGGCGTAAGTCCTGCCATGTGCGATACCTACGGTAAGCGCGACACCAGAGTAAGGGTCATTCACAAACAAAACGGAGGCCTTCAGTCCGCATGGATAGCAGGCCTTGTTGAGTCCAGAGCTGACTACATTGCTTTTCTTGACAGCGATGACTGGATCGATCCTGATATGCTCGAGAAGATGTATGCACAGACCGACAGCTCTTTTGCCGAAAAAGAGGTGATCTCGGCCAACTATATCGTGGAGAAGGCGGGAGAACGCAGAAAAGAGGCTCAGGGCCTTGCGCCGGGAGTATATTCCGGCTCTTCTCTTGATGAGATCAAAAGGAACCTCCTAGGCAACGAGGTAAGACCCATAACCATGTCAAGGTGCATGAAGCTCATATCGAGAAAGCTTCTTCTGGACAACATCAAATACTGCGATCCGACCATCATAATGGGTGAGGACGTGAATATAATGCTGCCGGTTTTCTGCGACTGCAAGAGGCTGGTCATCATGAAGGACTCCTACTTCTACCACTACAGGCTGGTGTGGGATTCCATGAGCCACGACTACAATCCGGGACTGCTTAAGAATCTTGAGCTCACCGACAAAACCTTCAGAAACATCCTCTGGGACAAGAACGTCCTTAACGCCGATGCCCAGATGGACAGGGAGTTTGTGGTAATGCTGCTTGTGGTCATGAGAAATGTACTTCGCGCAGACAGGAAGGATACGGTTTCTTTGGTAAAAGAGATTTTCCTTCGCCCGGATATCAGAAAGAAAATCGAGAACACCAGGATAGGCGTGGGACAAAGGGCCAACAAGCTCTTGTATTTCACGATGAAGCACCCGAGCGCCCTCAATGTTTCAGTGTCCAAGGCTCTCATAAATTACTATGACAAAAAGACTAATCAGCTCTGAAATATGGTAGAATTGATATATTAAATCCTTAGGAGGAATGCTTATGGGAAAGGTTTTTCATGTTGATCACCAGATAGCCAACAAGAACGTGGAGGATTCCATAACTGAATGCACCAAGGTGGTCAAGTACTCGGACATCAACAGCGAGAACAGACTCTTTGGAGGACAGCTCATGTCCTGGATAGATGAGGTGGCAGGAGTAGTTGCAGTAAGACATTCAGGCAATCCCGTTGCTACAGCGGCTGTCGACAACATGCAGTTTAAGCAGGGAGCCAAGCTCGATGACATCATCGTTATCATCGGTAAGCTCACCTACGTCGGCAAGACTTCCATGGAAGTTAGAGTTGATACTTATGTTGAGGACCGCAGAAACGGAATGAGACACATCATGAACAGAGCATACTTCACCGAAGTGTGCATCGATGAGGACGATACTCCCGTACTGGTTCCTTACGGACTTAATGTGCGCACCGAGAGCGAGAAGGCAGAGTGGGAGGGCGCTTTGAAGAGACGTGAACTCAGGCGCCAGCGCAGGATGGAAGGATTCTAAAACTTAATAATAGTTCGTTGCATTTATTAATTGATAGTGTTAAAATTTTGTCAGTCGGCGTTTTCAATTTAATAGTTTGGAGGTTATTCCGCAATGAGTAAGAATTTTGATGACATTTTAGCTAAGCTTAAGACAGCTGATACCAAGAAGATGTCTGTAGCTGTAGCCCAGGACACTCATGTCCTGGAGGCAGTTAAGGTAGCCAAGGAGAGAGGGATTGTTGAGCCTATCCTTGTAGGTGACCTTGACAAGATTAAGGAGAAGGCAGCAGAAGTTGGCATGAACCTTGACGGATACGAGATCATCGATGTTAAGGATGATATCGAGGCTGCACGTTGTGCTGTATCACTGGTTCATGATGGCAAGGCTGACATCTACATGAAGGGTGCTCTCGAGTCCAAGGACTTCCTTAAGAGCGTTCTTGATAAGGAAGTGGGTCTTCGTACAGGCCGTCCTCTTTCACATGTATGTGTGTTTGAGATTCCCGGTATCGACCGTCTTCTTTTCCTTACAGACGTTGCTTTCATGCCATATCCTACACTTGAGGATAAAAAGGTCATCATTGAATATACAGTAGAAGTAGCAAGAGCATGTGGCGTTGAGTGCCCTAAGGTAGCTCCTCTTGCTGCAGTAGAAGTTGTTAACCCCAAGATGCCTGTAACCGTTGAGGCAGCTGAGCTCACCAGAATGTGCGAAGAGGGTGAGATCAAGAACTGCATCGTTGACGGACCTCTTTCAATGGATCTTGCAATCGATCCTGAGGCAGCCAAGCATAAGGCAGGCGCTCTTGACCGTAAGATCGTAGGTGATGCGGACATCCTTCTTTTCCCTGATATCCACGCAGGAAACCTTACATACAAGACAATCGTAAGACTTGCAACTGTTAAGAACGGTAACATCCTTACAGGAACAAAGGCACCTGTAATCCTTACATCAAGATCTGATTCTGTTGATGTTAAGGTTAATTCAATTGCACTCGCAGCAGTAGTTGCTGAGGATAAGAAGAAGGGAGTTTTATAATGATAAAGAGTTTGATCATCAATCCCGGTTCAACATCAACCAAGGTCGGCATCTTTGAGGATGAGACCCTCGTTAAGGAAGAGACTCTCCGTCACAGCACAGAGGAGATCGAGTCCTATGCATCAATCATTGACCAGAAGGACTTCCGTAAGAATATCATTCTTGATTTCCTTAAGAAGGAGAGCATTGATATTAAGAGCTTTAACGTAATCGTAGGAAGAGGCGGACTTCTTCGTCCCATTCCCGGCGGTACATACGAGTGCACAGATGCACTTTTAGAGGACCTTAGAAAGGGCGTTCAGGGTCAGCACGCATCTAACCTTGGCGGAATCCTTGCAAGAGAGATCGGTGACGAGATCGGTGTTCCTTCATACATCGTTGACCCTGTAGTAGTTGACGAGATGGAGCCAGTTGCAAGAATTTCAGGTGTTCCTGAGATCGAGCGTGTATCAATCGATCACCCTCTTAACCAGAAGGCAGTTGCCAGAAGATATGCTAAAGAGATCGGCAAGAAATATGACGAGATCAGCGTTATCGTAGTTCACATGGGTGGCGGTACATCAACAGGTGTTCACAAGAACGGTAAGATGATTGACGTTTACGCAGCTCTCAACGGAGACGGTGCATTCTCACCTGAAAGAGCTAACGGCATTCCTGCCAAGGCACTTGTAGATATGTGCTTCTCAGGCAAATATACCTATGATGAGATGAAGAAGAAGATCGTCGGCTACGGCGGACTTAATGCTTATCTTGGAACCAATGATATGAGAGAAGTTAACAAGATGTGCGAAGAGGGCAACGAGAAGGCAATCCTTGTTCGTGACGCTTTCATCTATCAGATCTGCAAGAACATCGGCGCATGCGCTACAGTTCTTAAGGGCAAGGTTGACCAGATCATCCTTACAGGCGGAATCGCTTATGGCCAGGTTATCACCGACGCCATCAAGGACAGAGTAGACTGGATCGCTCCTGTAACCGTTTATCCCGGTGAGGACGAGCTCCTGGCTCTGGCTCAGGGCGCTATCCGCGTACTTAACGGCGAAGAGAAGGCTCAGACCTACTAATTTAATGAGTCACTGGGGACGTTTCAGTTTGACTCACAGATAGATTTTCAGAAGTGCTGCCGGCATTTGCCGACAGCGCTTTTTTGTGCTACAATGTCCTTTAGACTTTGTCTATTATAAAGGGATTAGTATGCCCTTTTTTAGGAGATAAAATATGAGTATTCTTGATAAGATCATTGGAACACATTCACAGAGGGAGCTTCGCAGGATCAACCCAATCATTGATTCTATCGAAGCCTTGAGACCTACCATGCAGGCTCTTTCAGACGAGGAGCTTCGTGCTAAGACAGACGAGTTTAAAAAGAGACTCTCAGAAGGCGAGACTCTTGATGACATCTTGCCCGAGGCTTACGCGGTTGTGCGTGAAGCCGGCAAGAGAGTTCTTGGTATGGAGCACTTCAGGGTTCAGCTCATAGGCGGAGTCATTCTTCACCAGGGCAGAATTGCCGAGATGAGAACCGGTGAAGGTAAGACCCTTGTTGCTACACTTCCTTCATATCTTGAGGCTCTGACAGGTAAGGGCGTTAACGTTGTTACAGTAAACGACTACCTTGCTAAGCGTGATGCTGATCAGATGGGTCAGGTACACAGATTCTTAGGACTTACTGTTGGCTGCGTACTTAACAGCATGACCAGTGAGGAGAGAAAGGCAGCTTATAACTGCGACATCACATACATTACCAACAACGAGCTCGGATTTGACTATCTTCGTGACAACATGGCCATCTATAAGGAACAGTGCGTTCAGAGAGGTCTTAACTACTGTATCATCGACGAGGTAGACTCAATCCTTATCGAT
Source organism: Butyrivibrio sp. VCB2001 (assembly GCF_000423965.1). Taxonomy (NCBI): domain Bacteria; kingdom Bacillati; phylum Bacillota; class Clostridia; order Lachnospirales; family Lachnospiraceae; genus Butyrivibrio; species Butyrivibrio sp. VCB2001. The sequence continues at coordinate 10,941 of NZ_AUIZ01000020.1, read as the reverse complement.
GAAGCGCGTACTCCTCTTATTATTTCAGGTCAGTCCGACAAGTCTACCAAGCTCTACGAGGCCTGCGACATTCTGGCCAAGCAGATGACCCGTGGTGAGGACATGGAAGAGCTCACCAAGATGGATGCCATCATGGGTGTTGAGAGAGAAGAGACAGGCGATTTCATCGTCAATGAAAAAGACAAGATCGTAAACCTTACAGCGCAGGGCGTTGCTAAGGTTGAGAGATTCTTCCGCATAGAGAACCTTGCTGATCCCGAGAACCTTGAGATCCAGCACAACATTATCCTTGCTCTTCGTGCCAATAACCTTATGTTCAAGGATCACGACTACATTGTTAAGGACGACGAGGTACTTATCGTAGATGAGTTCACAGGTCGTGTAATGCCCGGACGTCGTTATTCAGACGGCCTCCACCAGGCTATCGAGGCCAAGGAGCACGTTAAGGTTAAGAGAGAGTCCAAGACTCTTGCAACCATCACCTTCCAGAACTTCTTTAACAAGTTTGACAAGAAGTGCGGAATGACCGGTACTGCCCTCACAGAGGAGCAGGAGTTCCGTGATATCTACGGAATGGACGTTATCGAGATTCCTACCAACAAGCCTGTTCAGAGAATTGACCATCAGGATGCGGTTTATAAAACCAAGAAAGAAAAGCTTAACGCAATCTGCGATGCAGTAGCAGAATCTCATGCCAAAGGACAGCCTGTACTGGTTGGTACCATTACCATTGAATCTTCCGAAGAGCTTTCAAGAATGCTCAAGAGAAGAGGCATCCAGCACAACGTCTTAAATGCCAAGTTCCATGAACTGGAAGCTGAGATCGTAGCAGATGCAGGTAAGCACGGCGCTGTTACCATAGCCACCAACATGGCCGGCCGTGGTACTGATATCAAGCTTGATGACGAAGCAAGGGCAGCTGGTGGACTTAAGATCATCGGTACAGAGAGACACGAGAGTAGACGTATCGACAATCAGCTGCGTGGTCGTTCCGGTCGTCAGGGAGATCCCGGTGAGTCCAAGTTCTACCTTTCACTTGAAGATAACCTCATGAGACTCTTTGGTTCAGACAGACTCATTTCAATGTTCAATGCACTGAAGATTCCTGAGGGACAGGAGATTGAGCACTCATCTCTTTCAAAGGCTATCGAATCAGCCCAGAAGAAGATCGAGTCCAACAACTATGCAATCCGTAAGAACCTGCTTGAGTATGACCAGGTCAACAACGAGCAGAGAGAGATCATCTATGCAGAGCGTAAGAAGGTTCTGGATGGAGTATCCATGCGTGATTCCATCTACAAGATGATCACAGATATTGTTGAGTCCTCAGTTGAGACAGTTGTGGGTGAGGAGAACGATCCCGATAACTGGAACATCGCAGAGCTCAATGAACTTCTTCTTCCTACTGTTCCTCTTAAGAAGATCACCAGAGGAAGAATTGATAATCTCACCAAGGCAGGTCTTTTGCAGCAGCTCAAGGAAGAAGCAGTTAAGCTTTACGAGTCCAAGGAAGCAGAGTTCCCTGAGCCCGAGACCATCCGTGAGATCGAGCGTGTCATCCTTCTTAAGGTCATCGACAGAAAGTGGATGGACCACATCGATGACATGGATCAGCTCCGTCAGGGTATCGGACTTCAGTCATATGCCCAGAGAGACCCTAAGCTTGAGTACAAGCTTGCAGGTTATGAGATGTTCGACGACATGACAAGGAACATTGAGGAGGATACAGTAAGACTTCTGTTCCATGTCCACATTGAAGAGAGAGTAGAGCGTGAGCAGGTAGCCAAGGTTACCGGTACCAACAAGGATGATTCTGCGCCCAAGGCTCCTATCAAGAGAGCTGAAGCCAAGATTTATCCCAACGATCCATGCCCATGCGGAAGTGGCAAGAAGTACAAGAACTGTCACGGAAGGGCCTGAGCGCCGGCGCTTAGTAGTTAATTTATAGGAGAGAGTAATTTTTATGGTAGTTTTAGATCAGATGAAGGTTGAGATCCAGAACCTTCAGGATACATTAAAAGAAGTAACGGCTTCACTGGACCTTGATACCAAGAAAAAGATCATCGAGGAGCTTTCCCGTGAGATGGAGGAGCCGGGCTTCTGGGACAACGCAGAGAAGGCCAACAAGAAGACCAAGGACCTCAAGAACATGCAGGATCTTGTTGAAAACATTGAGCACCTCAACACACAGTACGGCGATATCATCGATCTTATCGATATGCAGAACGCCGAGGGTGTCGATGATGAGGACATGGCTGCAGAGATAAGAGCTGAGCTTGATGACTTTGAGAAGACTCTTGAGGACATCCGTATCAGCAACCTTCTCAACGGACCTTATGATAAATATGACGTAATCCTGCGTCTCAACGCCGGAGCAGGCGGAACAGAGGCCTGTGACTGGGCGAGCATGCTCTATCGTATGTATACAAGATGGGCAGAGAGAAAGGGCTTTACCATCGAGACTCTCGACCTTCTTGACGGAGACGAGGCAGGAATCAAGTCAGTTACTTTCCAGATTTCAGGAACCAATGCTTACGGACTTCTTAAGTCAGAGCACGGTGTTCACAGACTTGTTCGTATCAGTCCTTTCAACGCACAGGCTAAGAGACAGACTTCCTTCGTATCCTGCGATGTAATGCCTGATATCGAAGAAGACCTTGATATCGACATCAATCCTGATGATCTTCGTATCGATACATACAGATCAAGTGGTGCCGGCGGACAGCACATCAACAAGACATCATCTGCCGTACGTATCACACATATCCCTACAGGTGTTGTAGTTGCCTGCCAGAATGAGCGTTCACAGTTCCAGAACAAGGACAAGGCTATGCAGATGCTCAAGGCCAAGCTCTTTGTCATGAAACAGGAAGAACAGGCAGCCAAGCTCGCCGGAATCCGTGGTGATGTCATGGATAATGCCTGGGGCAGCCAGATCAGATCTTACGTACTTCAGCCATACACCATGGTTAACGATACACGTACAGGCTACAAGGCATCCAATGCCGACGGCGTACTTGACGGAGACCTTGATCAGTTTATAAATGCATATCTTAAGTGGCTTGCAACAGGTGGTAAGCCTGTTGGAGAGACAGAAGAGGCTTAATCGATTTAGACAAAATGCAGTCCGTAAGGGCTGCATTTTTTATTACCTTTTTATTCACCTATGATTTATTTTTTGATACAATTACATTTAAGGAGTATCAATTATGAGAACAATTAAAGCCGCCAAAACGATAATGAGCCTTGTAAACGACTTAAGGTCAATGAGTCGTGAGGAGAAGGCCGACTTCTATCAGTCCAAGTGTGACTACTATCAGGGCATAGTAGAGCTTGGCCTTGTTGTGTCTGCGGTTACGACTATTTTCTTTATCTATTCTGATTATATGATTAACGGATCAGTGCTTCCTACGCTGATTCCCAGACTATCGATCCTTATCTATGTTGCAATATTCTTTCTTGTTACACATTACTTTCCAAACAATCACCGAATAACAGTTATCATGGACTTTTTCCTTGGCCATGGTATGGTCATCGCAGCCAGCTGGACGGCGTATAATCTCGTGGACAGAAGTAATTCCATTGAAGGAATCATCATAGTCAACCTGATCTGGCTTGTGGTGGGATTTGCTGCGACCACGCGTGATACCATAATCAATGGCATCATATTTATCATAGAGATTGTGATCACCAACACTTTCAATCACTATACAAACTATAGCCTTATCATGGCGCTTGAGATCCCTATCATCATCGGAATCATGTTCGTTCATTACGTAATGACCGCTTACTATCTTGACCATTACAGAGTGACCCAGAAGCTCGAACTCGCCATGGTTACCGATCCCCTGACTCAGGTTTATAACAGACATCTTTTGGAGAAGATCATTTCCGAGAATACGATCAAAGACGTTATGCCGGGAGAGCATATAGCTGTAGCTCTTATAGATATTGATGACTTTAAGAAGATCAACGATGAGAACGGCCACTACACCGGCGACCTGACTCTTTTATACATGGGACAGAAGCTTTCCAAGGAGACCCACGGCAACGATTATGTAATCCGCTACGGCGGCGAGGAATTCGTGGTCATCTTACGAAACTGTGACGTCAACAATGCCTGTGCGCGCATGGAGCAGTTCAGGCAGGACATTGCGAATGCAAAAGACACACCGGTACCATTTACAATTTCGGTAGGTGTGTCATGCTATACAGGTGATTATTCAAAGACTCTTCAGAACGTGGACAATGCTCTTTACAAGGCCAAGAATACCGGAAAGAACAAAGTCGTTGTCATGTGATGAGTGCTATTTAGTAGAGCGCAGTAACATCGGTTATTTCGCCGCCATTTACCTTGAAACTCCAGATGGAATGACCCTGGAGCCTGTGCTCTGTTAAAAAGTAAGTGTCATCCACTTTTGAGATGTTATAAGGCGTTCCGCCGCCTACAAAATACTTTGCGTAAATGTCCTCATAATCCCCTTTTGAGAGCTTATCAAGGGAAGAGGTGCGGATCAGCGTTGCATAATCCTGGTTGCCCTTTATATCCGTGGATACTGTGATGTAGAACATATCGTCAATGGGAGTTATCTGTACCATTCCGGCAAGCTCGTCCGGGACCGGATAGCTCTTTTTTATATTTAGGGTTTTAAGGTCGCACTGAAGTATCTGTGGCGAAGCACCTGTAGCTGATACTCCCGATACGAAGTAAATGTCGTCTCCGACGATGGTAAAAGACCTGACGTAGAGCCCGGAGAGCTGATCGATCTTTCTGATTTCGGTCAGATACATCCTGGTATCTTCCGGCTTATGCCTGAAACAATAGAGCTCGCCTGTGCTAGAACTCCATACATAGAAAGTGTCAGAAATCTCGTCATATACGGTAAAGTGAGGCCTGTTGCCGATTTCATATAAGCATTGAGTGTTGATGAATTTGTTATCTCTTTTCTCAAAGACCAGGACCCTGTTATTCTCGGTATCCTCAACCATATAGACGATCCCGTCGCTGGCCATGGTATGGGGCTGGGTTGCCTGATCACACATGATCTGCCATTCATTTAAGGGGATTCCAAGTTCCTTGGTGTAGATGATCCTGTTGTGATAGCAGTCAACGATAAACCACAGATCGTCAGCTTTGGTTACATAGGTCGGAACACTCAGGGCTGTGTCATAGTTATTAACGACGGTGTATGAAGCAAAGGCACTGTCAGGATCTTCGCCGGCAGCTGTCAGCTCTGACTCCTGAAGATACTCTTTTCCGTCATAGGGAGCAGCTTTTTCGGGAGCAGAAGGCTCTTTTGCACAACAGGTAAGCATGACGCACAGCAAAAGACCTGTCGCAATAGAGGTAAATATTTTATTTATTTGAAATGTCTTTTTCCTAGTAAGCATATGATTATTCTAGCACAACTAAAGTGCACAAAACATAGTAAGTTCATGGTATGATTAATGTAGCGGGTATAGGTTGTTAGCCAGACAGGAGGGTGTATATGGTTACGATCAGTCTTTGCATGATAGTCAAAAACGAGGAGAGTTGTCTCGAAAGGTGCCTTAAGAGTCTGGAGGGCATTGTTGATGAGATGATCGTGGTGGACACGGGTTCCACCGACAGGACTAAGGAAATTGCAAAAGAGTGCGGCGCTAAGGTGCTTGACTTTACCTGGACCGGAGACTTTAGCGATGCCAGGAACTTCGCTTTTTCCCAGGCAAACTGTGACTATATATACTCTGCAGACGCAGATGAGGAGCTGGATGAGGACAACAGGAAGCGCTTTATGGAATTAAAGGCTGACCTCTCCGAGCTTGATATAGATATCGTGCAGATGTACTACTGCAATCAGCTTCAGTACCGCACGGTTTACAACTTTGACAGAGAACTTCGCCCTAAGCTATTTAAGAGAGTAAGGCACTTTGTTTGGGAAGATCCGATCCATGAGCAGGTGATCCTTGATCCTGTTATCTGCAACAGTGAGATCGAGATCATCCATAGCCCCAAGGAGAACCACGCAGGGCGCGACCTCGAGACCTTCAGGCGCACCATCGCAGGCGGAAGGCGCCTGTCCAAGAGACTTCACGGAATGTATGCTAGGGAGCTCTTTATGGCCGGAACCGACGAAGATTTCCTTAAGGCAAAAGAGTTTTTTGTCGCGTCCGCACTGGATACCACAAGGGGAGTTGATGAGATCAAGGAAGCCAGCTGTGTCCTTGCCCACATCGCTGTTATTGAAGATGACCCGGCAGCGCTTCTTAAGTACACATTGAAGGATGCGATCACCGAGATGAGCAGCGAGATGTGCTACGAGCTCGGGGACTACTATTTTGGCAAAAAAGATATCGACGAAGCCATAGTATGGTACTACAATGCAGCCTATGAATGCAGCAGTATTCTTGATATAAAAAAGAGCGGAAGCCTTCCACGTCTTGCGCTTGCGAGGTGCTACCACGAGCTTGGTAATGAGGAGCAGGCAAGGGATTACGAGAGAGAAGCTTCTGAAGTTGAAGAAAACACTGATTGAGCCTATAATGATATTCGTATTATTATGTTTATCAGCGGAGGCATGTTATGCAGATTATAATTGTGGGCTGCGGAAATGTAGGACTTACACTTACACAGCAGCTTAGCAAGGAAGGCCACAACATCACTGTCATCGAGGAAAAGAGCAGTGTTGTACAGGCGGTAGTAAACAACCTGGACGTCATGGGTATCGTAGGAAATGGCGCCAGTTATTCTATAATGAAGGATGCAGGCATTGAGACAGCCGACCTTATGATCGCAGTTACAGATTCAGATGAGCTGAATCTTCTTTGCTGTCTTATTGCCAAGAAAGCCGGTAACTGTCATACTATTGCCAGAGTCCGCAATCCCGTCTATAACAACGAGATCAATTTCATCAAGGAGGAGCTTGGACTTTCCATGGTCATCAACCCTGAGGAAGCAGCAGCTTCTGAGGCAGGCAGACTCCTTAAACTTCCATCAGCAACTAAAATCGAGACCTTTGCCAGAGGAAGGGCAGAGCTTGTGCGCCTTGTGATCGACGAGAACTCAAGGCTCTGTGATCTTGCGCTTAAAGATATACCATCAGATCTTAAGAAACAGGTAATCATTGCTGTTGTTACAAGAGGCGGCGAAGTTCACATCCCGGATGGTAACTTTATCTTAAGAGCAGGGGATGAGATCACAATCTTCGGATCCAGCAAGAATACCGTAAGCTTCTTTAAAAAGCTGGGTCTTCCTTCAGCCAAGGTACATTCAACCATCATCATCGGCGGAGGTGAGACTGCCTATTACCTTGCTATGCAGCTCATTGCCCTCGGTATTAAGGTTACCATCTTTGATAAGGACCCTGTAAGATGCAAGGAGCTCACGGACATTTTGCCTCAGGCACTTATCATAAACGGAGACGGAACCGACAAGGATATGCTTCTTGAGGAAGGTGTAACAAGAACTGATTCATTCGTATCCCTCACAAACCTGGATGAGGAGAACATCATGCTCTCTATGTATGTAAAGAGCATCAACCCCAAGGCCAAGCTCATTACCAAGGTTCACAGGGTTACCTACGGTGAAATCATCGGTTCTCTTAATATTGGAAGTATCATTTATCCCAAGAACATCACAGCTGACAGGATTGTTCAGTTTGTTCGTGGTATGTCAGCATCCAAGGACAGCAACATTGAGACTCTTTACAAGCTCAATGACGACAAGGTTGAGGCCCTTGAGTTCATCGTAAGAAACGGAAGCCCTGTTATAGGCAAGCCACTTTCACAGATGAAGATCAAGAAGGGCGTTCTTATCGCATGCATCAACCATTACGGCGAGATCATTTCACCTTCCGGTGACAGCGTTATAAGAGACAGAGATTCTGTCATCGTTGTAACCACACTGGCAGGATTAAAAGATATAAGCGACATATTGGAGAATTGACATGAATTACTCGATGATCAGATTTGTGCTCTTTAGATTGTTCAGAGTCTTTGGAGCTCTTTTGGTACTGCCTTTTTTGGTGGCGCTGATTTATAAGGAATATGACAGCGCAGAGGCGTTTTTTGTGCTGATACTTATCAGCATTCTCATTGGATATTTAGGATCGTTCAAAAAGCCGGCAAATACTGTTATCTATGCCAAGGAGGGCTTTACCATCACTGCCCTTGCCTGGATAGTAGTGAGTATGCTCGGTGCAATCCCATTTGTTGTAACAGGAACAATTCCCAATTATATTGATGCCTGCTTTGAGACCGTATCAGGTTTTACCACAACCGGAGGCAGTATCCTTACATCCGTTGAGCAGATTGAGAAGAGCGTTCAGTTCTGGAGAACCTTTACTCACTGGATCGGTGGAATGGGTGTTTTGGTCTTCCTTCTTGCAGTTGTTCCCATGGCGGACGGCTACAGCATGCACCTTATGAGGGCAGAGAGCCCGGGACCTGTTGTAGGTAAGATTGTTCCCAAGGTAAAGGATACTGCTAAGATCCTATATCTTATTTACTTTGGAATCACTGTATTGGAGATCATCAGTTTAAAGATTTCAGGCTTATCACTTTATGAGGCAGCAACCATCACCTTCTCTACAGTAGGTACCGGAGGATTTGCTGTAACAAATGCAGGAATCGGTGGATATTCAACGGTTTCGCAGGCTGTGATCATCTTGTTCATGGCTCTTTGCGGAGTTAACTTTACCGTTTATTATTTCCTCATCAACAGAAAGCCTAAGGAGGCTTTTGCCATAGATGAGGTCAAGTACTACTTCGGAACCATGGCTGTGGCAGCATGTCTTATAGCCATTAATATCTACAGGGCAGGAGTTTTGGATTCAGCAGGAATGTGTTTCCACCACGCACTGTTTGCAGTTACATCAATCATGACTACTACAGGATTCGGAACTTTGGACTTTGATAAATGGCCGGAGTTTTCAAGAGTTCTTTTGATGGGACTTGCTCTCGTAGGTGCCTGCGCAGGATCTACCGGAGGTGGATTTAAGTTCTCAAGAGCTCTTATCGTTATCAGAAATGCCAGAAACGAGCTGAATTTCCTGGTACACCCCAAGGCAGTAAAGAGGGTGTTCATGGACGGCCATGCTGTTGAAGGAACCACAGTTAAATCTGTATCAGCTTATTTGGGTCTGTATGTTATCACTTTGGTGGTTTCGATTTTCCTCGTTTCACTTGATAACTTTGACTACCAGACAACTGTTACATCGGTAATTGCTACACTGAATAACATTGGTCCCGGACTTGGTATGATTGGACCTATGGGTAACTATTCTGAGTTCTCATATTTCGCCAAAATCGTGCTAATGTTTGATATGTTGGCGGGACGACTGGAACTGCTCCCGTTCTTCATAATCATGAAACCGAAAACATGGAGACGATAACAAATATAAAAAATCTATAAACTATTTTTATAAAAGCCATTGCTAATTGTGTCCAAATTGTGATAAACTTATAAAAGTTTTTGAGACTAGAACGTTTAAGTAATGGAGAGAGTCTTATGAATAGGACGAGGAAAGCGGCTATTGCAGTCCTTGTCATGTTCCTTATCGGATGCATATCTTTTGCAGGTTTTGCAGTTTATGCTGATAAACAGACCAGCACAAATAACGACGGAGATTCCTATAACGCAGTTACAGAAGCGCTTCTCGGACTGGCAGGCATTGATCTGGATAATGAGGCCGGTGATGTTTTGGGCGATAAGAGATTATCGCAGAAGCTTATTGTAACCACAGATAACGGCGCTGTTATCTCCGGTGGAACAGTGACAAAGATTCAGGATGATTTTTATCCCGATAGCTATAAAATAACATTTTCAAAGAAGGCCATTCTGACATCCAGAGCTGTTGTGGAAGTTACCATGGATATCAGGAAGGGTGAAGAAGTATATATCCTGATCGGTGACAAGGATTCAGGCTACACAGAATATGCCTGCGTAACAGCCAAGGAAGACAATCTTGTTACCTTCGATACCAACATTCTTCAGGATTATACACTTAGTAAGACAGACATTAAGAGTGCTCAGGAAGCCATGGCTGATATCTTCTCATCAGATACAGGTGCTTCCGACAGCTCAAATAATTGATTCATTAATTTGCTATAAGTCCTCTTGGCTGCATGATGCAGCTGGGGGGATTTATTTTTTTGCTTTTTCAGCCCCGTGCGCTGTTAAATGAGGTTTATTGCATAATCCTTCAATCAGCCCCGCTGGAAGAAATTGTAGTTCATAAGGATACCGGAGCCAAGGGCTGCCCGGGCGCTTGAAATGCAGCGCCCAGCGTACTGTCCCTTGACTCCGGTATCCTTTTGAACATAACGGTCACTAAGCGGGGCTGGCTAAAAGGGGATTGTGGCAAGGTAGATTCTGTGGCAGAAAGGTAGGATATCGACTCCGGGACATGAGAAAAGCAAGCACAAGGAGTTATTCCAGGCTGAAATTTGTGGCAGAACGGTAGGTTATAGCCTTCGGGACATGAGAAAATCAAGCATGGGACACTGTATATCGAATTCATTACTGCTTGTTGAAGATTTTTAATCTAGGACAGTAGTCGCTCAAGCGCCCATCAGCCTGTCCTTACGGTATATATGAAGATTTTGCTCTAGGACAGTAGTGCCTCATGTAAAGTGAACCCCATGTCAAGGACACACGCAATTATTTTGGGCTGTATTTCATTGTCAATGCTGATGGTAGTTGATTGGTTACTTTATAGTGATAGTATTCATTTGGTGCCATTCCTTGCAACTGCACCTGATACCTATCGTTATTATAATAATTGATCCAGTCATTTATTCTGTACTGGACATCATCAAATGCCTCCCAGGCCTTTATATAAGGGTCAAGTTCATCCTTCATATGTCCGAAGAAGCTCTCTTGTGGAGCATTATCCCAGCAATTTCCTCTTCTGGACATGGATTGCCTGAGAAGTGAGTTTTTGATAAGTTCTCTGAACTTAA
>NZ_AUIZ01000019.1:0-76381 GCF_000423965.1 Butyrivibrio sp. VCB2001 | reverse complement strand
GTTTAACGCCACTATTTACGTCTGCCATTGGGATTCGACATTCAATGCTTACCTTGCAAAAAAGCGAGCCGAAGGAAAGCACTACTATGTTGCTGTATCCCATGCAACGAAGAAGCTCGTGAGACTGATATATCAGCTTGAGAAATCTCATCAGTCATACAACAAAGCAGCTTAACTAATTCCATACAAATCTTCTTTCAAGAGCATCTAAAACGATGCTCTATTTGTCATGCAGTTTTCAAGGTGCTGAATACGATGAATAAGTCATCGTCGCTATATTTAAAACATTTCTGTTTTAAAACATTTTTATTGACTTTCTTTAATAGTTAGTCTTGTGTTATAGATTTAAGTGAAATTCCATTACCAGCTCTTTTCATCCGGAAGAACTTCAAGTGATGGATCAATCGGCTCCTCGTTAAATACTGTCCTCATGAAGGAGTTGATCTGATCACGAACGCCCTGGCGGGAGATGATACGTGGATCGAAGAGGTCGTGGGATACCCAGACAAGAGGAATACCCTTTTCACGGGCCTTTTCTTCGAAGAGACCATGCATTCCATCGAGGGCCTTACAGCTCATGTGCTCCCAGAGGATAACCATGTCTGCGTTGAACATTTCAACAAACTCCCAGAGCTCATCAAGAAGAACCTTGTAACCGCCGTGGGTTCTGTTTCTCATGATCATGTTCTCTGTAAGCCAAGCCATGTCATAGATGGCCTGTTCTCTGTTCTCGGGAGTATCCTCAGTTACAAGCTTCTTGGTTGATACCATTGAAAGCATATCGGTAAGAGGAACAATGCCCCAGCAGTTAAGGAGCCATACAAGGAAGTCCATGTAGTAGTGGGACTGAACGCCCCAAACGATAGCACGGTGTCTGTATTCCTTGGCTGCCATTTTCTTTTTTGCATAAGCCTGACGGGCAAGCTTGGTTATCTTTTTGTCTGCCTTCTCGAAGGCTGCAACTCTACCGCAGATAGCCATGTAGTTGGTCTCTGTGTAGAGAGCAAGGTTTGAACCAAATACCTGAGGATAAGGAGTACGGTTCATTTCAAGCCACTCCTGGCGGCACTCAGTTGCGTAGTTAACACGCTTTGCACACTCAAAGTATGCTTTCCAGTCCCATTTAACGCCGGTGTGCTTCTCGATGAATGCGATGGCATTTCTGATCTCCTGAGCAGCATATTCCTGAACGTCATCCTCTCTGTGACGGAGTGGAGCAGCAAGCTGGAATACAGGGATTCCATTCTCCTTCTCAAGACGCTGGGAGATTACACCGTTACCAAGAAGTGACCCGTCGCAGGTTGTGTTGCACTGGATGGCACATGCTCCAAGGATCGGAGCATCATCATCTATGGAAACACCTGCCTCAGCCTCGGGCATGGGGCATACGTCTCCGGCAAGACCGTATTCCTGAGCTACATCAATATAGTGGCATGCAGCGTACTGATTAAGGAGAACCGATACATAGGTGGAAGGAGTTTCTCTTGAGAGACATTTAAGAGTGGGGAAGCCCATCATTACAGCTGTCATCTCGTTTTCGTCAACAAGAACCACCTTGTCTGAAAACTTCTTGTCGTTGCCAATCCTGCGATCACCCCTAAAGAGTGAGTCAAGGAGCTTGGCAACATCATCGATAACCAGGTCCTGTTCCTCGTGACAGATTCTCAGGTACTCACCTCTAAGACCCTGTGTATGTCTGTCTACCATCATGGGAACAGCCAGGTAGTTGGCCATCCAGCGATATCTGAACATGGCCTTTACATTTCTTGGCTTCATGACGAATTTACCAAGTGTCATCATGATCTTAAGCCATCTTGAATAGTCGTACATTGTGTCCACAAGTCCGCGCCATTCACGTCTTTTCCTGACCAGGGACCCCTCTTTATAAAAATCACCGAGCCTGTCGGCGCCAATCTCTTTAGCCATTTGCATCACCTCGCTGAATCTTTTTGATCTCTATACTCTCGACGAAGGCCTGTACTCTTGTGGTCATCTGTCCCGATACACCTATGCTGTAAGGCCTGTCAACCGAAAGAACAGGATAGCCGTAAGTGTTTCTGAGGATAGTTGACCCCATCATCTTTTCATAAGCCCATGGGTCGCAGAATTTCATCTGCTGGTAGATAATGCCGTCGGCTTTATATTCTTTAGCAAGCTCATCCACGTAGATCCTGCGGTGATCCATCTTGTCGGTGTTCATGTAGCGAGGGCATTCGCCTCTGTTCATATAAGCTTTGCAGATCTGAGTAAGAGGGTCTTCCTCATCGTTTAAAATGATGGGATTTCTGCCCGGAAGAGAGCCGTAGCAGAAACGGTCGGCACATACATAGGCGCCGGCGTCCTCGATCAGCTTAACAAAGTCTGTGTCGTCAACTTCAGAGCCGACAACAAGTACCCTTGCTCTGAAAGCATTCTTTTCATCAGGCTCGCGGGTCTTTAATTCCTCCAAAGTCTCTTCGAGCTTATCCAGCAAAAGATATTTAGGAGCAACATAGGTTGCCAGAGTGATCACATTAAATTCATAGCCGGTGATACGAGGGTTTTCTTCCTTCCTGAAATCACCGATTGCACGGATCAGCTCGCAAACGCGGTTGTGATCTGCAACAGCTTTCCTGATTGCCTCATCGGAAATATCGATGCCGTATTTCTCGCTTAGAGGCTTTAAAATGTGGTTTCTGCACTGAAGTACATAGAGATTAAGACCGTTGTCGTCGGCCTTCATGGGAATCTCCATATACTCGAAAAAGAACTTGTCCTTACCCTTGCCAAGAGTCTTTAACAGTTCCATATTTTCTATGCAGCGGTTCATCATAGAGCAGCCGTCGGGAGTAATTATTGCGTCAGCAAAATTATAGCCTCCTTCAATGGCGCGCTCCAAAAGAGCACGGCTGTATTCGCATAGAAAACTTGTCATGTAGTAAGTGGAGATGTCCAAGGATCCTGTCCTTGGTGCACGGAGTCGTGCGGAGAAACACCCCGGAAGATTAAGTAGTGGTTCTGGAGTGTTTTCGCAGGCGTAGGCAACACAAATATTACCATCTGCCTGTGCTTTTTGAACCAGCTCATTGTTTGCCTCAAGGAGCAGATTCTCGAAGAAAATCAGATGTTTTAAGTCTTTCACTATTTCCCCTACCTTCTTATTAATTATTTATAAAATAAGTCTAATAGAATAGGGAAAATATGTCAATTAATAGTGCATTTGCACGATATATTGATTTATAATATAAGGTAGTATCGATAACTAGACAGTCTTGAGGTATCTATGGCAAATTTAAGTTACGAAAGTACTGCTTCAAGTTCATATTCGGGACTGGATGTCTTTAGTGGAAACTCCTATGAGAATGAATTAAAGCTCTGTCAGGAGATGGGAGCCGATGTACAAAAGCTTAAGTCCCTTCATTTCAATACACTTCAGCTTGCGGAGATAAGAAAAGGCTTGTCCGATAAGCTCGATGTAAGCAAATACATGGATCCAAACCTTTCATGGGGTGCCATGGAGGAGATACGCCTTGAGATGTATCAGGGCATAGATATGTCTTCTTACAGAGAGCAGGGCTTTGATACAACTCAGCTTGCGCAGATAAGAGAGGGTCTTGTCGCCGGAATCGATGTCACTCCCTATGCCAAAAAAGTATATTTTGCTGACCAGATGCGTGAGATCAGACGCGGTCTGACAAAGGGAAGCGAAGTTCCAATCATTTTCTATCAGGATCCTGCCTTTGAAGCGCTTCAGATGAGAGAGATCAGAAAAGGTCTTCAGGCGGGTATTGATATATCTCATTATGCCCATGTGACCATGCCATATCTGAAGATGAGAGCCATAAGAACGAGCGCTGAGGATGGCCTTGTTTTTGAACAGAAGGATATCGACAGATACAATGCCGGCATTCTGAATCAGATGCACAAGGCATATATGGACAAGGTTGATATCTCAAAATATATCGCCCGTAAGTTTGATGCAGAACAGCTTGAAGAGATGAGGATCGCCATAAAGAAAGGCCTTCCCATCGATAAGTACATCACTGACGATATGAGAGGCGATACTATCAGAGAAATCAGGATCGGCCTTGAAAACGGCGTTGATGTCAGGCAGTATGCAGATGTTGCTTACGGCTGGCAACAGATGTATGAGATGCGTATCGGTCTTGAGCATCAGTTGGATATAAAGCCGTATTGCAAGCCTTTATATCAGGCTGATCAGATGAGAGAGATAAGACTTGGTCTTGAGGAGAGCCTTGATGTATCCAAGTTCTCATCTCTGATGTACACAGCAAGAGATATGCGGCGCATACGCCAGAGTATGCTTGCAGGAAGCATAGGCGGCAAAAAAGCTGGGAGCACTGAGCAGAAAGCGGAAGCTGAACCTATATCTCCCAGCAAAATATCCGGTGAAGATGCCTTTGTTAATGATATGCTTGAGCACCGTGACACCTACCTCAACTTTGAGGAGGGTAACATGATGTGCTTCCTTACTCTGCCTGAGAGAATGGATGGCAGAAAATATACAGAGGAGATCATCTTTAAGTTTCTTGAAAAAGCCAAGGTTATCTATGGTGTAGACAAAGAGGCTGTAAAGAAAATAGGCCGTGAAGGTAAGCCGGTCATAAGAGCTTTGGTAGCTGCAGGAATGGAGGTTGTCAACGGACGTAACGGATATTACGAGTACTTCTTTGATACTTCCGAGGAACTTGAACCGGAGCTTCTTAAGGACGGAACCTGTGACCTTGATAAGATGAAATGTCTGCAGCCTGTAAAGGTTGGAGATAAGATAGCTGAATACCACAAAGCCACCAAGGGAACTGACGGATACGATGTATTCGGCAATTACATAAAGGCAATTCCGGGAAAAGAGATACCGATCCTTAAAGGTACAGGCTTTATGATCATGAACGACAGAGTGAGCTATGTCGCAACTTATACCGGTGCCATACGTATGGTAGAAGGAAAAGTTGAGATAACCAAGCTCATGGTGGTTCAGGAAGTAAAGATAACGGACAAAAAGATCAAGTACGACGGTACAGTATTCGTAGTCGGAGATGTCTTTTCCGGAAGTGAGATAGAGGCAACGGGAGATGTAATCGTAGGCGGACATCTTGAGAGTTCAACTGTTGTCGCCGGCGGAGAAGTTGTCATAAAGGGCGGAGTAACCTGTCCTATAAGAGGCGGAATCACTGCGAAGGGTGATGTATGTGCCAAGTATTTTGAAGGTGCCACCATCAGCGGAGAGAACATTTCCGCCAACTACTTCATAAACTGTAAGGTTGAAGCAAGAGGCTATGTAAAGACCTACGGAAGAGTCGGCATGATCTACGGCGGAACCATTAACTGCATTTACGGAATCGAAGCAGCATCCGTAGGTAATAAGTCAGGAGCCAGAACCATCATCAATCTTGGCGTAAACTCGGGTATCCTCTCAAAATACAATAATGCTCAAAAGAGTATCGTCAGAGAAGTTGAGCAGCTGGAGACTTTGAACACCGAGAAGGAGAGGCTTAAGGAACTCGGAGCCGGAAACCGTGAACTCATGCAGTGGAAGGTCAAGATAAATGCAGCTGTAGCTTCCAAAGAGACCAGGATTAGAGAGCTGAAGGCTGAGATAGCATCTCTTGAAGAGGAGATAAACAAGAGTAACGGAGCAAGCGCTGTTATCACTGAGATGGCCTATGCAAATACCATATTTGTCATCTCGGGTGTCATCTACAGACTTGAGAGCGACAGAAAAACCTATGACAAGATGATATTCAAGGCGGATGCCAAGAAAGAAAATATAATAGTTTTATAAGGCCGATTGTAAAAAACGTACTGCCGCAGGTGACTGTGGCAGTATTTTTTGTGAAAAAGAGCGATTGTTTAGGACTTGATTGTATGTTAAGTTTGGATTATAATTTTTGAGACTTTAACACATCACAGTAATGGAGGCAACATATGGCACAGCTTTGGGGTGGAAGATTTACAGGCAGCATCAATGAACTGGCGTGGACTTTCAACGCATCAATTACCTTCGATCAGAGGTTTTTGGAAGTAGACGTAAGAGGAAGCAAGGCGCATGCCACTATGCTTGCCAGGCAGGGAATAATATCGGAGGAGGAGAAAAATGCCATTATTTGCGGACTTGATGCAATCCTTTCCGATGTCAGAGATGGTAAACTTGAGATAACAGATAAGTATGAGGATATCCATAGCTTCCTGGAGGCTAACCTGATCGACAGGATTGGTGATGCCGGCAAGAAGGTACACACAGGAAGAAGCCGTAATGATCAGGTAGCTCTTGATATGAGGCTCTACTGCAGGGGTGAGGTCGAAAACACTGCAAATCTCCTGGAAGAGATGCTTAAGTGCCTTAGCAGTATTATGAAGGATAACCTTGAGACTTATATGCCGGGATTTACTCATCTTCAGAAGGCCCAGCCCGTAACACTTGCGCACCATCTCGGTGCATATTTTGAGATGTTTAAAAGAGACCTTCTTCGCATGAAGGATATCTATAAGAGAATGAACTACTGTCCGCTTGGAGCCGGAGCACTTGCCGGAACAACATATCCCCTGGACAGGGACTATGTAGCAGAGCTTCTTGATTTTGAGGGACCTACCCTTAACAGCATGGATTCCGTATCGGACAGGGACTACCTGATAGAGTATATGTCAGCTCTTTCAACAATAATGATGCACTTATCAAGGCTTTCCGAGGAAATCATCATCTGGAACTCCAACGAGTACAGATTTGTGGAGATAGATGATGCCTACTCGACAGGAAGCAGCATCATGCCACAGAAAAAGAACCCTGATATCGCAGAGCTTGTAAGAGGTAAGACCGGAAGAGTATACGGCGATCTTATGAGCCTTCTTACCACAATGAAGGGAATACCACTTGCTTATAACAAGGATATGCAGGAGGACAAAGAGGCAGCTTTTGATGCCATGGATACAGTAAGAAACTGCCTTACACTCTTTACCGATATGCTTGCAACTCTTAAGTTCAACAGGGACAACATGGAAAAGAGTGCAACAAAGGGCTTTACCAATGCAACCGATGCGGCAGACTATCTTGTAAACAAGGGAATGCCATTCAGAGATGCACATTCAGTCATCGGAAGACTGGTTCTTGCCTGCATCGACAAGGGATGTGCAATTGATAATCTGTCTCTTTCAGAGCTCAAGGAGTTTTCAGAGCTCTTTGATGAGGATATATTTGATGCGATCTCTCTTAAGACCTGCGTTGAAAAGAGACTTACAGTCGGAGCTCCAAGCCCTGATGTTATGAAAAAAGTAATTGAAGCGAACGATGAATTTCTGTCATCTTTTAGCTTTAAATAAAAAGAAAAAAGGAATATGAGAGGAGTAACTATTATGAGCGACAAGTTAAAAGTAGCGGTTCTTGGTGGAACCGGAATGGTTGGACAGAGGTTTATCTCAATTATTGAGAATCACCCTTGGTTTGAGGTTACTACAATTGCAGCAAGCCCTCGCAGTGCCGGCAAGACCTATGAAGAGTCAGTTGGTTCAAGATGGAAAATGGAAACCCCAATGCCTGATTCTGTAAAGAACATCGTTATCAAGGATGTCACAGATGTTAAGGCTGTTTCCGAGGACGTTGATTTTGTTCTTTCAGCTGTAAACATGTCCAAGGACGAGATCAAGGCTATCGAGGAAGAGTACGCTAAGACTGAGACACCTGTAGTATCAAACAACTCAGCTCACAGATGGACTCCCGACGTACCTATGATCATTCCTGAGATCAACCCTGAGCACATGGATGTTATCGAGTTCCAGAAAAAGAGACTCGGAACATCAAAGGGCTTTATCGCAGTTAAGCCCAACTGCTCAATCCAGAGCTACACACCCGCTCTTACAGCATGGAAGGAGTTTGAGCCTTACGAGGTAGTTGCTACAACCTATCAGGCTATTTCAGGTGCAGGCAAGAACTTTGAGGAGTGGCCCGAGATGGTAGGAAACGTAATTCCTTTCATTTCAGGTGAGGAAGAGAAGTCAGAGAAAGAGCCTCTTCGTATCTGGGGTAAGGTAGAGAACGGCGTTATCGTTCCTGCAGATGATGTAAAGATTACATGCCAGTGCATCAGAATCCCTGTTCTTTACGGACACACAGCTGCAGCATTCGTTAAATTCAAGAAGAACCCTACCAAGGAGCAGCTCATCGAGAAGCTTGAAAGCTTCAAGGGACTTCCTCAGGAGCTTGGTCTTCCAAGTGCTCCCAAGCAGTTTATCCAGTACATGCAGGAAGACAACAGACCTCAGATCACTCTTGACGTTAACTATGAGAACGGTATGGGAGTAAGCATCGGAAGAATTCGTGAGGATTCTATCTACGATTGGAAGTTTGTAGGTCTTTCACACAACACACTGCGTGGAGCAGCAGGCGGTGCAGTAGAGTGTGCAGAGCTTCTTAAGGCCAGCGGATACATAAGCAAAAAATAATTCATGTAAAGTGAACGTTATGGAAGAGATAAGAAAAATCGATCTGGCGTTTTTAAACAGATACTACGACAGTGGGCGCTCCAACATTCTTGTGGTTTACGGCCACAGGAATGTGGAGCAGAACTCGCTGCTCTTTAAATTCATTGAGAACAGAAGAAGTGTCTTTTACACGGCAAGGAGTGTCTCGAGCAGGGAGCAGATAAAGCTCTGGGAAAAAGAGCTGATGGAAACAAAGAGCAGCCTTTCAGAGAATCCCACCTACACAGAGATATTTGATCTTGCTATAGGAAGCGCGGGGAGAAACCCCGTGATCTTCGTCATTAAGAATTTCGAGTACATAATCAAATCATCGGATAGCTTTATGAAGGAACTGGTAGGCTTTGTTGAGAAGAACGGCAAGTACAGACAGATCCTTGTTCTTCTTGTAAGCAGCGATGTGTCATGGGTTGAGAACAACATGGTACAGTCCCTTGGCTCTTTGTCCACATCCCTTGCGGGATTCAGAAAGATTAAGCCCCTTCCGTTTTCGGAGATGAGAAGCTACTTCAAGAACATGCCCTACAGGGATGCGGTGCTTACTTATTCTGTCTTGGGAGGACAGACACTTCTCTGGAGATACTTTGATGATTCTCTTTCTTTTAAGGAGAATGTGTGCAAGAACATTCTTGATCCGGGGTCATTTCTTTACGGAGAGGCACTTCGCCTTACCGAATACAGCTTAAGAGAGACATCCGTCTATCATACACTGCTTTCGGAGATGGCAAAGGGCGCCAATAAGCTCAATGACATTTATCATGCAACAGGCTTTTCAAGGGCCAAGATTTCAGTTTATCTAAAGACCCTTATCCATCATGATTTTGCTTATAAGGCATACTCATTCGGAAATGCCGGAAGAGAAAATGTTATGAAGGGTGTCTATAAGATTTTGGACCCTCTGCTTGACTTTTACTTCAGGTTCATATTCCCAAATGAGAGCAGTTTATTACAGATGCCTGCCGACAAATTTTATGATATATTTATATCTGCAGGAATTCAAAATTATGCCGGTGAGCACTTTAAGAGCGTCTGCCGTGAGTACATTCTAAGGCTAGAGGAGAGAGGTCTTTTCCCCTTTGAGATCGGTGATGAGGGCGAGTGGATTGGCAAGGAAGGAACCATTGACATAATAGCTCAGAGTGATATGGGAGATACTGCCCTCGGACTTTGTTCGTGGCAGAAACAGATAACCCATGCGGATCTCGACAGGCTTGAATACTGCGCAAAAAAAGCAAGACTTGAGGGAGATGTTATCTATCTCTTTTCCACAGCAGGCTTTGATGACTGGATCGTTGATGCGTCACTAAAGCCCGGCAGTAAACTTAAGCTGATAGGGATAGATGAGCTTACGAATGGCTAATAAATCTGTATATATTGCTGAGAAAAACAGCGTGGCACAGGCTTTTGCCGGTGCACTTAAAAAGAATTTTTCCAGGAGAGACGGTTACCTGGAGTCCGATGACGCTATTGTTACATGGTGCGTCGGACATCTGGTAACCATGAGCTATCCTGAGGTCTATGATGAGAAATTTGCAAGGTGGTCTTTTGACACACTTCCGTTTATTCCGGAAAACTATAGATACGAAGTTATAAGGAATGTCTCAAAACAGTTCAACATAGTAAAAGGCTTACTCAATAGAGATGATGTGGATACGATTTATATATGCACCGACTCGGGAAGAGAAGGTGAATATATCTATCGTCTTGTTGACATGCAGGCAAATGTCAAGGGCAAAGTAAGAAAGCGCGTATGGATCGATTCCCAGACAGAAGAGGAGATCCTAAGAGGAATCAGAGAAGCTAAGGATGACAGCGAGTATGATAACCTGGGGGCTTCAGCGTTTTTGCGCGCCAAGGAAGATTACCTTATGGGTATCAACTTCTCAAGAGCCCTGACACTGCGCTATGCGTATTCTATCAAGAACTATTTGGGACTTGATAAGTGCGTGATCAGCGTCGGCAGAGTTATGACCTGCGTTCTTGGTATCGTTGTAGACAGGGAGAGAGAGATCAGAAACTTCGTTAAGACTCCCTTCTACAGAGTACTCGCAGGAGCGATGATAAATGGCAAGAAGTGCGATGCCGAGTGGAGAGTGACGCAGGATTCTCACTTTGACGGATCCCCTGAACTGTACAGCGAAAAGGGCTTTAAGGCAAAAGAGGGTGCAGAAAAGCTGATCAGGGAAGTTGGCACGAGGAATAGAAGTGCTACGGTTGAAAAATGCGAGACCAAGAAAGAAGTCAAGAATCCTCCGCTTTTATATAACCTTGCGGAGCTTCAGAATGACTGCTCAAGACTATTTAAGATAAATCCCGATGAGACCCTGGCTATTGCACAGGAGCTCTACGAGAAAAAGCTTACGACCTACCCCAGAACCGATGCCAGAGTTATGTCCTCTGCCATTGCCAAGGTTATAGACCAGAACATAAAGGGGCTTACTGCATATGAGCCCTGTTCGGTATTTGCAAGAGCCATACTTCAGCATGAGTCCTATAAGGGTATCGCCAAGACAAGATATGTAAATGACAAGGCAATCACCGACCACTACGCTATTATTCCAACCGGTCAGGGATTTTCTGCAATTTCGTCATTAAGTCCCACATCTGCCTTGGTTTATGAGATAATAGTAAGGAGATTTCTTGCTGTTTTTTATCCACCTGCAACTTATCAGAAAGTAGGACTGGAATTATCTCTGCCAAACCTTGATAATGAAGGCAAGAGAGAACACTTTTTTGCCAACTTCAAGATCCTCACCGGAAAGGGCTATCTTCACGTAATGGACTACTCCTTCTCCAAGAAGAAGGACAATAAGGAGAGCGAGGAAGATGCTCCTAAGGATGGCGAAGAGGCAGAACAGACTGTAACGGATGAAGAACTTTTTGAATACTTAAAGAAGATCAAAAAGGGCGATGAGCTCCCTGTAGAATCCTTTGAGATCAAGGAGGGAGAGACTTCTCCGCCCAAGAGATACAGCTCCGGAACCATTATCCTCACCATGGAAAATGCCGGACAGTTCATAGAAGATGAAGAGCTTCGTGCTCAGATAAAGGGGTCGGGAATCGGAACCAGTGCGACAAGAGCCGGCATCCTTACCAAGCTCTTTAATATAGGTTATTTAAACCTGAATAAAAAGACTCAGATCATAACCCCCACGCAGATGGGAGAGATGGTCTATGAGACTGTGCTCTGTTCAATGAAGCCCATGTTAAACCCTGCTCTTACTGCCAGCTGGGAGAAGGGACTTACGGGGGTTGCAGACGGCTCCATCTCTGAGCAGGAGTACCTTAATAAGCTCAACGATTTTGTAACAAAGCGCACCAATATGGTCAAACAAAACGACTACAGAAATGCCTTAAGATCCAGGTTTGATTATGTGGCACCGTTTTATAAGACCATCAAAAAGGAAAATAAGAATGGAAGAACACAAAAGAAGTAAAAAGAGAAGACCGGTAATCCTTTTTCTACTTGCAATATGTATGATACTTACTTCCATTAGGCCTTCTGCCATAGCTTATGCTGCTGATGAGCAGGAGAAGGTTAAGGTCGGCTATTTCGAGAATGAGATATTCCAGGAAGGAGCCGGAGAAGGCCAGGTCAGAAAAGGATACGCCTACGAGTACTACCAGAAGATCGCTGAATATACAGGATGGGAGTATGAGTATGTTTACGGAAACTTTTCAGATCTTTACAGAAAGCTTTTGGCCGGGGATATAGATCTTTTGGCAGGCCTTGCTTATACACCGGAGAGAGAGGGCGTTATAGGTTATCCCAGAAACTCCATGGGAAGAGAGACTTACAACCTTGTTAAGCATGCTTTTGATGATTCCATAAATAATCTTCCTGCAACTCTGTCGGGCAAGAAGATCGGCGTTCAGGAAAGTGCCATTGTTGCGACTCTTAATGAGTTTTTGGAATCTCACAACATACTGGCTGATGTTGTGACCTTTAAATCTGCGGGTGAGATGGTTGCAGCCTTTGATAATGAAGAGCTTGATGTTTACGTTGCTGAGAGCAACGGAACCTATAACAGAGAGAATGCAGAGCTTTTGTATGCTTTTGGAGCTACCGATTACTACCTGTGCGTAAGTATAAACAGGCAGGATCTGCTTAATGAACTCAATGAGGCTCAGGAACAAATCATGATCGAAGAGCCTAACTACATAAACGGTCTTAATATCAAGTATTATCCATCCAGCATCACCAGCAGGAGCTTTTCGGGTGCTGAAAAGAGGTGGCTTTCCGAGCATGACACCTTGAGAGTGGGTTATCTGAACAACTATCTTCCATATTCTGATACCGATAAAGAGGGAAATGTCACAGGTCTGGTAAAAGACCTTATACCTGAGATGCTCAGGGAACTTGGAATAAGCACACTTTCTGTTGAGTATATCGGTTATGACAGCTATGACGACATGATCACTGCTATCGGAGAACAGCAGATTGAAACAGCATTCCCTGTTGGCGGAGGATTTTATTTCTCTGAGGAAAACAACATCTACCAGACCAATCCGGTCATAGCTTCAACCACAGCCATCGTTTATTCGGGAGAATACACAGAGTCCAAGCTCTCTACGTTTGCACTTAACAAGAACAACAGCATGCAGTACTACTTTGTAAAGAGCAATTTCCCCAATGCGCAGGTTACATTCTACGACTCAATAGAAGAAGCTTTGGATGCGGTCATTGAGGGCAAGGTAGGTTGCACAACCTTAAACGGTATGCGCGTCAACAATATCCTTAAGAACCGCAAGTACAGAGAACTCTCGGTTAAGCAGCAGAGCAAAGTGGATGAGAGATGCTTTGGAGTTCATCTCGGACATGAGGGACTTTTAAAGCTTTTAAACAGGGGACTCAATGTAGTAGGAAACGACCAGATCCAGGATATAGCACTTAGATATTCCGGAGACCTCTACAAGTATGATCTGAAGGACTCAATACTTGATAA
Organism: Butyrivibrio sp. VCB2001; assembly: GCF_000423965.1. Lineage (NCBI taxonomy): Bacteria > Bacillati > Bacillota > Clostridia > Lachnospirales > Lachnospiraceae > Butyrivibrio > Butyrivibrio sp. VCB2001. The sequence continues at coordinate 62,966 of NZ_AUIZ01000019.1, read as the reverse complement.
CATGTGGTTTGCGGTTCTGATCGTTTTTGTGATCTCTTCAATAATTGTTGCTTCCCTTGTCAAAGAGGTAATCTCCAATAAGAGGAGAGCATCAGAGAGAGAAGCAGATGCAAAAGAGCTTCAGAAAAAGAATATCCAGCTTGGTATAGCTGTAAGAGAGGCAGAAGAAGCCAACAAGGCCAAGGATGATTTCCTCTCATCCATGTCACATGATATAAGAACTCCGATGAACTCGATTCTTAGCATGAATGAGATGATCCTAAGGGAGAGTAAGGATGAGAATATCCTTGAGTATTCAGGGCACATCTTATCCTCAGGAAAGACACTTCTTGGAATTATCAATGATATTCTTGACTTTACCAAGATTGAATCCGGCAAAATGGAAATTGTACCCATCGAGTACGAGATTTCTTCCGTGCTCAATGACCTTGTAAACATTGCAAAGGCCATGACGGAGGAAAAAGGTCTTTTGCTGGAGCTTAATATAGACAGTGGCCTTCCGAATTACCTAAGGGGTGATGAGATTAGGATCAAGCAGGCTGTCACAAACCTCATTACTAATGCGGTTAAGTACACTAAAGAGGGAAGTGTGACCATAGGCCTTGGCTATGCAAGAATGCCCGGCGATGACAAGAGTGTTCTTTTAAACTTCAGTGTAAAAGACACGGGAATAGGCATTAAGGAAGAGGAGATCAATAAGATCTTCGAAGCCTTTGAGAGACTTGATAAAAAGAAGAACCAGGGAGTAGAGGGAACAGGTCTTGGAATCACCATAACTCAGAAACTCCTTAATCTCATGGGTTCAACTCTTGAAGTTGAAAGTGTGTACGGAGAGGGCTCGTCATTTAGCTTTACCCTTAAGCAGGAAGTGCTTAAATGGGATGCTGTCGGTGATTTCGAAGCAGCCTTCAGAAAGTCAATCGTAGAGAGAAGCAAGTATAAGGAGAAGTTTACTGCTCCTGATGCAAACGTTCTTGTGGTTGACGATACACCGGTTAACCTTACAGTATTTAAGAACCTCTTAAAGCACACCAAGCTTCGCATTGATGAGGCGATCAGTGCCGATGAGTGCATCGAGAGAGCATCAAGGACGAAGTATGACCTTATCTTCCTTGACCACATGATGCCTCATAAGGACGGCATCGAAGCTCTTAAGGAATTAAAGGCCATGAAGGATAATCCCAATATTGAGACGCCGATCGTATGCCTTACAGCAAATGCGATTGCCGGAATGAGAGAGGTTTACATCTCTGCGGGATTTGACGATTATCTGGCTAAACCCATAAATCCATCAGCTTTGGAGAGTATGATCATCAAGTATCTTCCAAATGACAAGATCTGTCCTGCTGGTAAGGTGGGAAATGTACCTCAGAAGGCGGATGAGATACCCATGGCGCTTTATGAGCTGGAGGGGCTTAACGTATTTATAGGAATCAAGCACTGCGGAGATAAGTCCTCATATCTTGAGACCCTTCGCACCTACAAGAATTCAGCACCTCAGACCATTGCTGATATAGAGAATTACTGGGAAAAGAGAGATATCTTAAACCTCACGACCATGATCCACGGCATAAAGAGTTCCTCAAGAGTTATCGGTGCCTCTGAGCTGGCTGATCTTGCAGAGAAGCTCGAGAAGGCCGGAAGGGTCGGTGATGAGGAGACTTTGTTTGACGGCCTTGGTGACCTTATGCTGCTCTACAGAGATCTTACCAATAGGATAGTTGTTCCCGATGAGAAGCCTGTAAGCGAAGATGGAAGAAGAGTTCTGGATAGAAATGAACTTAAAAGTATCTATGTGAGCCTTAGGTCTCACCTTGATAACGGTCATTACAAAGAAGTGGAGAGCATCGGAGAGCTTTTGAAAAACTCCGCTATTCCCGAAGATGAGAGAGATAGGGTAGAGAATATTATTGAGGTTATTTCAGCCTACGACTACGACGATGTGTACAAATTCATCTGAGAGTAAAATAAATGTTAAATTTCTATCATATCTGTTGAAAAGTACCGCGAATTATGCAAAAATATGTATTGGCACGGCTTAAAAGTGTACAAAACGTGAGTGAGTAATGCAAATTACTTTACAATACGAAAGGAGATTTTCACATGATTTACTCAACAGAGGTAAAAAACATGTGCCCTGTAACACAAGGGGTACACCATGGCGCAGCTCCCATTCCGGAAGAGGCAAAGTGGGTTAAGTCAAAAGAAATAAAGGACATTTCAGGCTATACACATGGTATTGGCTGGTGTGCTCCACAGCAGGGTTGCTGCAAGCTTTCCTTAAATGTTAAGGATGGAATCATTCAGGAGGCTCTTGTTGAGACTATCGGATGTTCCGGAATGACACATTCAGCAGCTATGGCTTCTGAGATTCTTCCCGGACTTACAGTTCTCGAAGCTCTTAACACAGACCTTGTTTGTGATGCTATCAACACAGCTATGAGAGAGCTCTTCCTTCAGATCGTTTACGGAAGAACACAGTCTGCATTCTCTGAGGACGGACTTCAGATCGGTGCAGGTCTTGAGGATCTTGGTAAGGGTAACCGTTCAATGGTTGGTACAACTTACGGAACACTTGAGAAGGGACCTCGTTACCTCGAGCTTACAGACGGATATATCACAGATATCGCTCTTGATGAGAACGATGAGATTATCGGATACAAGTATGTTAACTTTGGTAAGATGATGGACTTCATCAAGGCCGGTGATGATGCTAACACAGCTCTTGAGAAGGCTAAGGGACAGTACGGACGTGTTGCTGATGCAGTAAGATGCATCGATCCCAGACATGAATAATAGGTAAGGAGGAATAATAATAATGGCTTTATTTGAATCATATGAAAGAAGAGAGCCCCAGATCCTGGCTTGCCTTAAGGAGTATGGGATTTCTTCCATCGAAGAATGTAAAGATATTACAATGGCAGCTGGCATTGACGTGTACAGCCTCATCGAGGGCATTCAGCCTATCTGCTTTGAGAACGCAAAGTGGGCTTACACAGTAGGTGCAGCTATCGCAATCAAGAAGAACTGCCGCAAGGCTGCTGATGCAGCTGCAGCAATCGGTATCGGACTTCAGGCTTTCTGTATTCCCGGATCAGTTGCTGACCGCCGTAAGGTAGGTCTTGGACATGGTAACCTTGGTAAGATGCTTCTTGAAGAGGATACAGAGTGCTTCGCATTCCTTGCCGGTCACGAGTCATTCGCAGCAGCTGAGGGTGCTATCGGTATCGCAGAGAAGGCTAACAAGGTTCGTCAGAAACCTCTTAGAGTTATCCTTAACGGTCTTGGAAAAGACGCTGCTCAGATCATTTCACGTATCAACGGCTTCACATATGTAGAGACAGAGTATGACTACTACACAGGTGAGGTTAAGGAAGTATTCAGAAAGTGCTACTCAAAGGATGCAAATTCACCTCGTGCAAAGGTTAACTGCTACGGCGCTAACGATGTACAGGAAGGTGTTGCTATCATGTGGAAGGAGAACGTTGACGTATCTATCACAGGTAACTCAACCAATCCTACAAGATTCCAGCATCCTGTTGCAGGTACATACAAGAAGGAGCGTACTGAGGCTGGTAAGAAGTACTTCTCAGTTGCTTCAGGCGGTGGTACAGGACGTACACTTCACCCTGATAACATGGCTGCAGGCCCAGCTTCTTATGGTATGACAGATACTATGGGACGTATGCACTCAGATGCTCAGTTCGCAGGTTCTTCATCAGTTCCTGCTCACGTTGAGATGATGGGTCTTATCGGCGCTGGTAACAACCCTATGGTTGGTATGACTGTTTCAACAGCTGTATCTATCGAAGAGGCTGCTAAGGCTGGTAAGTTCTGACCATGATTACTTGACGAGGTATTGTCGAGTCTAGTTAGCATGGTCGTTCGGGCGAGCAACTTGTTGCGAGAGCCGAACTTCCTTGTGAATCTGGTATTATTCAAAAACCGCTCCGGTTATCGGAGCGGTTTTTTTCATCTTCTCTTATCAGGATATTTCTCGTAGAACTTATCCTTGTCTTTATACATTTCCTCATCGGCATATCTCATGGCGAGCCTTAGCTGTCCGTCTGATTCGTCGTGATAGTAGCCTATTGCAAAGTAGAGCCATTCGGGATCAGATGCCCGCTCCCTAAGGATCCTGATCTTTTCTTCAAACTGTGGCTTGCTGTCAAAGGAGATGATAGTAAACTCATCACCACCTGCTCTGTAGATCTTATCGTCAGGGAATATCTCTTTTAACACATCAGCTGCATATACAAGGAGCTTATCACCCTGATCATGTCCGCCGTTATCATTAATGCTCTTAAGACCGTTGAGGTCACAGAAGGCAACATTGAAGGGCTGAGGGAAGATCTCAAGTTTGATCGCCAGCTCATCTACATTGACGTTCATGCAGTTACGGTTAAATACGCCGGTGAGCATATCGACGTTACTGAGATACTCAAGTCTCTCAAGGAAGGTGTGGTTTGCAACCTCCGCAGTCAGGAAGAAGGATACAAGCTCAATGGTCTGTTTGATCCTCTCCATATTCGATACATCAAAGTTTGTGATATAGAGATAACCTGTGATCACACCGTTGTGGGTGAGAGGGAAGAGGCAAAGGCTCTTAACATCGTTCTCCCTAAGGGTCTTAACCCAAGGCTCAGCAAGCTTTTCGTAATGAGCCATATCAGCTTCGTCTTTGATTATTATGCTGTCGGTCTCTCTGCAGAGCTTTTCCCAGCTATCAACTATTTCATACGGGAAATGTGTGAAGATGTCTTTTATGCAGATCTCGTCATTTCTGACAGATTCACTTATAACATCAAATTTCTGCTGATCACTAAGGACTGTAAGAATTGCTGCAGCATAGGAATCAGTATATTCACGAAGATCTTTAATAACAGTATTTATGCTGTCTGAGAAGTCATTTTCGTTACGAAGCTCAAGACAGGACTTGATGACGAAGCTGGAAATGTCAGGAGAAACAGAAGCAAACTTGCCTGTATCCATCTCTCTGTTCAAGGTGTACATGAACTGACAGTACTTAACGTCAGGCTCCTCCTCGTCTTCACAGCCGGGAGCAACAACAGGGAAGAGGATATCTTCGGTCCAGTAGCCGTACATCTTGGTGGTATCAACATAGGTATGGATATGCTTACCATTCCAGGCTGCGTCAAATACTATGGCCTCAAACTTGGGCTCTTTCGGAATATGAGCGGTGTAGAGCTGACCCTCGATATGTTTATCAAATTCCTCATAGCTGACAGATGAGCCACCTTCCATTTTTGAAAAGAGGTCGTAGGAGCTCTTTTTAAAGATCTCGTTGATGGCAAAAAACCTTATTTCACCGCAGGTTCCGTCGGGATTCTTTCTTACGGACATGACGGTTGCCGGCATTGTGAATGTGTTTAAGCTGCTTTTGAAGATATTGTACATCTGACTTGACATTTTGGCCTCCATACAAACGGCATGACGTTAATAATTGTACTATTATATATTATCATAAAATGCGTGGAAAGATTAGATTACAGGACAATATTTTTGTGAAAAGACTATTAACAATAAGCTACTTCCGCCAAAGGGCAAAGTGAAGTATAATCTACTAAAAGGAGGAGAGTGTATGGATGTCTCATTACCGATTATCTGGTTGATCATCACAGTTGTAATGTCAGTAATCGAACTTATGACCATGGGACTTGTTACCATCTGGTTTGCAGCAGGGGCAGTGATAGCTCTTTTGCTGGCTCTTATCGGAGCACCTCTTTGGCTTCAGGTGGCAGCTTTTCTTGTGGTATCAGTGGTAGTTCTGGTTCTCGTAAGACCTATTGCAGCAGCACATTTTAACAACAGGCTTAAGAAGACCAATATAGATGCTATCATCGGCAGAAAACTCATTGCCAAGACCGACATTGACAATCTTCATGGCACAGGTAAAGTAGATATGGACGGCTCAACCTGGATGGCAGCTTCAAGCGTTGACAATATCACAATAAAGGCAGGAGAAGAGGTCAGGGTTGTAGAAGTCAGAGGAGCAAAACTTATTGTTGAAAGGGAGGGCTTATAATGACAGCCGCAATAATTGCAATTTTCGTTGTACTCGTAATCATTTTATTAGCTACCAATATCAAGATCGTACCACAGGCTCATTCCTACGTAGTTGAGGAGCTTGGTGCATACAAGGAGACCTGGGACGTTGGTCTTCACTTCAAGATTCCTTTTATCGACAGAGTAGCAAGACAGGTGGACTTAAAGGAACAGTACTGTGACTTCCCACCTCAGCCCGTTATCACACAGGATAACGTTACAATGCAGATCGACTCAATCGTATTCTTCAGAATTTCCGATCCAAAGGCTTATGCATACGGCGTAAGAAATCCTATCGGAGCTATTGAGAACCTTACAGCTACAACACTTCGTAACGTAATCGGTTCACTTACACTTGATGAAACTCTTACTTCAAGAGATCAGATCAATGCCCAGATGCAGGATGCACTTGATATCGCAACCGATCCCTGGGGAATCAAGATCACAAGAGTAGAGCTCAAGAACATCAATCCTCCTGAGCAGATCAGAGATGCCATGGAGAAGCAGATGAAGGCTGAGCGTGAAAAGAGAGAAAAGATCCTCTTTGCAGAAGGTGAGAAGCAGTCACAGATCACTGTTGCAGAAGGTGAGAAGCAGAGTAAGATCCTTCAGGCTGAGGCTGACAAGCAGGCTACGATCCTTAGAGCTGAGGCTGAGAGAGAGAAGAGAATCCGTGAGGCTGAAGGTCAGGCTGAGGCTATCAAGAGCATTCAGAAGGCTAACGCTGAAGGTATCACAATGCTGAAAGAGGCTGGAGCTGATGAGTCAGTTCTTACACTTAAGAGCCTTGAGGCCTTTGAGAAGGCCTCAAACGGACAGGCAACCAAGATCATTGTTCCTTCAAATATCCAGGGCATTGCAGGCCTTGCAGAATCAATAAAAGAGATAGTTAAGTAATGGCAAATGATTTCGCGGTATTTAGTGACATACACGGCAATCATACAGCTTTTCAGGCATGTATAGATTATGCCATGGGCAAGGGAATAACCAATTTTGTCCTTTTGGGTGACTTTGTCACTGACTGCCCGTACCCCCAGAAGACCATGGAACTGATATATGTGCTGAAGCAGTACTTTAACACATATATTATCCGTGGAAATCGGGAGGAATATCTTTTAAATTATAAGAATACCGGAGCCGGAAACTGGAGAAAAGGCTCTGCCAGTGGTTCTCTTCTTTATACCTATGAGAATCTTACGGGCAAGGACTTTGATTTCTTTGAGTCTCTCCCCAACTATGGGATGTATCAGGTGAAGGGAATGCCCGGATTTGAATTCTGCCACGGCTCACCTACCAATACCAGTGAGCTTTTGTTCAGGGAAAAGAGAAATACCAAGAAGGTACTTTCTCACCTAAAGTCGGGAGTTCTTCTGCACGGGCACAACCATATTCAGGGCACCTACGTGTACAGAGGAAAAAAGGCCGTCAATCCCGGATCCATAGGTATACCGTGGTACTACGGAGGAAAGACTCAGTTTTGCATTCTCCACGGTAATGGTAAGGCCTGGGAAGAGGAGTATATTCAGCTGGACTACAACAGGAAAGAGATCCTCAGGGAGTTTAAGGAATCGGGACTTAGGGAGATAGCCCCCGCATGGGCAGCTGTTACCATGCACACCATCAGGACAGGCGTGGACCTTAACCAGACGGTTCTGTTAAGAGCCATGAGGCTCTGTGAACAGGAGAGGGGAACAGTAAAATGGCCCAATATTCCTGAGAAATACTGGGCTATAGCTCTTAAAGAAAACAATATCGATCTTAAGGGTAAGGAAATACCCAAAAAAGAAGAGGAGACTTAAAGGTCTCCTCTTTATGTTTGCATTAAATTGTTGTGTCTACATTTGTTCCGGCTGCTGCTTCAGAAGCAGTTGTCTGTGCCTTGCTCTCTTCATTTTTTAGTTTAGCAAGAAGCTCTGACTTAGTGTAGGTTCCTGAGTTTTTGATAGATGAAAAATGGCTGTCCAGGAAGTTTGACTTGGAAGCCGAACTCTTTTTTGAACTTGCTGTTGTTGTAGCATTAGAAGAGTCAGCAGCTGTAGTGGTGGAACCTGTCTCCTGATAAGCCTTCAGTGCAGATTTGTTTCCGACTTTTTTTACATATGACTTCATAAGAGAGCCATAAGCGCCGCTCTTTATCTGATTATAATCGCCATAAAGGCTGCTCATGCTGCTGTTGAGATCAAACTTGCCGTTTAAACTTGAAAAGAAGTTTGTGCTCACTTTAATCACCTCCTTGAGTAAGTGTCTGCCAATCCGGCAAACGCCGCGCCGTCCATGGCGGGGCAAAGCATACAATTACTTATGATTATTATGCAGCAGGCCCTTTGTAAATGCAATTTACCTGATATTAAAAAAATATAAATTTATTGTAATATCGATTTATTCGATAAATCCTTTTATTGGTGGTATAGTTAATAGGCTATTAAAGAATTAGGTGGATTTTAAATGACAGAAGGTTCTATTACAAAGAAGCTGATAAGCTTTGCAATACCGCTGTTCTTTGGGCAACTTTTGCAGCAGCTCTACAATGTTGTTGACTCGGTTGTTGTGGGACAGTTCGTTGGAAAAGAGGCTCTTGCTGCTGTAAGCACGACAGGAAGCCTTATATTTCTTATGGTCGGATTTATCAACGGCCTCTTTATGGGTAGCAGTGTAATAATAGGAAAGAGCTATGGGGCAAGGGACTATGACAAGGTCTCTGTGGCTGTACATACAGGCATTAAATTTGCAGTTCTGATGGGAATTACACTTACGGCTGTGGGCTTTTTCTTTACACCGGTGATCCTTGGATGGATGGGGACTCCTTCTGACGTTTTACCAAGCTCAACACTGTATTTCAAGATATATTTCCTCGGCGGACTCGGAAATGTTATGTACAATGCCTGCTGCGGCGTTTTTCAGGCGGTGGGTGATTCGAAAAGACCTCTGTATTATCTGATGGTCAGCACGATCGTCAATACTTTACTTGATATTTTATTTGTAAGATTTTTGAGCTTTGGGATCGGCGGAGCAGCAGCTGCTACGGTTATTGCTCAGTTTATAAGCGCAGGTCTTGCTTTTTCAAAGCTTACGCGCGTGGATGGACCTCACAGGATAACCATATCCAAGCTTGTTATAGATCCTCAGATCATTAAAAAGGAACTGGCTCTGGGCTTTCCAACAGGAATTCAGAACAGTGTTATCGCTATCGGCAATGTTGTCGTACAGTCTAACATCAACGCTTTTGGGGCAGATGCAATGGCAGGGTGTGGAAGTTACTTCAAGCTCGAGGGATTTGTCTTTTTACCGATTGTATGTATGACTATGGCACTGACCACGTTTGTTAGTCAGAATCTCGGAGCGGGATTGTATGAGAGAGTTACCAAAGGCTCCAAGATAGGCGCCTTTATCAGCGCAGGCGCTGCAGAGATCATAGGTGTTATAACATTTGTCCTTGCACCTGTGCTTCTTAGAATGTTCTCACAGGATCCGGAGGTACTTGCTATCGGAGCTATGCAGGCAAGGACCGAGAGCCTTTTCTATTTCCTGCTTGCAACAAGCCATGCTCTGGCGGGAGTTTACAGAGGAGCAGGCAAGACTACCGTTCCCATGATCGTAATGCTCTCAAGCTGGTGCCTTTTGAGAATAACCTATATCACCATCACAGTAAGACTCATACCTGTGATCAATGTCATCTTCTGGGCTTATCCGCTTACCTGGTGTACCAGTACAATCATATTCATCATCTACTATTTCAGGGCAAACTGGATGAGACAAGAAAAATCATAAATATACTTGAATGACATGATAAAAGGTGCTAATATATGTTCTTGGAGGTTAGCACTCAATAGACCAGAGTGCTAACAAATAAAAAAGTAAATTCATAAGATTACATAAAGGAGGCGTTTTGTAATGAAGTTAGTACCACTTGCAGACAGAGTTGTATTAAAGCAGCTTGAGGCAGAAGAGACTACAAAGTCAGGAATCGTTCTTCCCGGCGCTGAGAAAGAGAAGCCACAGCAGGCTGAGGTTATAGCAGTAGGACCCGGCGGAGTTGTTGATGGTAAGGAAGTTAAGATGGAAGTTAAGAAGGGTGACAATGTCATCTATTCTAAGTACTCAGGAACAGAAGTTAAGCTTGATGATGTAACATACATCATTGTTAAGCAGAATGATATTCTTGCAATCATTAAGTAATTTTGCGAAGTAAGAAAAAGAAAATCGGAGGCAATAAAAATGGCAAAGACAATTAAGTACGGCGCTGACGCCCGCACAGCTATGGTAGAAGGCGTTAATAAGCTTGCTGATACAGTCAGAGTAACACTTGGACCAAAAGGAAGAAACGTAGTTCTTGATAAGTCATACGGTGCACCTACAATCACAAACGATGGTGTTACTATTGCAAAAGAGATCGAGCTCGAGGATTCTTACGAGAACATGGGAGCTCAGCTTGTAAAGGAAGTTGCTACAAAGACAAACGATGTAGCAGGTGACGGTACAACAACAGCTACAGTTCTTGCACAGGCTATGATCAATGAGGGTGTTAAGAACCTGGCTGCAGGTGCTAACCCAATCGTTCTCAGAAAAGGTATGAAGAAGGCTACTGACGCAGCAGTAGAGGCTATCGGCAAGATGGCAACCAAGGTTAAGGGCAAAGAGCAGATCATGAGAGTAGCTGCTGTTTCATCAGGAGATGATGAAGTAGGACAGATGATCGCTGATGCAATGGAGAAGGTTTCTAACGATGGTGTTATCACAATCGAAGAGTCCAAGACAATGCAGACAGAGCTTGACCTTGTAGAAGGAATGCAGTTCGACAGAGGATACATTTCAGCATACATGGCAACAGATATGGATAAGATGGAAGCTACTTTAGAGGATCCATACATCCTTATCACAGACAAGAAGATCTCTAACATCCAGGATATCCTTCCTCTTCTTGAGCAGATCGTTAAGACAGGAAGTAAGCTCCTTATCATCGCTGAGGATGTTGATGGTGAGGCTCTTACAACACTTATCGTTAACAAGCTCCGTGGTACATTCAATGTAGTAGCTGTTAAGGCTCCCGGATACGGCGACAGAAGAAAGGCTATGCTTGAGGATATCGCTATTCTTACAGGCGGTAAGGTTATTTCTTCAGATCTTGGTCTTGAGCTCAAGGATACAACAATGGATGACCTTGGAAGAGCTAAGAGCATCAAGGTTGAGAAGGAGAAGACAACAATCGTTGACGGTCTTGGAGCTAAGAAAGAGATCCAGGCAAGAGTAGCTCAGATCAAGAAGCAGATCGAGGATACAACATCAGACTTCGACAGAGAGAAGCTTCAGGAGAGACTTGCTAAGCTCGCAGGCGGTGTTGCAGTTATCAGAGTTGGTGCTGCTACAGAGACAGAGATGAAGGAAGCTAAATACAGAATGGAAGACGCTCTCAACGCTACAAGAGCAGCTGTTGAAGAGGGTATCATCTTCGGTGGTGGATCAGCATACATCCACGCTTCCAAGGAAGTTGCAAAGCTTGCTGACAAGCTCGAGGGAGATGAGAAGACAGGAGCTAAGGTTGTTCTTAAGGCTCTTGAGGCACCTCTTTTCCACATCGCAGCTAATGCCGGTCTCGACGGATCAGTTATCGTTAACAAGGTAAAAGAGTCTAAGGCCGGAATCGGATTTAACGCATACTCAGAGCAGTACGTAGACATGGTTAAGGACGGAATCATCGATCCTGCCAAGGTTACACGTTCAGCTCTTCAGAACGCTACATCAGTAGCTTCAAGCTTCCTTACAACTGAGGCAGCTGTAGCTACAATCAAGGAGCCGGTTCCTCCTATGCCAGCTGGCGGCGCAGGAATGGGTATGGGGATGTAACGTATAACGAGTCAAGCATCCTACAAGAATATGAATAAGGACCACGTTAGTGGTTTCAAAATAAGAGAGACAGTCCTTCAAGCTTGCTTGATAAGGGCTGTCTCTCTTATTTTGAAAGAATCGCCGGGGCGATTGTTGTTCATATTCGCAGGAGGATATTTGGCGACAAGCGATGACAACGAAATTGCAACGCAATTTCGTTGTATGATCTGATTCAACACAGTAGAGGGAAACACCCCAAAATGTAAAAAAAATGCTTCAAAAATTTGCTACTTATTTTTCGCCTAATTTGTTTTTCCTTGCAGTATAATATAAAAGGGTAAAAGACAGCTCTTATTGAGCTAAATTGGCGGGGGATAAGCATGATAAACAAAGCAATTGAGGACTACACTAAGGAAGACCTGTTAAGCATCCTTGACGAGACAGTCGATGCGATCGTAATTGTCGATTCAAAGCTTAACACCTACAGAAGCATCATAAGAAAAGGGGTATTTGCTGAGCTTCTTGGTGAAACAGGTGTCTATGAGGATCTGATTCAAAAGATCTGGTTCCATCTTGATAATTCCAATGAAGAAATAAACGATGATTACAAGGCGTTCATCTCATATTACCGGGAGTTTAGGGGTAAATACAGCAGAAGAGCCAAGGTATTTGTAGATGGGGACGATACCCCTCACCATATTCAGATGAATGTTTATCCAATAGATGGCACAGGGCAGTATATATTTGCCATGGATGAACTCAATGATGGGGAAAATGTCGAGGAACATGCTACATCAAGCAAGGTAAACACTATACAGAGCACCTATCTGTTCTCAATGTATGTGGATCTTATAAGGGATACCACCAGCAGTATCAGTGTTACCGAGATATCTGAAGATACTGTTAATGCCACCATCAAGTACTCCCAGTGGAGACTTATGACTGTAAATATGATATGGCCTGAGGATCAGCAGCAGTTCATGACTATTACAGATCCAGAGTATCTTAAGGCCAATCTGAGTACCGGTCGAACAACCTCATTTGACTGCAAGATGAAGAATCTTGAAGGTGTGTTCATCTGGGTTAAGCTTGTTTTCATTAAAGCCGAGACATCTGATGATGAGTTCAGATTTGTCTTCATGGTTCAGGACATCAACGAGAATGTAAAAGAGCTGATGACCACTATGAAGAAATATGAGAGCCTTGCTCTTAAGGATCCTTTGACAGGACTCTTTAACAGGGGCGGTATAGAAACAGAGATCAGAAATGCCATTGAGCTCTTTAAAAATGGCGGTTCCGATGTAGCACTACTGATGCTGGATCTTGACTTCTTCAAACAGGTAAATGACACATATGGTCATTCTGCAGGTGATACAGCACTTAAAGACTTTGCTAAGATTCTTGAAAGCGCTGTGGAGTGTAAGAGCGCTTCTGTCGGAAGATGGGGCGGTGAAGAATTTATTATCATTCTTCGCAACATGTCCGGAAATGAAGCTTATAAGTTTGCCGAGGAACTGAGAAGGCGCGTAGAGGAAACTCATTTTGGCGAAGTAGGAAAGCTTACCTGTTCAATAGGACTTAGCCGTGTAGAGCCTGAGGACACCTTTGATGATGTTTTTAAGCGAATTGACAGAGCTATGTATTCATCCAAGGATTCCGGAAGAAATAAAGTAACTGAAGAATAATACAAAAAGGAATAATTGTTTAAAACGCTTTAATTTAAAACAATTATATAGTATGATTAAGTGCGGTCAAATTAGATATAACAAGGGGTAGCATGAGAGAAATCTCATGCCACTCCTTTTCGCGTGTTTACAAGAGCGAATGGTTGGAGGAAGTTTAGTTGGATTTAGAACAGCAGAGAAGAGCCCCTATATATGAAGCACTGGAGCGTTTCAGGAAGCAGAGAGTAGTTCCCTTTGACGTGCCGGGGCATAAGAGGGGAAGAGGAAATGCCGAGCTGGTGAGGTTTTTGGGAGAGAGATGCGTAGGCATTGATGTAAATTCCATGAAACCGCTTGATAATCTGTGCCACCCGGTTTCGGTTATAAAAGAAGCAGAAGAGCTCATGGCTGATGCCTTTGGTGCAGCCCATGCTTTTATGATGGTAAACGGAACAACAAGTGCCGTGCAGGCAATGGTTCTTTCCCATGTGAAGATGGGAGAGAAGATCATCATGCCCAGAAATGTGCATAAGAGTGCGATCAATGCCCTTATTTTGTGCGGAGCTGTTCCTGTATATATTGACCCCAAGGTTGATGTGAACTTAGGGATTCCTCTGGGAATGGAGATAGCTGACGTTGAGAGGGCGGTAAAAGAGAACCCCGATGCCAAAGCTATCCTTATCAACAATCCTTCCTACTACGGAATCTGTTCGGACCTTAAGGCAATCGTTGATCTTGCTCACAGACATGGCATGAAAGCCCTGGTGGATGAGGCCCATGGCACTCACCTTTACTTTGGACCGGGACTTCCTCTAAACGGTATGGCTGCAGGAGCGGATATGGCTGCCATCAGTATGCACAAGTCAGGAGGAAGTCTGACTCAGAGTTCCATCCTTTTATGCGGACCAGATGCAAATGTTGGCTACATCAGCAGGATCGTTAACCTTACTCAGACCACATCTGCAAGCTATCTTCTTCTGGGAAGCCTTGATATATCAAGAAGAAACCTTGCCCTTAACGGACATGACAGCTTCGAGAAGGTTACCAAGATGGCGCAGTATGCAAGGGAAGAGATCAATGATATAGGCGGCTACTATGCATACGGCAACGAGCTGAAAAATGGCGGAAGCATCTTTGATTTCGACGAGACCAAGCTTGTTGTAAACACCAGGAAAATAGGACTTACAGGAATCGAGGTCTATGACCTCTTAAGAGATGAGTATGATATCCAGATGGAGTTTGGAGATCTCTCAAATGTTATGGCCTACATCTCAATCGGAGACAGGATCCAGGATATCGAGAGACTTGCCGGGGCTTTGGCTGATATCAGAAGACTATACAGTAAGCCTGAGCAGCAGTTCTTCTCAGCAGAATATGTCACACCTATCGTTAAGGCTACTCCGCAGGAAGCTTTCTATGCAGAAAAAGAGTCACTGCCTATAGATCAGTGTGTTGGCAGAATAAGCGCAGAATCGGTTATGTGCTATCCACCGGGAATCCCGATTTTATCACCCGGAGAGATGATAACCGAGGAAATCCTTGAATATATAAAGACTGCCATGGAGAAGGGATGCTCCATGCAGGGACCGGAGAGTGAGGATATCTCCGAGCTTTTTGTACTAAAGTAATAAGGGAGAATGACTATGGCAGAGATGGATTATTGGTTCAGTGATATGCATACCGCTAATGTTAAAATTAGTATAAGGCTTGCCAAGCAGCTCTTTTCCGGAACCAGTGAGTTCCAGAGAATAGACGTGTTTGACTCGCCGGAGTTTGGCAAGTTCCTGACATCAGATGGAAACATCATTTTCTCAGAGAAGGACGAGTTCACCTACGATGAGATGATCGTTCACGTACCCATGGCTGTTCATCCAAAGGTCCAGAGAGTACTGGTTCTTGGTGGCGGCGATGGAGGAGTTGCAAGAGAGCTGACTCACTACGATGAGATTAAGGTCATCGACGTGGTTGAGCCCGATTCAATGTTTGTGGATGTGTGCAAGCAGTACTTCCCGGACAATGCTATCGGCCTTGAGGATGACAGGGTTCATATCTTTTATCAGGATGGCCTTAAGTACTTAAGAAAATGTGAGGATATGTATGACCTGATCATAAATGATGCCACAGAACCTTTGGGGCATGAGGCAGGTCTTTTCACAAAAGAGTTCTACGGAAGCTGCTACAAGGCACTTCACGACGACGGAATCATGGTTTATCAGCACGGAAGCCCATTCTATGACGAGGATGAGGAGAGCTGCAGAGCTATGCACAGGAAGGCTTACAGAGTATTCCCAGTAAACAGAGTTTATCAGGCACATATTCCGACGTGCCCGGCCGGTTACTGGCTCTTTGGCTTTGCCAGCAAGAAGTATCATCCGCTCAAGGACTTTAATCCCGACAGGTGGGATGAGAGAGGGATCAAGACCTGGTATTACACAACGCATTTGCATAAGGGAGCGTTCATGCTGCCTAAGTATGTAGAAGATTTATTACAGGAAGAGGAGGATATGTCTAGATGAGTAGACTTTTAGTTATCGGATGTGGAGGAGTAGCACAGGTTGCTATCCAGAAATGCGCACAGAACAGCAAGGTTTTTACAGAGATGTGCCTTGCAAGCCGCACAGTAAGTAAGTGCGACGCACTTAAAGAAAAACTGGAGAAGAACGGTACTCCTGTTAAGATCACAACAGCAACTGTTAATGCTGATGATGTAAATGACCTTGTTAAGCTGATCAAGGAGTATCAGCCTGATGCGGTACTTAATGTAGCACTTCCTTATCAGGATCTGACAATCATGGATGCCTGCCTTGAGTGTAAGGTTGACTACATCGACACAGCAAACTATGAGCCTGAGGACACTGACGAGCCCGTCTGGCGCGCAGCTTATGAGAAGAGATGCAAGGAGAAGGGCTTTACAGCTTACTTTGATTACAGCTATCAGTGGGCATATATGGACAAGTTTAAGGAGGCAGGGATCACAGGCCTTCTCGGAACAGGCTTTGACCCGGGTGTAACCAGCGTCTTTGTTTCTTACGCCAAGAAGCATTATTTCGACGAGATCCACACCGTTGATATCCTTGACTGCAACGGCGGAGATCACGGCTATGCCTTTGCCACAAACTTTAACCCCGAGATCAACCTTCGTGAAGTATCAGCCAATGGTAGCTACTGGGAGGATGGACACTGGGTTGAGACAAAGCCTATGGAGATAAAGAGAGAGTACAACTTCCCTGAGGTTGGACAGAAGGACATGTACCTTCTTCACCACGAGGAGATCGAGGCTCTTGGAAGGAACTTCCCTGAGATCAAGAGAATCCGTTTCTTCATGACCTTTGGACAGAGCTATCTTGATCACATGAGATGTCTTGAAGACGTTGGAATGCTCTCAACAACTCCTATTAAGTTTGAGGGAAAAGACATTGTTCCTATCCAGTTCTTAAAGGCTCTTTTACCTGATCCTGCAAGCCTTGGACCAAGAACTGTCGGCAAGACCAACATCGGCTGCATCATCCGCGGAATCAAGGATGGCAAGGAAAAGGTTATTTATATCTACAACGTATGCGACCACCAGGAGTGCTACAAGGAGCTTGGAAGCCAGGCTATCAGCTACACAACCGGTGTTCCTGCCATGATCGGTACAGCTCTTGTACTTTCCGGACAGTGGAAGAAGCCCGGTGTATACACAACTGATGAGTTTGATCCCGATCCATACATGGATATGCTCAATGAATTCGGACTTCCATGGGTTGTTGACGAGAATCCTGTAGAGGTAGAATAAGCGAGAGCATGACTTCATTGTGAGGTGCACTGTTTATGAGATTTGAAGATATTCCGACACCATCCTATGTGCTGGATGAGAAGAAATTAAAGCAAAATCTTGAGATACTAAAGGAAGTAAGGGAGAAGTCAGGAGCTAAGATACTTCTTGCCCAGAAGGCCTATTCGGCATATCAGACTTATCCGCTGATCGCTCAGTATCTGGATGGCACAACAGCTTCGGGCATATATGAAGCAAGGCTTGCCCATGAAGAGTTTAAGGTTCCCACAACGGACAGACTGGCCCGTGATGAGATCAGAAAAACTCTTGATGCAAATGCTCCAAAGCCCGAAAACCACGTGTTTGAGCCGGCATTTAAAGAGGATGAGCTCAGGGACCTTTGTAAAATGTGTGATCACATTGTCTTTAACTCACTTAGCCAGCTTGAATATCACAGACCAACATGGGAGAAAGCCGTTTCAGAGGGCAAGGTTTCAGTTGGCATAAGGATAAATCCTGAGATCAGCACCGAGGATTCTCATGAGATATATGATCCCTGTGCTCCTGGTTCAAGACTTGGAGTCAGAAATGATGACATGCCTGAGACACTCCCTAAGGGCGTTGAGGGACTCCATGTTCACAATCTCTGCGAGCAGGGCTTTGAGCCGCTTGAGGATACATTCCTAAAGGTTGAGAGGGAGTTTGCAAGGTTCTTCCCGAGTCCTCTTATTCCTGACGACTATGATACATTTATTTTCAAAGAGTTTGAGAGAAACATGCGCATCCGCGACAGGGAGGAGTATGACGTAAATTACGGTGAGAATGCCGATAATACAGAGCTTGCTGCGCCTGCTCCGGATGAAAACATTGGAAAGATCAAGTGGATCAATCTCGGCGGTGGTCACCACATCACAAGATCTGATTATGATATTGATGCACTTATTGGACTTGTGTCCTATATCAGGGCCAAGTACGGTATTGACGTTTATTTAGAACCGGGAGAGGCTATAGCATTAAATGCCGGATACCTTGTTACCACAGTTCTGGATGTTGTTGAGACAGACAGAATGCCGGTACTTATCCTTGATACATCCGCTGCCTGCCATATGCCGGATGTACTGGAGATGCCATACAGACCACCTCTTCGCGATTCTGAGGAGCCTGGTGAGATGAACTACACCTACAGGCTTTCATCAAGGACATGTCTTGCAGGGGATATCATCGGAGATTACAGCTTCAATGATGAGAAAAAGCCCGGAGACAGACTCGTCTTTGAGGATATGGCGATCTACAGCTTTGTTAAGAACAACACCTTCAACGGAATGGCGCTTCCAAGCATTTCGCTTATGCATGAAGACGGAGAGGTGGAGATTCTTAGAAGCTTTAACTATTACGACTTCAAGACAAGGCTCTGATAACAGAGCCTTTTTTGAAAAGGAGACATATTGGAGAAGTTTAAGTCAAAACCAATCGAAGATGGCTTTTCTATGCCGGCTGAGTTTTC
The DNA here is from genome assembly GCF_000423965.1 of Butyrivibrio sp. VCB2001. Lineage (NCBI taxonomy): Bacteria > Bacillati > Bacillota > Clostridia > Lachnospirales > Lachnospiraceae > Butyrivibrio > Butyrivibrio sp. VCB2001. Next base: position 44,155 of record NZ_AUIZ01000019.1, on the reverse strand, counting down.
ACCTCACCTTGGCACTATCATGATCTATCCGACGCGCCCGGGAAGCTGGGGGAAGGATAGGGGTGATACACTAAAGTCCTTTGGAGAGGTCTTTTTGGAGATCCTAAAGCGCGAGGACTTGTATCTGCTTGCCTCTAAGGATTTTGTAAAAGAGGCGGATGCCTTCATGGACAACCTGATAACAACTCATTGCCATGGGGATGAGAATCTGGAAAAAGAACTCTCGGAGAGATGCTTTATTTTTGAGATAGATAGCGATGATGCCTGGGCCAGAGATGTAGGACCTACATTTGTGACAGGACGTGGGAAAGACATTCGCGCAGTCAATTGGAGCTTTAATGCCTGGGGCGGAGAAGTGGACGGTCTTTACGCCTCCTGGGATAAGGATGATAAGGTTGCACTTTCGTTTCTTGAAACCATGGAAGTTGATGGGTATGACGCTTCGCCTTTTGTGCTTGAAGGGGGATCCATACACTGTGACGGCGAGGGAACGGTGATGGTGACGGAGAGTTGTCTTTTGAGCAAGGGACGAAATCCTTCGCTGTCTAAAGAGCAGATCGAAGATAGATTAAAAGAGTATCTGGGAGCAGAAAAGGTTTTGTGGCTTCCAAGAGGAATTTACAATGATGAGACCAATGAGCATGTGGACAACGTCTGTGCCTTTATAAGGCCCGGAGAAGTGGTTCTTGCATGGACAGATGATGAGAGCGATCCTCAGTACGAGATGTCCAAGGCTGATCTTGACTACCTTGAGAGCGTGACGGATGCAAAGGGAAGGAAGATCAAGGTCCACAAGCTTTATATTCCGGATAACCCTGTTCTCGTTAAAGAGGAGGATCTTGCAAACTACGAGTTTGAAGAGGGCGAGGATATGCGTGAAGTAGGAGAGAGACTGGCTGCAAGCTATGTCAATTTCTATTTTATAAACGGCGCAGCTTTAGTACCTCAGTTTGGAGATGAGAACGCAGAAAGCGATAAAAGAGCTTTGGATACGCTTAAAGCTCTTTTACCCGAAAAAGAGATCATCGGCATTGATGCAAGGCCCATACTTCTGGGCGGCGGAAACATCCATTGCATTACGCAGCAGGTGCCGGTAGGAGGAACAAAGGCATGAGTGAGAAGATAAAGGTTGCCTGCGTGCAGTTTGAGTGCGGAAACAGCGCCCTTACTGACGCAGAGCTGGTTAATAGAAATATAGAAAAGGCCGGGGAACTGACAAGAAAGGCAGCTAAGGAAGGCGCGAGGATCATTCTTTTGTCTGAGCTCTTTGAGAGGCAGTATTTCTGTCAGGAGAGAAGATACGACTACTACGAGTATGCCACGGAGATTTTGGAAAACCCTGCAGTTAAGTATTTTTCAGACCTGTGCAGAGAGCTGGAAGTCGTGATGCCCATCAGTATTTACGAGAAGGATGGGAACGAACTCTACAACTCGGTTGTTATGATAGATGCAGACGGAAAGCTCCTTGGAATATACAGAAAGACCCACATTCCGGATGATCACTATTATCAGGAGAAGTTCTACTTCACACCCGGAAATACAGGCTTTAGAGTGTTTGAGACAAGATACGGAAAAGTCGGTGTCGGAATCTGCTGGGATCAGTGGTTCCCGGAGACTGCAAGGTGTCTTGCACTTAAGGGAGCGGACATTATTCTCTATCCAACAGCCATCGGCTCAGAGCCAATACTTAACGTTGACAGCTCAGGCCACTGGATGAGGACCATGCAGGGACATTCGGCAGCAAACATTATTCCTGTGGCTGCGGCCAACAGGATCGGCACGGAAACGGTCGAGCCATCTGAGGAGAATGGCGGACAAAAGTCATCTCTTTGTTTCTATGGAACGAGCTTTCTTACAGATGAGACGGGAGAGTGCGTAGCAAAGGCTTCCAGGGATAAAGAGGAGATCATCTATGCGGAGTATGACTTTAGTGAGATACGCAGAAACAGGCTCTCCTGGGGACTGTTCAGGGACAGAAGGCCTGAGTGCTACAGTGATATTACAGGATAAGAAAAGAGGAAAAAGAATTGGCTTATAAAGATTATATGGTAAGAGCAACTGCAGGAAATGCCCAGATAAGGGCTTTCGCCGCAACAACAAAGGATCTTGCGGAGTACGGAAGAAAGGCTCACGGCCTCTCACCCATCGCAGCTGCGGCTCTTGGAAGACTTATGACGGGCACAGTTATGATGGGAACAATGATGGATAATGAGAGCGATCTTATTACCGTCAAGATGGACGGTGACGGACCACTTCGCTCTGTGCTGGCAACAGCTGATAACAAGGGAAATGTAAAGGGATATGTAAGTAATCCTTACGTCATAATGGAGCCCAATGAATCCGGCCATTTAAATGTCGGCGGCGGAATCGGCGAGGGCACACTTACCGTTATCAGAGATATGGGAATGAAAGAGCCCTATGTGGGACAGGTTCCTCTCTACACAGGAGAGGTGGCAGAGGACCTGACTTACTATTTCACCAAGTCAGAGCAGACACCATCTTCAGTCGGGCTTGGAGTTTTGGTTGAGAGGGAGAGCCTTTCTGTCATAGCTGCAGGAGGTTTCATCATCCAGCTCCTTCCTTTTGCTGATGAAGCTACCATATCCCATCTTGAGGAAAATCTTCAGAAGTTTACATCCGTTACGGATATCTTAAAAGCCGGCAAGACACCTGAGGAGCTTCTGAATATCGTACTTGATGGATTTGACGTAGAGATAACCGACAGAGTGGACCTCAATTTCTACTGCAACTGTGACAAGGACAGAGTAGAGAGAGCCCTAATGCTCATCGGAGAAAAGGAAATCCAGGAAATGATAGATGAAGGCAAGGAAGTGGAGCTTAAGTGCCATTTCTGCAATAAATCTTATATGTTCAGCGTAGATGAACTTAAGAAAGTAAAAGAGAAAGCTAAGATTCAGAAAAAGTAATGGTCCCTGGGGACGGGGGTTAGGGACCATTATTCATGCATATGTACTGTGGGCAGATTCCATTCAAAGTGCATAGCGAGGAAGCGTAGCAGTACTATGGTTGAGAAACCGAAGAGTGAGCTGATAAGTTCACTTCCTGTAAACTTCCACAAAACTACGGTTACAGCTGCACCTGCAATACAAGCGATGGCGTATACGTGCTTGACCAAAACGTAGGGTACTTTGTCGGCGAGTACATCTCTGATAAGCCCGCCTCCGATTCCTGTTATTACTCCCAGGAATGCAACGAGAAAGAGATTGTCTGAATAATCCGAGTAGATTCCGGCAAATGCGCCATCTACGGTAAAGGCTGCAAGGCCGAGAGTATCAAGCCAGAACAGGAGCTTGTCATAGACCGGAGTTATGCCTTTGGGCATGGGCTTTTTGAGATACATGACCACAAATGCAATATTTGCAGTGATGAGAGTGATTATCGTCAGTGAAGGATTAACAAACATCACCGGTGGGATCCTGTCAATTATGATGTCACGGATAAGTCCGCCTCCTGTGGCAGTTACAAGAGCCATCAGGTTAATGCCGAACAGATCCATATCTTTCTTGGCTGCAACGACAGCACCTGAAATAGCAAAGGCTATTAGTCCGACATTTTCAATTATTACCATTATTAGTGAATTCATTTAAATTTCCTGCTTATTGATTTATTTTAATCAGCCTTAAAATCATATATGATTTTTGGTCAAATGTAAACTTGATTTGGCTTATTTGCGCACAAAGGTAATAATCGGCGATACGTGCTTAATTTATCAAAATTTAAGAAAAGATTCTGACAATTATAATGCGATATTTTGTATAATTATTATGTTATATCAGTATTATTATGTCTTTTCCTAAGGAGGCACATTATGGAAGCCAGAGAAAGAAAAGGTAAGCTTGTACAAAAACTCATCATTGCAGCGGTTGCTGCTATTGTCGGAGTATCGATTGTGCTTGTAATAATAAGCTCTTTATCGATAAACAACACCTATGATGAGATGGTTCAGGAAGAACTTCTTCTTGCCGTAGAACAGCTTAACAGTGAGATGAGCAACGTATGGGACGGTGAATGGGAATATACTGACGGTGTTCTGACAAAAGGTGGCGAAAACGTCATGGCAGAATACGAAGAGATCATGGATGAGCTCAAGGCCAGTACAGGAGTTGAGTATTCTCTTTTCTATGGAAAAGAGAGAGTCATCACTACTCTTAAGGATTCCAGTGGTGCCAAGGCAGTAGGCTATAACATCTCTGATAAAGTGGCAAGTGCAGTCCTTACCGGCGGTCAGACTTATTACGCCAAGATGGTGCCTGCAGGTGCTACAGGGAGCTATTTTAGCTACTATATGCCACTTAAGAATGATGACGGAACCATCGTAGGAATGGTATACTCCGGCAGAGAGAGCGATTCAGTTGACGCCAAGATCAGGGGAATTACGATACAGATGGTTATATTATCCCTGCTGATTGCTATTGGCGTTTCTATAGTAGGAATTCTTGTTGCTAACAAGTCTTCAGGCAAGATGAGAGCAATTGCCGAGGAACTCGGCAATCTTTCCAAGGGTGAACTTAAGCTTTCAATTGACAAGTCATCTCTTGATCGAAATGATGAGATCGGACTTCTTGCAGACGGAGCACAGACTCTTTCAGAGAAACTTGGCGAAGTAATCAAATCCACAATGGAGATGTCCGAAGAACTCAAGAGATCCGGAAGTGAGCTCTCCGAATCGGCAAGCCAGGCATCTGCAGCATCCGGACAGGTATCTCAGGCAGTGGATGACATTTCAAAGGGCGCTGTAAACCAGGCAGAGAGCGTAGAGACAGCAGCCGGAAATACACAGGATATCGGAAAAGACATTGAAGACGTATCAGAGAACGTACAGCAGCTTAACAGCTATGCAAACGAGATGAAGACCTCCTGCGAGGCAGCGATGGAAGCTCTTAACAAGCTCATTGCTCAGAGCAGCGAAGTACAGTCATCGGTTCGTGATATCGGTGCAACCATTGATTCGACCAATGAATCTGCAAAAGAGATTTCCAAGTTCTCAGAGGCTATCACAGAGATCGCATCACAGACCAACCTCCTTTCACTCAATGCAAGCATTGAGGCAGCAAGAGCGGGAGATGCAGGAAAAGGCTTTGCAGTTGTTGCTACAGAAATTGGCCAGCTGGCTGTACAGAGTAGCAATTCCGCAGAAGAGATCAAGAAGATCGTTGAAAAGCTTGTTGCTGATTCCGAGCAGTCGGTAGAGGTAATGCAGAGACTTAATGCAAGCTTCGAGCAGCAGGAAACACAGCTTGATGATACCAAGGTCAACATGCAGAGCATGGCTGAGAACGTAGATAACGTTTCTGAGAGTACCGACAATATTGCAGCCCACATCGATAAGCTCAATTCAGCCAAGGATAAGCTTGTTGAGATCATTTCCGATCTGTCGGCTATATCAGAAGAAAACGCAGCTTCGACAGAAGAGACCAATGCTTCAATGCAGGAACTCAACGCTACATTTGCTATCATTACAGAGTCTGCTGGCAAGCTTCAGGAACTGGCTACAAACATGTCCGATACAATAAGCTATTTCAAACCATAAAATATAAATAAAATTTTACGATCCCCTGACCGCAAAAGCGCATGGTCAGGGGATTTTTTAACGATTTTACGGAATTGACATATATTTAACGTATAGATATAATCAATTTGTAGGATAATTAACAAACAAAGCATTTTTTGGAGAATGACATGGCAGAAAAAGAGATTTCTCAGGCGGTCATAAGCAGACTGCCCAGATATTTTAGATATCTTGGAGACCTTAAGGAGAGAGGCGTTGAGAGGATTTCTTCTCAGGAGCTTTCCGATATCATGAAGGTCACAGCTTCACAGATCAGACAGGATTTCAACAACTTTGGTGGCTTCGGCCAGCAGGGATATGGCTACAACGTACAGTATCTCTATGACGAAATCGGCAAGATCCTCGGCCTTGATAAGCAGCACAGCCTGGTTATCATCGGCGCAGGACACCTTGGTAAAGCCCTTGCAGGTTATACCAATTTCACAAGAAGAGGCTTTGTGTTCAAGGGAGCTTTTGATTGCAATCCTGAGCTCTACGGAACCAAGATCCGTGACGTTGAGGTAAGACCTGTTGACGAAGTGGAAGATTTTGTCAGAGACAACAAAATTGAAATAGCTGTTCTTACTATTCCCAAGGAGCAGGCTGTTCCAATGGCACACAGACTGGCAGGCTGCGGAATCAAGGCTATATGGAACTTTGCGCATGTTGACCTTGAAGTTCCTAACAATATTCAGGTAGAAAATGTACATTTATCTGACAGTTTGATGAAATTATCGTATAATATAGATAGGTATGAAAAATCATTAAAACATTAGTGAGAGAATCTGATGGCAAGAGATGATAATGTCTATATGTCTGCGCTGGAGGGCAAGAGTATCCCTATTCTGACACTTGATGACAAGTGGCACCAGCTTTTCACCCAGACTGAGATGACTCCGGAGATAGAGAGTCTTTCTGAAGAACTTAATGCATTGGTCGACAGGGACGGCAAGATACGCACAGAGACCAAGAAGATCAAGAAGCTAAAAAAGACGCTTCTTTCAGAGATTGTGCCCCTTCGCGACAAAGCCAACAAATCAGGTGGCAACAATGCAGCGATAGAAAAAGAGATCTCCGAGAGAACCAGACTTATCAATGAATGCAATGAGAAGCTTGATAGTCACAATGACGAGCTTTTGAATCTTTCAAGGCAGATATATGATGTGGACTACAAGCTCATGATAGAGACCATGAAGGCCTGTTACGATACGCTTCACAGCAACACGGAGTACATAAAGGGCCTTGATGAGTGGATATCCAAGGTGCGCGTAGAACTCAAGAAAAATGTTATTCACCTGCAGGAAGCAGAAATGGAGAACTACAATCTCTACTCCTACATGCATCAGATCTTCGGGCCGGAAGTTATCGACCTCTTTGATATGAAATATGATCCAAACCGCAGACATCCTATAAGACGACCTCTTGAAGGGTATGAGGATGAATATGTAGAGTGATTGGAAATAATACGTCCCGGTCTGGCTTTTCAGACCGGGGCTTTCGTTTAACTGGGGGTATTGGTATGGTGAATGGTTTTAAATATGCTGTAAATAGTCAGGAAATGAGGATTTACGACAGGAATACGTCGGAGCATTTTGGGGTGGCGACGGAAGTGCTGATGGAGAGGGCATCATTAGCAGTTGCAGATGTCATCGATGACTGGCGCAAAAAGAGAGAGGCGAAGAGAGTCTACAAAGCGCTGGTTATGGCCGGAGTTGGCAACAATGGCGGAGATGGAGTGTGCGTCGCAAGACTCCTTAAACAAAGAGGCTACCAGGTGAACCTGTGCGTTGTGGGAGATCCGACTAAGTGCTCGGAACTTCTTTTAAAGCAGCTGGAAATTGCAGAAAACTATGGAATCCACAAGGACACTTTTTCCAACATAAGCTGCAACAAATCCGAAGCGGACTTTGATATCATTGTAGATGGTTTATTTGGTATAGGTCTCTCAAGGCCTGTTACTGGAGAATATCTGGATGCTGTCAATTATATAAACAGTTGTAAGAGACAAAGAGATACAGATCTGTTCCTGGTTTCTATAGATATAGCATCGGGCATAAGCGCTGATGACGGACACATTTGCGGAGCAGCAGTCAGGGCCGATGCCACAGTGACCTTTAATCAGGCCAAGATCGGGCATATCATGTATCCCGGATGTGAATATGCAGGTAAGCTTTTTGTTAAAGATGTCGGCATTACCGAAGATAGCTTTCTTTCTAAGGAGCCGGGAGCCATCTATTACGACGGCAGTGCGAAAGCTCTTTTACCAGAAAGGGACCCTTCAGGAAACAAGGGTACTTACGGGAAGGTGCTGATCATCGCAGGATCAAAGGATATCAGCGGAGCGTGCATCTTGTGCGCTGGAGCATGTCTTAAGGCCGGAGCAGGGATGGTCAGAGTGTTCACGGCGACGGAGAATGCAGAGGCGGTAAAAGCTCTTTTACCTGAAGCGATACTTGATACCTACGATAACTTTGAACCTGTGGGAGATAAGCTGATGACGGCCATGAAGTGGTCAACACAGGCGGTCATAGGCCCGGGAATCGGAACGGAAGGAAAGGGACGCGAGCTTCTTACAGATGTTCTTACCTTTTATGACAAGAGCCTTATTATGGATGCCGATGCCCTGAACCTTATTGCAGAGGATGAGCAGCTCTTCAAGCTTGCAGGTAATTTTGGAAGAGACGGAAAAAGACTTATCATAACACCGCATATGGGCGAGTTTGCAAGGTTGTTTGGAAGCAATATAAGGGACTGCAAGGAGCATATTACCCAGTATCCGGTTGAACTTGCCAAAAAGCTGCACTGCACCGTTATCTGCAAGGATGCCAGAAGTGTTGTGGCTGACATGGACTCAAAAAAGATATATATTAATGTGAGTGGGAATGACGGGATGGCAACAGCAGGAAGCGGAGATGTGCTGGCCGGAATTCTCGGAGCGCTCCTATCATACGGTATGGACGGGTTTGACACTGCAATAGCAGGTGCATATATTCACGGACGAGCAGGAGATGTGGCAGCAAAAGAGATCGGGAAGCACTCGGTGGTTGCTTCAGATATAGCTACGTCGCTCCCTGAAGTACTGCGATAAATATTTAAACATTCAAAAGGATGTACTTAAAATGATAACAAGTAACGATGAATATTCACGCGTGGCTGCAAGGATCAGCCTTGGCGCAATTGAACATAACCTTGAGGCTATGAAGAGAAATATCCCCGAAGGGACTAAGATGATGGCAGTCATCAAGACCGATGCTTACGGGCATGGCTCTGTAGAGATCGGTAAGTTCCTGGAGAACAAGGATTATATCTGGGGCTATGCTACAGCAACAGCTGAGGAAGCCTTTGAGCTTCGCGATGCCGGACTTAAAAAGCCCATTCTGATCCTTGGTTATACTTTCCCTTACGCCTATGAGAGAATGCTTACGGAAGGTATCAGACCTGCAGTTTTCAGGATGGATATGGCAAAAGAGCTTGATGAGTGTGCCAAGAAACTCATGGCTGAGGGTGTTTTGAAGGAGCCGGCTCCTATACATCTTGCTGTAGATACAGGAATGAGCAGGATCGGAATAACTCCTGATGAAGACGGAGTGTCTTTTGCAAGAGATGTAAGACTTTTGGAAAACCTGCATATTGAAGGCGTGTTTACTCACTTTGCAAGGGCTGACGAAGAGGACCTTACAAATGCAAGAGAGAGGGAAGAGGTATTTAAGAGCTTCCTTGCGGCCTTTGAAGAGGAGTGCGGATATCGTATCCCTATCAAGCATTGCGCAAACTCAGCCAGTATAATAGCTATTCCTGAGTCTTCAATGGATATGGTAAGAGCCGGAGTTACAATGTACGGAATGTGGCCTTCTGACGAGGTGCCCAAGGATATCATTGATCTTAAGCCCGCAATGGAGCTTATCAGCCATGTTGTAATGGTTAAGGACGTACCGAAGGGAACTCCTGTCAGCTACGGCGGAACCTTTGTGACGGATAAAGATAACACCAGGATTGCTACGATTCCTGTGGGATACGGCGACGGATATCCAAGAAGTCTTTCAAACAAGGGATACGTGCTGATTGACGGCCATCGTGCTCCGATTCTCGGAAGAGTATGCATGGATCAGTTCATGGTTGATGTGACGGATATTCCTGATGTAAAAGAGGGAGATGAAGTTGTTCTTCTTGGAACGGACAAGAAGTCTGGGGAGACCATTTCAGCAGAGCTCCTTGGTGATATGAGCGGACGCTTCAACTACGAGCTTACCTGCGATATCAACAAGAGAGTACCAAGGATATATGAATAAAATAAAAGATTCCGGTAATGAACTTACTGGAATCTTTTTTTTGCATCAGCATATTGGGCGTTGATCTCCTGGAGGGCAGCTGTGTCGCCGTCCATATTGTCGGGATGATATAGCTTTACAAGAGATTTGTACTTCTTGTCTACGCTTTCACGGCTGGTACAGCCGGCAAAGAAATCGAAGGTGGAAGAGGCTACAGGCTCGCGATAGCGATCATGCCTGGAATCATCGTAGTCGTCCTCGAAGTCCTCGTCGTCATAGTCATCATCTTCGTAATCTTCGTCTTCGTAGAAGCCTTCATCGTCTTCATAATCTTCATCACCGTAGAAGTTTTCATCATCATCGTATCTGCCGCGGCGATCATCATAATAATCGTCTTCGTAATCCTCATCTTCATAGAACTCGGCGCGCTTATCGCGTCTTCGAATGCGTTCTTCCTCTTCAAGCTCTTTGTTTCTGCGCTTCATCATCTTGTCGTACTTGCGCTCTTCATGCTTTCGTCCGGCCTCAGGGAAGAGACGGTAGTACCTGCCCATGAACTGGGCAAGGAAGTTCTTTCCAAATAATGCCATAAGAACATAGAGTACAGCATCAACTACCATTCCGATAAACAGGACATTTCCGTAAGAAGCAAAAACCGAGATGAGTAGAAGCACGCATACTACAGGCAGGAACATAAGAATGGTCAAAATCAGCAGTGCAATATAAGCAGCCTTTCCCTTATAGGAATGGACATTGAACATCCACCAGCGGAAGAGTTCTGCGAAGATCGCAGTAGTCACGTACCTGCCTCTGTCCAGCATAGGTGTTGCCTGCTGAGCAATCTCGCCACCCTCGGGAATGTTACCTACAATAGTGTTAAAGCCTCCAAAGAGCATGAATATATTCACAATAAATAGCAGGAAAAAGACAATGCAGGTGACGGGAAGGGCTGCGAAAAAGAGCTTAACAGCTTTAAGCAAGCTCTTAAGAAACCATGAGATAAGCGAAAAGAACGCCTTTAAAGCATATAAAAGCGCAGTGGTAACTGCGTTTATGATCATTGTAAGAAATGAAACCATTTTGCCTCCAATCAATACTTTCTCAATTATAAGAAAAATGTGTCATGTTCACAAGTGAGTCAGTGGGAGCCAGCGGGGGAGTCAGTGGGGACGGTTCTCTTTGACTCCCTTTTTGGATAATTAAAAGGTATAAAACACCAAGCAAAAGGGAGTCAAAGAGAACCGTCCCCACTGACTCCCCCGCTGGCTCCCACTGACTCACTTTACGTAGATACAGCTTTTCTCATATAATTAAGACTACAGAAACGAATAGAAACATCGGAGGATAACAATGACACAAAAGCTTGGAATAATAGCCCTTGAATCAGCAGCAGACATAGGAAAGAAGGTCAATGAAACATTAAAAAAATGGCGCGGAGAGGACTTTCTGATCGGTTGTGAGTGCCCGAGATTTAACAGCGGAGAAGCAAAGGGAATAATAAGAGAATCTGTCAGGGATAAGGATATCTACATAATTGTCGATGTCTGCAATAATTCCCTTACGTATAACATGGACGGAGAGCCGAACAGGATGTCTCCGGATGATCACTATCAGGATCTTAAGAGAATAATAGCTGCGTGTAACGGTAAGGCTTCAAGGATAACCGTTATCATGCCTTTTCTCTATGAGAGCCGTCAGCACAGAAAGACCATGCGCGAGTCACTGGACTGTGCTGTTATGCTCAAGGAACTTGAGACGATGGGAGTACATGACGTAGTAACTTTTGATGCACATGATCCCAGGATGCAGAATGTAGTACCACTTAAGGGAATTGAGAACATTTCACCTGCACTGCAGTTCTCACAGGCTCTGCTGACTGAATATGATGATATTAAAATCGACAAAGAACACCTGATGTTTGTTGCACCGGATGAGGGAGCAACCGAGAGAGTAGTATTTTTGGCGTCCATCTTTGGTGTGAATATCGGAATGTTCTACAAAAGAAGAGACTATTCTACGATCGTTAACGGTCAGAACCCGATCATCGCACACGATTTCTGTGGCGGAGATGTATCAGGTATGGACGTGGTAATTGTAGATGACATGATAGATTCCGGCGGAAGCATGATGGATGTTTCCAGGCAGCTCAAGGACAAAGGCGCAAAAAGAGTATTCATTTTCTCAACCTTTGGCCTGTTCTCGAGGGGCTTTGATAAGTTTGACAAAGCATACGAGGAAGGCGTTTTTGACCGCATGTTTACCACGGACCTTATCCATCAGAAGCCTGAGTTATTGCAGAAACCATATTACTGCAACGTCAAGATGGGAAGATATATAGCAGCAATAATAGATACCATGAATAAGGGCGACAGCCTGCGTGCCATCGTAAAACCGGCGGAAAGAATCAAAGAAACTATAGAAAACTATAAAAAGAATAAGGCATAATATGCAAAAATGTGGTATAGTGTAATTTGACTTATTTTGCAAACCTATTTAGCAGGAGGAATTATTATGGAGGGTGGCCCCTCTTCAGACAGTATTATCGCCTTTTTTGTCATTCTCATAATTGATTTTCTGATACAGGGCTTTGGTATGGCTCTCGACCATGTCAGCAAGGACGAGATTGAGAAAAAGAGCCTTGAGAACAAGGACAGCGTTAGCAGCAAGCTCCTTAAGCTCCTTGAGAACGAGACTCGTCATATAGAAGCAATGCAGCTTCTTACCATTATCTTAAATATGGTTTTGGGAGTTTTATGTGTTCTTAATCTCAGCAGCTTTTTTGCCAGGACCTTTGCATTTTCTCAGAGCATGGTAACATGCGCACTTGTCACCATCCTTACAGGTATTCTGGTGGCGGTTCTGATCATGAGCTTTGGAGTAATAATCCCAAGAAGGCTCGCTGCGAGAAATCCTGAGAAATGGGCTTACGGCTGCTATTATCCAACAAGCGTTTTCAGAGTGATCCTCTATCCGCTGGTTGTGTTATCAGATATCATATCAAGCGGAGTACTCTACCTGTTTGGTATAAGAGGAGATGACAAGCTCGCAGATGTTACCGAGGAAGAGATCAAGTCCATGGTAACAGAAGGTCAGGAGCAGGGCGTTATTCAGGAATCTGAGGCAGACATGATCTCCAATATCTTCGAGTTCTCTGACAAGGAAGCTCAGGATATCATGACCAACAGAAATGCCATGGTAGCCATAGATGCCAACAGCTCCCTTAAGGAAGCTGTAGACTTCATGATGGACACCAACAACTCAAGATTCCCTGTCTATCTTGATGATATTGACCACATAATAGGAATCATGCACATCAGAGATGCCATGAAAAAGCTTGCTGACAGCACGGATTCAGATCTTCCCATCAGGAAGATAAAAGGACTCCTAAGGCAGCCCAAGTTTGTTCCCGAGACCAGGAACATTGATTCTTTGTTCCACAGCATGCAGTCTTCCAAGACTCAGATGGTAATTGTCATCGATGAGTACGGTCAGACAGCAGGTCTTGTTTCCATGGAGGATATCCTTGAGGAAATTGTAGGAAATATCATGGATGAGTACGATGAAGAGGAGAACTACGTAAGACCTACCAAGAACGCAGGAGAGTTTACGGTAGATGGCAAGACCCCTCTTGAGGTACTTGAGAAGAAATTCAAGATCTCTTTTGGAGAGAGTGAGTTTGAAACCCTCAACGGATACATCATATCCAAGCTCGACAGGATACCTGAGAGCGATGAGGACTTTGATGTAACAGTAGATGGCTATAATTTCAAGATTCTTTCAGTTCAGAATCACATGGTTACCAGCGTTCTTCTGACCAAATTGCCGGAGGAAGCGCCTGCTGAAGAAGAAAAAGAATCAGAAATAGCAAAATAGATTAACAAGTAATACGAAAGGAAGTTTTTATGTCAGGACATTCAAAATTTGCAAACATCAAGCACAAAAAAGAAAAGAATGATGCAGCAAAGGGTAAGATCTTTACCATTATCGGAAGAGAAATTGCTGTAGCAGTTAAGGAAGGCGGCCCTGATCCTGCCAACAACTTTAAGCTTGCTCAGGTTATCGCCAAGGCTAAGGCCAACAACATGCCTAACGACACAATCGATCGTGGAATCAAAAAGGCATCCGGCGCTGAAGGCAACGTTGATTATAAGAACATCACTTACGAAGGATACGGCCCCGGCGGAACAGCTATCATCGTAGAGGCACTTACAGACAACCAGAACAGAACAGCATCCAACGTTAAGGCAGCATTTTCAAAGGGGAACGGAAATGTTGGAACACCCGGATGTGTATCTTACATGTTTGATAACAAGGGACAGATCCTCATCGACAAGGAAGAGTGCAAGGTATCATCAGATGATCTTATGATGCTCGTTCTTGATGCAGGCGCTGATGATTTCAACGAGGAAGAGGACAGCTACGAGATCCTTACAACTCCTGATAATTTCCAGGCTGTAGTTGAGGCACTTAACAAGGAGAACATCGAGACAGCATCTGCTGAGGTTACTATGATCCCTCAGAACTATGTTGCTGTAACAGATCCTGAGAACGTTAAGTATCTTCAGAGAATCCTTGATCTTCTCGACGAGGATGACGACGTTCAGGCAGTATATCACAACTGGGATGAGCCTGAAGAATAAAACAAAACTTTAATATTGGGGGACTTAAAATGAAACTGAGACGAGCATGGCCGGCGGTAGGCATCTGGGTTATATTTCTTATATTTGAATTTGCAATGGTGGCAAGTAGCGGTTTCTTTTTAGGTCTTTTCCCCAATGAGAATAAACTGATCTATTCCATAGTCTTTGCAGTACTTAGTATTCTGCTCATGTCAGTGATCGTGATATTTGCAGGCAGATGCAGTGACAGCATGAAGGCCGATCTATGGCCATCCAAGTTGCCCTTTAAGATTGGGTATCAGATAACCATTGCGCTTATACTCATAGGTGCTGTCTGGTACAGGATTGAACTGCTGGCACATACGTCAAAAGAGATCACGGGCAAGATGAGCCTGTATGAGAACGCCATGGTTGGCGGAACACCTGTAGCAGAGTACGATTTGTTATCAATCGTATATTCAACGATACTAAAAGGAATACTGTTCTTTACCGGTAACATCATAACGATTCCGTTCTTTTTCCAGATTGTATGTTTCACAATATTCATGATCTGCGGCTTTTTCACAGTGCAGAAGCTTCTTGGCTATGCAGCAGCGCTTGTCTTTACTGCTTATGTTGGCTTTATGCCGGTGTT
The DNA here is from genome assembly GCF_000423965.1 of Butyrivibrio sp. VCB2001. Lineage (NCBI taxonomy): Bacteria > Bacillati > Bacillota > Clostridia > Lachnospirales > Lachnospiraceae > Butyrivibrio > Butyrivibrio sp. VCB2001. The sequence continues at coordinate 29,065 of NZ_AUIZ01000019.1, read as the reverse complement.
CACGCCTGCATTTACAGGCCCAGAGCTTTCTACAGGTCCATTGTTCATGGCCATGTTTGGCATAGAGCTTTTGTTTGTGGCTCTGTTTTTGGAAGGCTCTTTTAAGAAAAAATATACTTCCAAGGCATGGATACTCTGGTACATTCTGGTTGGTATCGTTGTGGGCTTTATGTCCTATATGGATGCCGGAACCATAATCATGATCGTGCCGTTTTTATTTGCAGTACTGTTTATCTATGGCACTAAGGTAAAAGAGGAAGTCGTAAGGCTTATCATTGTGGTTGCAGCAGCCGTGCTGACATTTATCGGCATGTTTATCCAGGAGCAGGGATTTATGATGGCTGATGTGCGCTTTGCAAACTGGGCATCATATTACTTCCACAACCTCAACACTTTTGATATGTTCTGGGCTTACACTGATTACAAGATCATCTATCTCGTAACTCTTATCGTTATGAGCGGAGTAATTGTGGGCTTTTGGAAGAACAGGACTGTTGAGAAGATTTCACCCTGGCTGTGGTCAATTCTCTTTATCTTTGTTTCTGTTCCTTTTATGGGAGCAACAAGGATGAATACACAGGTCTTCGTTACCGTTTACTACGCATTCATCCTAGGATGTGTTGCTTCACTTATCGCACTTCCTGCTGACGAGGAAGAGGCGGAATACATTGAGGAACCTGTAAAAGAAACTTTAGAAGAAAAAGAGGCTGAGGAAATCAGGGAACTTGCAGAAGATGCAACTGAAGAAGTTGCAGATGAGACTGCATCAGAGTCACCTGAAGCTGCTCAGGGTGCGCAGGAAGTTACAGAACCTGACTACGAGTTCGAAGATGAACCCGAAGAAGATGCTGAGCCTGAGACAGAAGAATCTAAGGCAAAACCTGAACCTGAGGAAGAAGAGCCTCACGGACACTTTGTTCCCGAGGGAATGGTTCTTCCAGAGGATGATGAAGACGTCGACCTCACACCTCGCATGAAGATGCCTGAATTCACAGGAACCATCAGCCTTGCAGAAACAGCGAGACAGGTCAATGAGAAGCTCAAGGAAAAAGAAAGAAAAGCAGCAGAGAAGAGAGAAACTGAGCGGAAATCAGCGCATGTTACAGACAAAAAGCCAAGAAAAGATGACTTTGACATCGAGCTTAAGCCCGGTGATGACTTCGATATTTAAAGATAGAAAGGTACATAAATGAGAATTGAAGATTTATCTTCGTATGAAATTATTGAAAAGAGAAGGATTGATGACCTGAATTCCGAAAGCTATTTGTTAAGACACAAGAAATCAGGTGCGAGAGTAGCTCTTTTGTCCAATGACGATGAGAACAAGGTGTTTTCAATCGGCTTTAGGACACCACCCAAGAACTCAACAGGTGTGGCTCACATTATTGAGCATACCGTGCTCTGCGGTTCTAAGGAGTTCCCGGTTAAGGATCCTTTTGTAGAGCTGGTTAAGGGCTCGCTTAATACATTTTTGAATGCAATGACTTATCCCGATAAGACCGTGTATCCGATAGCCAGCTGCAATGATGCTGACTTCCAGAACCTGATGCACGTTTATCTGGATGCAGTTTTTTATCCAAATATATACAGTACTGACAAGATATTTAAGCAGGAAGGCTGGCACTACGAGATGGAGGATGAAACTTCAGACCTTACCATCAACGGTGTTGTTTACAACGAGATGAAGGGAGCGTTCTCATCTGCTGATGACATGCTCTCAAGAGAGATCCAGAACTCTCTTTATCCCGATACTACTTACGGTATCGAGTCGGGCGGAGATCCGGACGTTATTCCTGAGCTTACCTATGAAGAGTATCTGGACTTCCACAGGAAATACTATCATCCTTCAAACAGCTATATTTATATGTTTGGAAACATGGATATGGCTGAGAAGCTTGATTATATCGACAAGAACTATCTCTCAAAGTTTGACCGCATAGAGGTTGACTCAGAGGTTGGAGTACAGAAGGCGTTCGATAAGCCGGTGAAGGTAGTTAAGCCTTACCCAATCCTTCCTGAAGATGAAATTGCGAGGAACACATATCTGTCCTATAACTTCAGCGTTGGATCGCCACTTGATAAAAAGCTCTACATTGCTTTTGACATTCTTGACTATGCGCTTTGTTCAGCTCCCGGAGCTCCTATCAAGAAAACTCTCATTGAAAAGGGCATCGGACAGGATGTCTACAGCGAGTATGACAACGGCATAAGACAGCCGATCTTTTCTATCGTTGCCAAGAATGCTGATGAATCACAGCTGGATGACTTTGTGGATACCATTCAGTCACTGCTTAAAGAGCAGGTAGAGAAGGGAATTGACAAGAAGTCTCTTCTTGCGGGCCTTTCCTACGATGAGTTTAAGTACCGCGAGGCAGATTTCGGAAGATTTCCAAAGGGTCTTTTGTACGGCCTTCAGGTTATGGACAGCTGGCTCTACGACGATGAGAAACCCTGGATAAATGTTGAGGCCGGAGAGACCTTCGCTGAGCTTAAGAAGGAAGTGGATGGCAGATACTTTGAGGAGCTTGTTGAGAAGTATTTCCTTGATAACAATCACAAGAGCGTAGTAGTTCTGCGCCCCGAAAAAGGTCTTACCGAGAAAAAAGACGAGGAGCTTAAGAACAAGCTTCAGAAATACAAGGATTCTCTCTCCGAGGATGAGATAAAGAAGATCGTTCAGGAGACCAAAGAGCTTAAGGAATATCAGGATACACCCGATGATCCGGAAGACCTTGCCAAGATTCCGCTTCTTACTTTGGCTGATATGAAGAAAGAGGCCGATAAGTTCATATATGAGCTCAGAAGTGCAGGGGATACAAAGGTTCTTTTCCATAACGTGTTCACAAGTGGCATTGCATACATAAACTTTGTGTTCGACATGAGCACTGTTGATAAAGAGCTCCTTCCTTACGCTTCATCTCTTAAGAAGGCGCTTGGAATGTTGAATACCGAGCATTATGCATACGGAGATCTTTACAATGAGATCAACATAAGGACCGGCGGAATCAGCGGATCCATCAGCACTTACACGGATTCAGAGGATGTCACCAAGTTCCAGACCAAGTTTGAGATAAACGTTAAGGTTCTTCATGACAACCTTCACTACGCCTTTGACCTGGTAAAAGAGATCCTGACAGCCACCAAATTTGATGACGTAAAGAGACTTCGCGAGATCTATGGAGAGCAGTATGCAAGACTCCAGACCGACCTTGCATCTGCAGGCCACCAGAGTGCAGCGCTCAGAGCTATGAGCTATGTATCGCCTGCTGCAATGGTTTCTGACAATGTCAGCGGAATTGGTTATTTCAGACATCTTGAGAGGATGAACAAGGCTCTTGAGACCGAGGATGGGGCAAAAGAGATCATTGAGAAATTCCAGCATCTCTGCCGCCTGATATTTAGACCCGAGAATCTTCTTGTGGATGTCACAGGTACAGAGAAGGAATACGAGGGTATAGAGGATGAGGCAATAGAGTTTGCGAAAGCTCTTTATACAGATGACGTTACAAAGGGTGAACTCAAGCTTGTGCCCGAGAAGAAGAACGAGGGCTTTAAGACAGCCGGACAGGTTCAGTACGTTTGCAGAGCCGGTAACTTTGCTTCAAAAGGACTTAAATATAACGGCTCTTTGAGAGTTCTCAAGGTAATGATGGGCTATGACTACCTCTGGAAGAACATAAGAATTCTGGGAGGAGCCTACGGATGCATGAGCAGTTTTGCCAAGAACGGCGACAGCGCTTTCGTGACCTACAGAGACCCTAACCTTCAGAACAGTATAGATGTATTTGAGGGAGCTTCAGAGTATTTAAGAAGCTTTGACTCGGACGATAGAACAATACTTCAGTACATAATCGGTGCAATATCAGACCTTGATACACCGAAGACACCGTCAGCCAAGGGTGCATACGGACTTACAGCTTTCCTTTGCAATGCCAAGATGGAGAACATCCAGAAGAACAGGGATGAGCTTCTTGGAACTACCAAGGAGAGCATCAGAGGCCTTGCGGATTATGTTGATGCATTCATGTCCGACGAGTGCCTGTGTGTTATCGGATCAGCTGAGAAGATCGAGGAGAGTAAAGAGCTGTTTAACTCGGTTCAGCAGCTGGTTGGAAGGTAAATCTATCGTATCAGGACGCCCAGAGCGCCAAAAGGAGGAGATTATGAAAAAGAGAAGTATCAGAGTATTTGGAACAGCCATGGCTCTTGTCATGGGAGTTATGCTCACAGCCTGCGGATCTTCTTCAAGCGATTCATCAGGATATGCTAAGTATGCAGCGACTGAAACGGCTGCTGACTATGGCGTATATGAAGAGCCTGCTGCGGCTATGGAGATGGCAGATACTTCTGCAGGAACAGATGGCCAGACTCAGGTTAATGACACCAGCAGAAAGCTGATCAAGACCGTTAATCTCGATACCGAGACAGAGGACCTTGATCAGACTGTATCCCTTATTGAACAGAAAGTTACCGGACTTGGTGGATATATCGAGTCCAGTAACATCTACAACGGAACCACCTATTCCGGACGTTCATCCAGAAGCGCCAGCATTACTGCAAGAGTTCCTGCTGTAAACCTTGACTCCTTTGTTGATTCGGTAGAGGGTAACACCAATATCACAAGAAAGTCTGTCAATGTAGATGACATTACTCTTACATATGTTGATATCGAGAGTAAGAGAAACTCCTTAAGAACAGAGGAGAAGAGACTTTTGGAGATCCTTGAGTCTGCTGAGACAGTTGAAGACCTCATAACAGTAGAGGATAAGCTTGCTGATGTAAGATATGAACTTGAGAGCATAGAGTCTCAGATCAGAAGCTACGACAACCTTGTTGATTACAGCACGGTATATCTCAACATTGAAGAGGTTGTTAAGTTCACTCCCGTAGAAAAAGAGAGTGCCTTCAGCAGAATGGGCAAGGGCTTTATGGAGAATCTCTCTGATGTGGGCGAAGCCATTGTTGACTTCCTTGTATGGTTCGTATCGCACATCCCCGGACTTATAGTATTTGCCATTGTTGTAGTAATTATTGTGCTCATTATCAGAGCAATTGTTGTGGGAAGCAAGAAGAAAAAGGCTAAGAAGATGCAGATGATGTATCAGGCAGCTGCGCAGAACGCAGCTCCGGTACCAAGTAACCAGGCACCTCAGCAGGCTAAAGAGCCTGAAAAAGGAAACGATGGAAATAAGTAATTTTAAAACAGGTTTTGTAACTTTAATAGGGCGTCCCAATGTAGGTAAGTCGACACTGATGAACCACCTCATCGGGCAGAAGATCGCCATAACCTCCAACAAGCCTCAGACCACCAGAAACAGGATCATGACTGTTTTTACAGATGACGAGGCACAGATGATATTCCTTGACACCCCGGGAATCCACGACACCAAGAATAAACTTGGCGAGTACATGACTAAGGTGGCAAAGAGTACGCTGGAAGAGGTGGACCTTATTCTCTGGCTCGTTGAGCCCAGTACCTATATAGGTGAAGTGGAGAAGTCCATTATCGAGGAGCTTAAGAAGTCCAAAAAGCCCATAATACTGGTCATCAACAAGATTGATACCGTATCGGCGGAGAACCTTCAGAAGTTTGAAGATGCTTACACCAAGGAAATGGACTTTGCCAGAGTGGTAAAGGTGGCAGCCCTTAAGGGGCAGAACGTTGACGGTGTGCTTGCTACCATCAAGGAATTCCTTCCTTACGGACCGGCTCTTTATGATGAAGACACAATAACCGACCAGCCCGAGAGGCAGATTGTAGCAGAGATCATAAGAGAAAAGGCCCTTAGACTTCTTCAGGACGAGGTACCTCACGGAATCGCGGTAACAATAGAGACCATGAGGATGAGGGAGAAAAAGGTCGAAAAGCCCAAGAAAAAGAGACATCAGCATCCGCCGAAAAAGAGCGCTCTTGAGAAACAGATGCAGGCCATGGATGAAGACCTTCCGGATGGCCCGGTTGTCTTTTCCCTGGATGATATGAATGCCGAGGAAGAGGTTTATGATCCTGAGGGTATCATGGACATCGAGGCAACGGTCATCTGCGAGAGAGACTCCCACAAGGGAATCGTCATTGGAAAGGGCGGCGCTATGCTAAAGAGGATCGGCAGCGCAGCCAGAAAAGATATCGAGGAACTGGTTGGGTGCCAGGTTAATCTCCAGCTCTTTGTTAAGGTAAGAAGAGACTGGCGCGATGATACGCAGCAGATGAAGAATTTTGGTTACAATCCAAAGGATTTTAAATAGGAGCTTTTGATGGAAGATATCATTACCGTCAGAGGAATAGTACTAAAGCATAGTCCCAGTGGGGATTATGACTGGGTAGCAACTATATTCACAGCCGAGAGGGGCAAGATCACAGCCTTTGCCAGAAGCGCAAGAAAGCCAAACGGGCGGCTCTCAGGCACAGTTGAGCCATTTTGTTTCGGAACTTTCAAGCTCTTTGTGGGCAAAAGTTCCTACAATATAGTAGAGGCGGATATAGAGAACTACTTCGAAGGATTTAGGGGGGATCTTGAAGGTGCCTGTTACGGCACCTTTTTCCTTGAACTGGCTTCGTACTATTCAAAAGAGAATATTGAGGACAGGGAACTGCTAAATCTCTTGTACATTTCCCTGAAAGCTCTGCAAAAGGACTCAATTCCCAATAAGCTGGTAAGGTGCATTTATGAGCTAAAGAGCCTTCAGATAGAAGGTGAGTATCCCGGAGTTCCGGCAAATATGGAGATACAGGAATCCACGAGATATGCTCTTTCACATATAGAGTCTTCGCAGCTTGAGAAACTCTATACCTTTAATGTAAGCGACGAAGTACTAGGTGAACTTTGCAGGGTAACATCCCTTTACAGAAGTAAGTTTATCGACAGGACACTAAAAAGCATGGAAATGCTCGCCACCTTTGACGATGCCCTGTAATGAAGGCGCTATTGAAAAAGAAAAATGATTTGGATATAATTACTTTGTTTGTGAGGTGAAAAGGTGGTTATTATAAAGAAAAAACTTACGGCAGCTGCCGTAATATCTTTTACCATATTGGGACTGTGCGCCTGCGGAAACGAGACTGCGAGGGTTTCCACTGTTTCGGTGGACAAGGAAGGCAAGGTTGAGAGCGTTTTATACGATGCCTTCGACAAGGATTACTACAGCCTTGATGAACTTAAAAATATGGCAGAAGAAGAAATTTCAGACTACAATTCAGAGTATGAGAACCCAAGGATCACGCTTTCAGATGCTCAGGTGCTTGAGGAGGAAGGCGTTGTTAAGCTTACAATGCAGTTTGAGAGCGCTCAGGACTATTCCTATTATAATCAGGTGGATATGTTCTACGGCACTGTGGCAGATGCCAGAAGCGCAGGGTATGAGCTTAATTTAAACCTTGTGGATGATAAGGGTGACAAGATAGATCCTTCTATAATCGATCAGAATCCTGACAGACACATAATAATAACCAGTGACAAGACAAACATTAAGACCCCTTATAACATCGAATACATGTCAAAGGGAGTCAACAGCCTTGGTAAAAAGGAAGCAGAGCTTCATGCGGTAACTGCAGAGTACGCACAGCTCCTTCTTTCAAAATAAGAAACATTTACAGAGAGGAATATTTAAACATGGAAAAATCAGCAAAGACAATGGACAAGATTGTTGCTCTGGCAAAGGGAAGAGGCTTTATTTATCCCGGATCTGAGATCTATGGCGGACTGGCGAACACTTGGGACTACGGCAATCTCGGCGTGGAGTTCAAGAACAACGTTAAGAAGGCATGGTGGCAGAAGTTCGTACAGGAGAGCCCATACAACGTAGGCGTAGACTGTGCGATCCTTATGAACCCTCAGACATGGGTTGCTTCAGGACATCTTGGCGGTTTCTCAGATCCTCTTATGGATTGTAAGGAGTGCCACGAGAGATTCAGAGCAGATAAGATCATTGAGGACTTTGCTGCAGAGAATAATATTACTCTTGAGACATCAGTAGACGGATGGTCTCACGAGGAGATGGAGAAGTTCATAAACGATCACAACGTTCCCTGCCCTTCATGTGGCAAGCATGACTTCACCAGCATCAGAGAGTTCAACCTTATGTTCAAGACATTCCAGGGTGTAACAGAGGATGCCAAGGATACAGTTTACCTTCGTCCCGAGACAGCCCAGGGAATTTTCGTAAACTTCAAGAATGTACAGCGTTCATCACGTAAGAAGGTACCTTTCGGAATCTGCCAGGTAGGTAAGAGCTTCCGTAACGAGATCACTCCCGGTAACTTCACTTTCCGTACAAGAGAGTTCGAGCAGATGGAGCTTGAGTTCTTCTGCAAGCCCGGAACACAGACAGAGTGGTTTGAGTACTGGAGAAAGTTCTGCTATGAGTGGCTTCTTTCTCTCGGAATAAAGAAAGAGAACCTTCGTCTTCGTGACCATGATCCTGAGGAGCTTTCATTCTACTCAGATCATACAACAGATATCGAGTACGCATTCCCATTCACAGAGTGGGGCGAGCTTTGGGGCATTGCTTCAAGAACAGATTACGACCTTACACGTCATCAGGAGACATCAGGCCAGTCTATGGATTACTTCGATGATGAGACAAATGAGAAGTACATCCCTTACGTTGTTGAGCCTTCACTTGGTGCAGACCGTGTAGCTCTTGCATTCCTTTGCGAAGCATACGATGAGGAGAACCTTGGAACAGAAGATAAGCCTGATATGAGAACAGTTCTTCGTTTCCATCCTGCGATCGCACCTGTTAAGATCGGTATCCTTCCTCTTTCCAAGAAGCTCAACGAAGGCGCAGAGAAGATCTATGCTCAGCTTTCAAAGAAGTACAACTGCGAGTTTGACGACAGAGGAAACATCGGTAAGAGATATCGCAGACAGGATGAGATCGGAACACCTTTCTGCATCACATATGATTTTGATTCAGAGACAGACGGCAAGGTAACAGTAAGATTCAGGGATTCAATGGAGCAGGAGCGTATTGCCATTGATGAGCTTGAGAGCTTCTTTGCTGATAAGTTTGACTTCTAATGGAGGAATGTAATGAAACAGTTTACTGCTAATGAGCTTAGAAAGGCTTGGAAGGACTTCTACATCAAGAGAGGTCACGTTGATTGCGGAGCCGTATCACTGGTATCAGACGGTTCCACAGGTGTTATGTTCAACGTTGCAGGAATGCAGCCACTTATGCCTTATCTTTTAGGTAAGAAGCATCCCATGGGAACAAGACTTTGCAACGTTCAGGGATGTGTTCGTACCAATGATATTGATTCCGTTGGTGATAAGAGCCACGGAACCTTCTTCGAGATGATGGGAAGCTGGTCACTTGGTGACTACTTCAAGAAAGAGCGTTGCCAGTGGAGCTATGAGCTTCTTACAGAGCTCTTTGGATTTGACAGAGATCACCTTGCTGCAACAGTATTTGCAGGTGATGAGAATGCACCAAGAGATGAAGAGGGTGCTAAATACCGTATCGAATCAGGATTTAAGCCTGAGAATATATTCTATCTTCCCGCTGAGGATAACTGGTGGGGACTTGAATATGGTCCTTGTGGCCCCGACTCTGAGATGTTCTATGTAAAAGACATCCCGGATTGCGGACCTGATTGCGGACCCGGATGCCACTGCGGTAAGTACACAGAGATCGGTAACGACGTATTTATGCAGTATGAGAAGCATCACGACGGTTCCCTTACACCTCTTTCACAGAAGAACGTTGATACAGGATGGGGACTTGAGAGAATCCTTGCATTCCTCAACGGTGTTGATGATGTTTATAAGATCGATCTTCACGCTCCTGTTATCGCATACATTGCAAAAGAGAGCGGAATCGCTTATGAAGCTGACGAGAAGTCAACACGTTCAATGAGAATCCTTGCTGATCACACAAGAACAGCAGTAATGCTCATCGGTGATGAGGCTAAGCTTCTTCCTTCAAACACAGGAGCAGGCTATATCTTAAGAAGACTTATCCGTCGTGCTGTAAGACACGCAAGAGCACTTGGACTTAAGAAGGAGCAGATCCTCGGAGTAGCAACAATTTACCTTGATGAGTACTCAGAGAGCTATCCAAACCTTGTTAAATACAGAGAGTTCGTATTAAGAGAGCTCGGAAGAGAAATCGATCGTTTCGAGTCAACTCTTGAGAACGGAATGAAAGAGTTTAAGAAGATCCTTGATAAGACTTCATCAGAAGGAAAGAAGACAGTAGACGGAAAAGATGCATTCTTCCTCTATGATACCTTCGGATTCCCTGTAGAGCTCACTGTAGAGCTTGCTGAGGAAGAGGGCTTTACTGTAGATGAGGACGGCTTTGCAAAGGCTATGGAAGAGCAGAAGCAGAAGGCAAGAGATAACCAGAACTTCTCAGCTAACCTTACAACCGGAGCAGGTGTATTCGATTCTCTTGATGAGTCAGTTAAGAGCGAGTTCGTTGGATATACATCTATTACAGCTGACGGCAAGATTGTTGCCATGGCTGATGAGGAGCTTTCAGATGAGCTCACAGCCGGATCAAAGGGCAGCATCATTACAGACGTAACACCTTTCTACGGAACAATGGGTGGACAGGTTGGAGATATCGGTGTGATCGAGGGCGCAAACGGTGCCAAGTTCACAGTAACAGACACCATCCATGTAGCAGGCGGAAGAACAGCTCACGTAGGTGAGGTTACAGAAGGCTCCTTCAAGGTTGGCGATGCTGTTAAGCTCTGCGTAGATGCAGAGAACAGAGCTAAGACCTGCAGAAACCACAGTGCTACTCACCTTCTTCAGAAGGCACTTCAGGAAGTACTCGGTGATCACGTTGAGCAGGCAGGTTCTTACCAGGATCCTGACAAGACAAGATTCGACTTCTCACACCATCAGGCTATGACAGCTGAGGAGATCAAAAAGGTTGAGGATCTTGTAAACGAGAAGATCGCAGCAGCCCTTCCTGTTGTCACAGAAGAGATGACAATGGAAGAAGCCAAGAAGACAGGAGCTATGGCTCTGTTTGGCGAGAAGTACGGCGAGAGAGTCCGCGTAGTCAAGATGGGAGATTTCTCCATCGAGCTCTGCGGTGGTACTCACGTATCAAATACAAGTCATGTAGGTATCTTCAAGATTGTTTCAGAGAGCGGCGTTGCTGCAGGAGTTCGTCGTATCGAAGCTCTCACAGGAAGCAATGCAAGAAATTACTACAGAGATGTTGAGAATAAGCTTGAAGAGGCAGCTAAGGCACTCAAGACAACACCTGCCGATATAAATGACCATATAAAGAAGCTCCAGGAGGAGCTCAAGGCCCTTAAGAGCGAGAACGAGTCCTTAAAGAGTAAGGAAGCTCAGGCAGCTCTTGGAGATGTGGGCGACCAGGTCAAGGAAGTAAAGGGAGTCAAGCTCCTTGCCACATCTGTTAAGGGCGTTGACATGAACGGCCTAAGAGACTTGGGAGACCAGATGAAGACTAAGCTCGGTGAGGGCGTAGTAGTTCTTATATCTGAGCTTGATGGCAAGGTAAACCTTGTAACCATGGCTACTGACGGAGCAATGGCAAAGGGTGCCCATGCAGGAAACCTCGTTAAGGCAATTGCGCCTAAGGTAGGCGGAGGCGGCGGTGGTCGTCCAAACATGGCTCAGGCCGGCGGTAAGAACCCTGCAGGTATCGCAGATGCCATAGCTGAGGCAGAAAAGGTCCTTGGTGAGCAGATAGGATAAAAGGTAAAAGATGGGGCTATTCGATTTACTACAAATTAAGACTCAAAATGAAGACGCCTTTGAAGAAGAATTAAAAGAGCTCGAGACTCAGAAAAAACATGTCATCGAAAAGATCGGTGAGAAGTTTGCCTCTGAGAATCGCTACAATGACATGTCGGGGACACAGTACGAGGAGCTGTTTCATAAGCTTTCGAAAATAGAGGGTGAAATGGACAGACTCCTTGATGAAGGCCCCATAGACAATGTCCTGAAAGGCGAAGAAAACGAAGGGCAGTATGAAGGAGCATCAGGCAGGAAACTCCAGTTGCGGCTTGTTATCTCCGGAACAGTGCTGTTTGTTGTCGTGTGCCTTGGCATAGGACTGGCTCTTTTGTACAGACAGCCCAAAGTTGACCTTGGAAATGATGAACCGTCTCAGGCAGTTATAGTAGAAGGACCTGATGCAGCATCAGAAGAGAGCACTGTGGTTTCGCCCCAGCAGCTTATGGAAGACTTTGGCCTGTATAAATCTAACCGTGCCAATTATGAAAACTCGCAGGTGCTTGATTATACCAAGTACAAGAGATATGACTCGGAGATCACCGGATTTTCTTTTAACTATCCATCAGATATCTACAATGATGTGAAGATGGTGAATAATCAGGAAAATGGTGACTATGGCAAGATCATAAGAAACATCACATTCTCAGGATCGGACAGCTCAACAGCTGTTTTTACCGTCTATGAAAACGGACTTAATTATAAAAAAGACATGGATGCCATGATGGAGAAGGTCCTTAGCTCTGAGAAAGAAAAGCTCTTTTCACCTGTTGTTGAAAAGACTCAGATCTCAAAAGAGAAGGACAATGCCATTGTGATCATTACAGCTTACGCCGATGGCGGAGCTGAGGCTGAGCGTGTCTATGATCTTTGCAGGATAGAAAACGAAAAGATATATCAGATGAAGCTGACTTATCCAAGACCTATTGACGAGGAAGAGGATAAGCAGAAGGCATATTATTCCTATGTTCTGTACAACCTTTGCGGATTTAGCGGGGCAGAGGCTGACAAGCTTGAGAGCTACGAAGAGTTTGTGGACAGAAACTATACAAATTTTCAGCTATCTCAGCAGCAGAAGGATATCTTCTGGGGAATTATGGACAACATGGTAATTTCAAGAGACCTCTATGACCAGCAGGGTATGGAGTATGTTGTACCGGTTGGAACAACTAAGGAGCTTGAAGATATACTCTCAAAGGATCCACTACTTCTTCAGATGTACTTAAAGGCAGGAATCAACAAGGACAATGAGAATATCCAGTCCGAGCGATTCGCCTGCATCGTCGATCAGGGCGATGGTACTAACAAGATGTACCTAAAGAGTGAGATTGGGAAAGAGGAGTTTGAGGAGTTTTACAGCAAGGCTGTCGGAGAGAAGAATGTGCTCGGCGGATCCCTTGCATACGCCAAGACTTTTTACCGTGATATGTTTTCACTTGAACTTGATGTAAACAGTGTGATGCAGGATAATCCGAGTGTTTATCCTGAGAGTGCATCACTTTTGTTATACAGTCCAAGCTATAACGAACTGGTATATGCCAGCGGATACGGAAACAGAAACAGAGTAGACGGTCCGGAAGACTATGATTATAATGAGGAGCTTCAATGCTTTGATTATCACTTCGGTCCTGTCTATGAACTTACTCCCGGTGATCTGAACTGGCAACAGAAAAGAGATGAAGAAGATCCCGGAAACGGTATCTATATCGCACATATTCGTCCATATCTGAACAATTCTCTTGGCTTTAAGCTTTTGGGAATTGAGAGAGTGGAATAAAATAACTAAAAGAAATTTAAATTTTCCCTTGACGGAATTTGGGTTTTATGCAATAATATGTGATGTTATGTGAGCAAATGGCTCAAAACATAGCAAATAACCCAATCAGTCATGTACTTAATGGGACTGAAGGGAGGGTAAGAGTAGAGATGTCAACTGTAGTAGTAAAAGAAAACGAGACTTTGGATAGCGCACTGCGTCGTTTTAAGAGAAGTTGCGCAAAGGCTGGTATCCAGCAGGAGATCCGTAAGAGAGAGCACTACGAGAAGCCAAGCGTAAGACGCAAGAAGAAGTCTGAAGCAGCAAGAAAGCGCAAATATAACTAAATCAATTGGAAGGGTCCCTGGATTTTCCGGGGACCTTTTTATGTATCTGCAAAACTCAAAGTACAAATCTGTGCTTAGCTGTGATAAAATACTTTTTGTTACGTTTGAATTGGGATAAGTGCCTATGTCGATTTCTGCTATTGTCATAATTGCATTACTGATAGTTTTATCCGCTATTGTCATCTATCACGACACTCATAATTTTAAGATTTATGAGTACGAGGTTACTACTGACAAGCTGGATAGGGACTTCATGTATGTATTTTTGACTGACCTTCACGGCTATTTTTATGGGAAGGGCAATGAAAAGCTTATAGAAGCCGTTGATAAGATATCACCGGATGCCATATTCTGTGCGGGTGATATGATCACGGCAACCAAGAACCATCGCAATGTCGAGGTGGATTCAGGGCTTCGCCTTTTAGAGAACCTGTCTTCCAGATATCCCGTATATATTTCAAACGGCAATCACGAGGAGAAGATAAAAGCATACAGAGATTCTTTTGGAAATCTCTTTGACAGATATAAGAACAGACTAAAAAGAGCCGGAGCCGTGTATCTCGAAAATGACTCTGTGATGATAGAGGGAACAAACATCAGAGTTACCGGCCTTTGCCTTGACCTTGGCTTTTTCAAGAAGGTTGTTAAGGTCAATATGGATGACAAATATCTCGATAATCTCTTAGGCCGCGTAAATACTGCCGAGAAGGAGAATTATCAGATACTTATTGCTCATAATCCGATCTATTTTAAAAACTATGTCGACTGGGGAGCTGACCTTGCTCTTTCCGGTCACGTTCACGGCGGGATCATAAGGCTTCCGCTTCTTGGAGGTGTAATATCGCCTGCGATAGCTCTTTTCCCTAAATATGATGCGGGAAAGTATGAGAAGGACGGAAGTACCATGATACTCAGCAGAGGCCTCGGAACTCACACAATTCATGTGAGAATGTTTAACCCCGGAGAGGTTTCTGTTATAAAACTACGAGGAAAAAAGAATGTCACTTGAGGTCAAACTTCAGGTGTTTGAAGGCCCTCTGGATCTTCTGATGCACCTGATCGACAAGAATCAGATAGATATTTACGATATTCCTATTGTTACCATTACAGAGCAGTATATGGCATACATTAATGCCATGCAGAGGGAGGACATGGACGTTACCTCTGAATTTCTGGTCATGGCAGCAACACTTATCGATATTAAATGCAAGATGCTTCTTCCCAAGGAAGTAAATGAGGACGGCGAGGAAGAAGATCCCAGAGCAGAGCTTGTTGAGAAGCTCCTTGAGTACAAGATGTACAAGTACATGGCATACGAACTCAGGGACATGCAGATGGATGCCGACATGCAGTGGTTCAGGACAAAAGACCTGCCTAAGGAAGTCAAGGACTACGAGATGCCCATTGACTTTTCAGACCTTATCGGCGACACAACACTTACCAAGCTCAATTCAATCTTCCAGGAACTCCTTAAAAGGCAGGAGGATAAGGTGGATCCGATCAGAAGTAAGTTCGGAAACATCGAGAAGGAAGAGATTGACATGGATGCCAAGACTCTTTATATCAAGGCATACATCAGAGAACACGAGAGATTCAGTTTCAGACAGCTCCTTGAAAAACAGCACAGCAAGACCGAGATCATTGTTACCTTCCTTGTTATGCTTGAGGAGATGAAGCTTGGTGAGATAGAGATCGAGCAGGAGACCACATTCGGCGACATAATAATTACATCCAGAAAGGCAAACTAAGATGACCAGAGAAGAAGGCGCAGCCATCGTTGAGGCTATTCTTTTTACCATGGGAGATTCCGTTGAGATAAATTCCCTTGCCAAGGCAATGGAGGAGGAGCCCAAAAAGGTTAAAGACTATATTGCATATCTGAAAGAGAAATATGAGAAGCAGGACAGCGGAATAGGAATCATTGAGCTTGATAAAGCCGTTCAGCTCTGCACCAAAAAAGAGATGTACGAGTACCTGGTCAAGATTGCCAAGGCACCTAAAAAGGCAGTACTAACCGATTCGCTCATGGAGACTCTTTCCATAATTGCTTACAAACAGCCCATAACAAGGCTTGAAGTTGAAAAGATCCGTGGTGTAAACAGCGATCATGCAGTTAACAGACTTGTGGAGTTTGGTTTGGTCCAGGAGCTGGGAAGGCTCGATGCTCCGGGAAGACCACTTCTGTTTGGAACCACAGAGGAGTTTCTAAGGAGCTTTGGAGTTCGTTCCATCGAAGAATTGCCGGCAATAGGCACTGTTCAGGTGGAAGAGTTCAAGGCACAGGCTGAAGCAGAGGTTAATTTAAAACTTGATATTTAAAAACCTAGGGAGAATGTGAATTAATTGGCATTCTCCTCTTTTTTTTGCCGACTTTTGTGATATACTATACTGTGACTAAAGTTGCGGAATTTATGCATAAAAATATATTCATGGAGGTAAACAAATGAGTAGTTCTTCACAAGCGAGTCAAAGAATAAATGCTTTGCTCGATGAAAACAGTTTCGTTGAAATTGGCGCACTTGTGACCGCAAGAAGCACAGATTTCAATCTGAAACAGGAAGAGACACCATCAGACGGTGTAGTAACCGGCTACGGTGTCATTGACGGAAATCTGGTGTATGTATACAGCCAGGATTCGTCTGTACTTGGCGGATCTATTGGTGAGATGCATGCCAAGAAGATCGTTCGTCTTTATGACCTGGCTATTAAGACCGGATCACCTGTTATCGGACTTATCGATTCAGCAGGCCTTCGTCTTCAGGAAGGCAGCGATGCACTCAATGCATTCGGTGAGATTTATCTTAAGCAGGTGGAGGCTTCAGGTGTAGTTCCTCAGATAACAGCTGTCTTTGGAACATGTGGTGGAGGACTTGCTTTAATCCCTTCAATTACAGATTTCACATTCATGGAGTCTGACAAGGCTAAAATGTTTGTCAACTCACCTAACGTACTTGATGGCAACTACAAAGAGAAGCTTGATACATCAAGTGCCAAGTGGCAGAGCGAGAACGCAGGCAACGTTGATGTTGTGGCTGATGAGGCTACAATCTATGCTCAGATCAGAGAGCTCGTTTCACTTCTTCCTTCAAACAACGAAGACGGTGATTCCTATGACGAGTGCACAGATGATCTCAACAGAGCATGCGAGAATCTCGACGGCTACACAGCAGATCCTGCTCTTATCGCAGGTCAGATCGCTGATAACGGCGTATTCTTTGAGACAAAGAGAGACTATGCAAAAGAGATGGTTACAGGTTTTGTTAAGCTTAACGGATCAACCGTTGGTCTTGTAGGAAACCGTACAGCACTCTTTGACGAGAACGGCAAGGAAGCAGAGAAGTTTGGTGACAAGCTCACAGCTCATGCATGCAATAAGGCAGCTGAGTTCATTAACTTCTGCGATGCTTTCGATATTCCTGTTCTTACACTTACAAACGCAACAGGCTTTAGCTCAACACAGTGTGATGAGAAGCACGTTGCAAAGGCTGCAGGCAAGCTTGTATTTGCTCTTGCAAACGCAACAGTTCCAAAGGTTAACCTTGTAACCGGCAAGGCTTTTGGAAGTGCTTATGTTGTTATGAACTCCAAGGCTCTTGGCGCAGACATCACCATCAGCTGGCCTGATGCTCAGATCGGAACAATGGATGCAAATATCGCAGCCAAGATCATATGTGACGGCAAGGATGCTGAGACAGTATCCAAGACAGCTACAGAGTATGCTCAGCTTCAGAACAATGTTAAGAGCGCTGCAGCAAGAGGATATGTAGATGAGATCATCGAGCCCGCTGACACAAGAAAGTATGTCATCGGCGCTTTCGAGATGCTTTTTACAAAGAGGGATGAGCGTCCTGCCAAGAAACACGGCACAGTTTAATGAAGGGAGCACTCAGAATGAAGCATAAAATACTTGTTTTGGGACTTGTTATGAGCTGCCTCCTTGGTTTAACAGCCTGTGGAAAAGAGATTACCTACAACACTGTTGAGGGTAGCAGATACAATCCCGATGAATTCAACCAGGATTTCATGGCTAATTACGCCAACATATTCGAGGACAGGTTATTCGAACAGTGGTATCTTCGCGACATAACCCCAGAGAACTTCGAGAAGGAGCTGTACTTTGATATAGCTACAAGTCAGCAGGGCGGAACAATCACCTATGACGATGACTTCTTTGAGGTTTGCAGATCCGGATATGATAGCTGGTATAAGGCTATTAAGGATATCGGATTTACTTCAAAAGACACACTTGCTGATGAAGTAAAGGTAACCGATACAACCTACTACATCAATGATGATGGCGTTCTTGTACTTGACGCCACAGTTACAGGAACCAAGCACTCCGCTCTTATGGAGATGTATCTAAACAACAGTGGTCTTCCTACAGACGTAGGTATCACAGTCAACAAGACCACAGGAGAGAAGCTTGAGAATGCCGGACTTAATACTCTTCTCGGAATGGGAATGGCATTCGCAGTACTTATCATTATTTCTCTTATAATTTCATTGTTCCCGCTTATCTCCGGAACAGGCAGAAAGAAGAAAGAGAGCGATAAGGAAATTGCCCAGAAGGCAATGGATAATACAATCACTCAGATTGCTGACAAAGAGGATCTTTCCTCTGACGCTGAGCTGGTTGCAGTTATTGCAGCAGCTATCGCAGCATATGAGGGAAGCGCATCTACAGATGGCTTCACGGTAAGATCTATCAGAAAAGTAAATTCAAAATGGAAGAATAACAGATAAGCTTTGGGCTTTGAAAGGAGAAACAATGAAGAACTATACAATAACCGTTAACGGAAACGTATATGATGTAACAGTAGAGGAAGGCGCAGGCGGAGCAGCTCCCGTAGCAAGAGCAGCAGCTCCCGCTCCTAAGGCTCCTGCAGCTCCTGCTAAGAAGGCTAGCGCAGGCGCAGGTTCTATCAAGATCGAGGCAGGTGCAGCAGGTAAGGTTCTCAGAATCGATGCTAACGTTGGCGCTGCAGTTAAGAAGGGCGACACAGTTGTTACTCTTGAGTCTATGAAGATGGAGATCCCTATGGTAGCTCCTCAGGACGGAACAGTAGCAAGCATTGATGTTGCTGCTGGTGATGCAGTAGAGGCAGGAAGAGTACTTGCAACTCTTAACTGATAAGGTCAGAGAAACTTAAAGTTTGAAAAAACAGAAAGAGGATACGAATGGATTACATAGTTAATACATTATCTAATCTCTGGCAACAGACAGCCTTTACAACAATGGAGCCGGGCAACTACATCATGATCGTGGTAGCGCTCGTGTTCTTGTACCTGGCCATTGCCAAGGGATTTGAACCTTTGCTTTTGGTACCGATTTCTTTCGGTATGCTTCTTGTAAATATTTATCCTGAAATTATGGCAGAGCCGGCAAATGGTGCAGCCGGTGGACTTCTCCATTATTTCTATATTTTGGATGAGTGGGCTATCCTTCCTTCACTTATTTTCATGGGTGTAGGCGCTATGACAGACTTTGGTCCGCTTATTGCCAATCCTATCAGCTTCCTTATGGGAGCCGGAGCTCAGTTTGGTATCTTCTCAGCTTACTTCATGGCCATCGCATTTGGCTTCAATGATCAGCAGGCTGCAGCAGTATCAATCATCGGAGGAGCAGATGGTCCTACATCTATCTTCCTTGCATCCAAGCTCCACCAGACATCAATCCTTGGACCTATCGCCGTTGCAGCTTACTCTTATATGGCTCTGGTTCCAATGATTCAGCCACCTATCATGAAGGCTCTTACAACACAGAAGGAAAGAACCATCAGAATGCAGCAGCTTAGAGAAGTTTCCAAGCTTGAGAAGATCCTTTTCCCTGTAATCGTTACTATCGTTGTATGTATGATCCTTCCTACAACAGCACCTCTTATCGGTATGCTGATGCTCGGTAACCTCTTCAGAGAGTCAGGCGTTGTTCGTCAGCTCCAGGAGACAGCATCAAACGCACTTATGTACATCGTAGTTATCCTTCTTGGAACATCAGTTGGTGCTACAACAAGTGCTGAGGCATTCCTTAACAAGACAACTCTTATCATCGTTGTTCTTGGACTTATCGCTTTTGCATTTGGTACTGCAGCAGGATGTCTCTTAGGAAAGCTCCTGTGCTTTATTACCAAGGGCAAGATCAATCCGCTCATCGGTTCCGCAGGTGTTTCAGCCGTGCCTATGGCTGCCCGTGTATCACAGAAGGTTGGTGCAGAGTATGATCCATCCAACTTCCTGCTCATGCATGCGATGGGACCTAACGTTGCCGGAGTTATCGGTACTGCCGTAGTAGCAGGTACCTTCATGGCCGTTTTCGGCGTATAAGATTTAGATAATAATTATCTTAGAAAGGATATTAGATATGGCAGAATTAGAGAGAAAACCAGTTCGCATCAATGAGACCGTTCTGCGTGACGCTCATCAGTCTCTGATCGCAACCAGAATGCCTACAGAGAAGATGCTTCCAATCATCGAGACAATGGATAAGGTTGGATACAACGCTGTTGAGTGCTGGGGCGGTGCTACATTCGATGCTTCAATGAGATTCCTTAAGGAAGATCCATGGGAGAGACTTCGTAAGCTCAGGGCAGGATTTAAGAACACCAAGCTTCAGATGCTTCTTCGTGGACAGAACATTCTTGGATACAAGCACTATCCCGATGACGTAGTTGAGTACTTCGTACAGAAGTCAATCGCTAACGGTATCGATATCATCCGTATTTTCGACTGTCTGAATGACCTTCGTAACCTTGAGGCTTCAGTTAAGGCCTGCAAGAAGGAAGGCGGACATGCTCAGATCGCTCTTGCATATACCCTTGGTGATGCTTATACAGAAGAGTACTGGATGAACATTGCAAAAGATATTGAGAACATGGGTGCAGATTCAATCTGTATTAAGGATATGGCAGGACTTCTTCTTCCTTACGAGGCAGAAAAGCTTGTTAAGGCTCTTAAGAGAGCAACTAAGCTTCCTATCGACCTTCACACACACTACACCTCAGGTGTTGCCAGCATGACATACATGAAGGCAGCTGAGGCAGGTGTTGATATCATCGACTGTGCTATTTCACCATTTGCTCTTGGTACATCACAACCTGCTACAGAGGTTATGGTTGAGGCCTTCAAGGGACAGCCTTTCGAGACAGGACTTGATCAGAAGGTTCTTGCTGAAATCGCTGATTACTTCAGACCTTACAGAGAAGAGTGCCTTGCAAGCGGACTTCTTGATCCTAAGGTTCTTGGTGTTAACATCAAGACTCTTATGTATCAGGTTCCCGGCGGAATGCTTTCCAACATGGTTAGCCAGCTCAAGGAGCAGAATGCAAGCGACAAGTACACAGCAGTGCTTGAGGAGATCCCTCGTGTTCGTAAGGACTTCGGTGAGCCACCTCTTGTTACACCTTCATCACAGATTGTTGGTACTCAGGCCGTTATGAACGTACTTATGGGCGAGAGATACAAGGTTGCTACTGACCAGACCAAGGACCTCCTTGCAGGTGCTTATGGTAAGACAATCAAGCCTTTCAACCCTGAAGTTCAGAAGAAGATCATCGGCGACAGAGAGGTTATCACATGCAGACCTGCTGATAAGCTCGAGCCCGGTCTTCCTGATTTCGAGAAGGAAGTTGCACAGTGGAAGGAGCAGGATGAGGACGTTCTCTCATATGCACTGTTCCCTCAGGTTGCTACAGACTTCTTCAAGTATCGTGCAGCTCAGAAGGATAAGGTTGATATTACAGCAGCTGATACTAAGAATGGGGCATACCCCGTATAAATTAAGCCATGCCGAAGACTCGGAACGATAAAGCTGTTCCTCGTTTTCGCGGCTGCGCCATATAAAACAAGAAAAGAGATGAATTTTAGCCATGTAAACATGCAAAATTCATCTCTTTTTTGTTTTGCATGGCTTAATTTACACGAAATTTCATCTTTTTTTATTCTTTGCAATGCACAGTAGTGGTAAAATATAACTATGGACGAGATTAGAAGACACGCAAAGCCTAAAAAACCAGTAGAAATCGGCGAAAGCGCACCCAGAGAGCTCAGAAAAGCAGATGTGGGAAGGCAGCTCCTTGCCCTTAATGAGGTAAACGGCTACAGGATCAGACCCGGCTTCTACAACATAAACGGCGCCACCATGCTTACTGATGGCGTTAATTTTACTGCCTATTCCAACGGGGCAACATCTATAACTCTTCTTTTGTACAAAAGAGGCGAAATAAAGCCCTTTGTGCAGATTCCTTTCCCCGAGAGCTACAGGATAGGCAAAGTGTATTCAATGATCGTCTTTGGCCTTGATATTGAGAATCTGGAGTACTCCTACAGTGTTGACGGACCTTGGGAGCCGGAGAAAGGTCTTTTGTTCGATAAGAATCATCTGCTTCTGGATCCGTTTGCAAAGGCTGTTTCAGGTCAGAGGATATGGGGACAGAACCCAAATCGCGACGGAGCCTACAGGGCAAGGGTGGTTAGAGATAACTTCGAGTGGAACGATACCAATTCCCTTGGAATCCCTATGTGCGACTCTGTTATCTACGAGATGCATGTAAGGGGCTTTACAATGGACCCGTCATCTGGAGTTAAGTTCAGAGGAACATTTGATGGCATCAAACAGAAGGTAGAATACTTAAAGAGACTTGGCATAACAGCTGTTGAGCTGATGCCCATCTTTGAGTTTGACGAGACCAGAGACAAGAGAGAGGTAAACGGAAAGACGCTCCTTGACTACTGGGGATATAACACCATCAGTTTTTTTGCACCAAATACCAGCTACGCTTCTCAGAGTGAGTACAACAAAGAGGGCGTTGAACTTAAGCATATGATCAAGACCCTTAAGGATAACGGAATTGAGGTTATCCTTGATGTTGTGTTCAATCACACAGCTGAGGGCAATGAAAACGGCCCATTTATCTCATTTAAGGGCTTTGATAACAACATTTACTATCTGCTGACTCCTTACGGGCAGTACTACAACTTCAGTGGATGCGGAAATACCATGAACTGTAACCACCCGATGGTACAGGAATTCATCGTTGAGTGCCTCAGATACTGGGTTGAGGAATATCGTGTGGACGGATTCAGGTTCGACCTTGCAAGTATCCTCGGAAGAGACCAGGACGGAGCTCCCATGGAGAAGCCTCCGCTTATCCAGAGGCTTGCTTATGATCCGATCCTTGGAAACGTTAAGCTTATTGCAGAAGCCTGGGATGCAGGCGGAATGTATCAGGTTGGTAATTTCCCGGCCTGGAAGAGATGGGCAGAGTGGAACGGCAAGTACCGTGATGATATCAGATCCTACCTAAAGGGCGATATTTGGTCAGCGCCTGAAGCAGTCAAGAGAATCACAGGTTCCATGGACCTCTACGGCGGATCGTACCTTGGATACGATTCCTCGGTCAACTTCATAACCTGTCACGACGGCTTTACACTCTATGACCTGTATTCTTATAACAACAAGCACAATGAGGACAATGGCTGGAATAACACGGACGGAGCCAACGACAACAGAAGCTGGAACTGCGGCTGTGAGGGTGAAACCGATGATCCGAACGTAAAAGACCTCAGATTCAGGATGATGAGAAATGCCATAACTGTGCTTATGTGCAGCAGAGGAACCCCGATGATCTATGCCGGGGATGAATTCGGAAACACACAATTTGGCAATAACAATGCATATTGTCAGGACAATGAGATAAGCTGGCTCAACTGGAATCTTCTTGATAAGAACAAGAACTTCTTTGATTTCTACAGAAATATGATCCAGTTCAGGAGAAAGCACCCCTGTATAAGAAAAGAGCTAAGGCCGGCTCAGTGCGGATATCCATCAATTTCCGTGCATACAGAGAATCCTGACCACGGCAATATCACCAAGGACTCCAGAGTTATTTGTGTGAGATTTGCCGGTTATATCAAGAAAAAAGGACATGATGATATTGTATATCTTGCGATAAATGCTTACTGGGAAGATATACAGATGATGCTTCCGAATCCTCCGGAAGGAGCTTTCTGGGCTCTTTGCGTTGATACCGGAGATGAGGGAGGCAAGTATTTTTACAACAGGCCAAAACCTATGACATGGCGAAACAAGACCCTTAAGGCCAGAAGCGTTAATGTATTCATAGCATCTTACGGAGCTGAATATGGCGGCTGATGAAGGAAAAGGCAAAGAAAAGTTTATAGTTGGCGGGTATGAGTTTTTATCAGAAAACGACGCACAGAAAGCGTCAATGGACCTATCAAAGATAAATCTTCTTGAAGCAAGGGTCAAGGCATCAAGACCTGTCGACATAAAAGCCGTTTATGAGAAATCAATTGAAAATAAGATATTTAAGACTCCCATAGGCTGGGAATATCTGGTAGGGCTAAGGCGTAAACTTCTTGAGAGCGGTTATAAGGAGGAAGACCTGATCCCTATCCCTTTGAATGTTTCCATGACAAGGCACTCCGCCATGGACAGCCTTAATGTGAAGCAGAGAATCCTGCCTCAGGAACCCAAAAAGGAAGCGAACTTTAAGACTATCTTCTCGATTATCCTGAACATTGTACTGCTTATTCTGGTCGGGGTGATGTTCTATATTACCGTCACCGCGGAGACCGATAACATCATAAATTACAGGAAAAACATCACAAATCGCTACGCCGGATGGGAACAGGAGCTTTCTGACAGGGAAAAAGCCGTCAGGGAAGCGGAAAAAAGACTTGGCATTGAAGGTACGAAAGGCTATGATGAGGATACAGGAACAAATTAGACAGGAGGAAACCTTCAGTGGACGATTTAAAGATACTTGTAGTAGATGACGAGAGCAGAATGCGAAAGCTTGTAAAGGACTTTCTTACTAAGGACGGATACATTGTCCTTGAGGCTGAGGATGGCCAGCAGGCTCTTGACACATTCTATGCTGACAAAGATATAGCACTTATTATCCTTGATGTAATGATGCCAAAGAGAGATGGCTGGGAGGTATGCAGAGAGATAAGGACCACATCAAAGGTGCCGATCATCATGCTGACAGCCAAAGCCGAAGAGAGGGATGAGCTTCTTGGTTTTGAACTTGGTGTTGATGAGTATATTTCAAAGCCCTTTAGCCCGAAGATCCTGGCAGCAAGGGTTTCGGCAATCCTTAGAAGGACCACAGGCAAGTCTGTAAATGAAAAAGTTTTAGAGGAAAACGGAATTGTCCTGAATAAGGTTGCACACAGCGTTTTGGTAGATGGAAAAGAGGTTGAGCTCAGCTATAAGGAATTTGAGCTTTTAACTTACTTCTTTGAGAACAAGGGAGTTGCTCTTTCCCGTGAAAAGATACTTAACAACGTTTGGAACTACGACTATTTTGGTGATGCGCGTACCATTGATACCCATGTTAAAAAGCTCAGAGGAAAGCTCGGCGATAAGGGCGAGATGATCAAGACCATCTGGGGTATGGGCTATAAGTTCGAGGCATGAGTACCAAATGAAAAAGAAAAAGATCCATTCGCTGAGATTTGAGATTAGTGCTGTATTCATCGGCATTATGGTAGGCACATTTTTAATGTGCCTTGTTGTTAACCTCTTCTTTATGGAGAAGTTTTATATCCAGAACAAGAGAGAAGCCATTATAGCTGCCTACAGGAGTATATCTCAGGCCATAGGAAGCGGAGACATTACCTCTGAAGAATTCGATGTTGAAATCTATCATATCTGCGAGAGATACAACATCGAGATGATAGTACTGGATGCTGATTCAAAGACACTTAAGACATCCAGTAACAATGCTGAGCTCCTTGCAAAGGTTTTGTGGGATAACATGATAAGCTCTGCAACAGGAATGGCCAGCGATATGTCCGACAGGACAATAATAGATTACGGAGATGACTATACTCTTCAGATCACTGTGGATAAGGGGACAGGCAGACAATACCTGGAGATGTGGGGCATTGTCGGAAACGGAAATCTGGTTCTTGTAAGGACCACTATGGAGAGTATCAGAGACAACGTTAGCATATCCAACACTTTTATGGTATATGTAGCGCTGATTGCCATCGTTGTTGGTTCTGTCCTTATTCTCTATATTTGTAAAAAAGTAACTGACCCAATCAAGAGGCTATATTACATCTCAGATGACATGAAAAAGCTTAATTTCGAAGCTAAATATGTACCTGAGAATGAATACCGAAACGAGATAGATGTTCTTGGGCAGAACATGAATGAGCTTTCTGAGACCCTTGAGTCAAACATCAAGGAACTCAAAAATGCCAATATTGCTCTAAAGAGGGATATCGCCCGCAAGGAAGAGATCGATACCATGCGAAAAGAGTTCCTCTCAAACGTATCACATGAGCTCAAGACTCCCATTGCTCTTATACAGGGCTATGCAGAGGGACTTAAGGAAGGTATTAACGACGACGAGGAGAGCAGGAACTTTTACTGTGAAGTAATCATGGATGAAGCATCCAAGATGAACATCATGGTAAAGAAGCTCCTTACACTTAACCAGCTTGAGTTTGGCAATGAGAGCGCCAATATGGAGCGTTTTGACATTGTCGATATGGTTACCAATTACCTTAAGTCCGCATCAATGCTTGCCAAGCAGAAGGATGTAACGGTTAAATTCGGAGATTATCCTCCGATATTTGTATGGGGGGATGAATTCAAGATTGAGGAAGTGCTGCAGAACTACTACAGCAACGCCATCAACCACATAGACGGAGAGAAGGTGATTGAGGTTAAGATCACCACAACTGAGGATAATCATGTCAGAGTATCCGTCTTTAATACGGGAGAACCTATTCCTGAGGATAGCATAGATCACATTTGGGAGAAGTTCTACAAGGTAGATAAGGCAAGGACAAGAGAATATGGAGGAAGCGGAGTAGGACTTTCAATTGTTAAGGCTATTATGGAAGGCATGCACCAGAAATACGGTGTCATAAATTACGATAATGGTGTGGAATTCTATTTTGAACTGGAGACAAAATAGTATGATGAAAAAAAGGTATTTGCAGGCGGTACTAATAGTTATGACAACGCTCATGATGACAGGATGCGGAACGAAATTCCCGGATCTGACTGATGAGCAGTATAAACAGACTGTGGAATATGCTGCAGGTCTTTTGATGAAGTATTCAAATAACGGCCAGGAGCGACTGGTTGTTGTGGATGCAAAAGAGGTCCTTAAAGAAAGGCAGAAAGAAGCTGCAAGGGCTGCTGAGATAGAGCTTGCAAAAGAACAGGCAGCCAAGAACAGTCAAAAAGACCAGACTCCTGCGCAGGTACAAGAACCTGCATTAGAGGAGACAGAGCCTGAAGGACAGGAACTTACAACGGATCCTGATGCTATGACTGAGAACACAGAAGCTACTGAAGGCGATAGCAGTGAAGAAGCAACAGAAGTATCAGATCCAAATGCAATAACCTTATCATCTGATGAGTCACAGGAGATCATGTCTGACATCTTCCTGTCATATCAGGGCTATTCTGTATCCAGTACATATCCTGAGAGCTCAAAGAGCTATGTTGTAAATGCAGATAAGAGCAAGAGGCTTTTAGTGCTTCGCTTTGACCTTTACAACGGCTCAGATACAGAAAAGAGTGTTAATCTGATTCCGCTTGGACTTAGCTTTAAGATAATCTTAAACGGTAAGGATATCGGCTATTCATCGGTTACTTTCCTTCCTAATGACCTCTCATCATACTCCGGGAATATAGATTCCAGGGCGCACGAGAGCGTTGTGGTCCTCACGCAGATAAGTGAAAAGGAAGCAACTAAGATAGAGAGTCTTGGAATGATCGCAACTATCAGGGGAGAAACTCAGACGATAGTTCTTAAATAAAACGGAGAATACAATGATCAAGATACTTTCAGACAGCACATGTGACCTCTCGCCCGAGCTGATCAAGAAATATGACATAGGTATTATTCCTTTGTATGTAAGACTCGGAGAAGACGAGTATTTGGACGGAGTTAATATCACTCCCGACGACATCTATAAGTGGTCCGACGAGACGGAGAAAACGCCGGGAACGGCTGCTCCAAGCGTCAATGACATCATGAATATCCTGAAGACTTATGATGCGGACGACTATATTATCTTTACAATCTCAGCCTCCATGTCCTCATGCTACAGCAATTGTATGCTGGCAGCTGAGGAACTTGCCATGGAGGATCATATTCATGTAATAAATTCCAAAAATCTTTCAACAGGAATAGGACTTCTGATAATTGAAGCTGCGCAGATGGCAGAAAGTGGCAAGAGCGCAGCAGAGATTACAGATTATATTGAAAAGCTGATCCCACGCGTAAGAGCAAGCTTTGTTGTTGAGACCCTAACATATCTTTACAGAGGCGGCAGATGCTCAGGCGTTGCAGCTTATTTTGGTAATGCTCTAAAGCTCCACCCCAGGATTGCTGTAGTTGACGGAGGAATGAGGCCTGAGAATAAATACAGAGGTTTCCCTCAGAAGTATATAAGCGACTATGTAAAAGACATGGAAGATGCTCTAAAGAGTGCTAAACCTGAGAGAGTATTCATAACTCATTCCGGATGCAGCCCCGAGCTTGTAATTATGGTAAAAGACTACCTCACAAAGATGGAACGATTTGGAGAAATCTTAGAGACAAGAGCAGGCAGCGTTGTTTCATCGCACTGCGGACCGGGAACACTTGGCGTCCTGTTTATAGATAAGGAGCAGGAATAATATTTACGCTTTTTTTGCATACCTTGTTTCAAGACAGCTCCTTGAAAATGAGGTCAGTGCATAAGAAATTCAAAAAAAGTTGTGGCTTGAAAACGGCGTTGTTGCGCCGTTTTTTTGTTTGAAATATAAAAAATTTAAAAAAATTTGAAAATTGTTGTTGACATCTTTTTTGGTGGGTGATATAGTTAAATTCGTTGCGGCGCTGATGAATAAAAAACAGCGCAAACGCAGCGCTGGAGCGGATTCTAAGCTCCTGCACCTTGACAAATAAACAGTAATGCAACCCTGAAAAATTCCAAGAGAATTATTCAGAAGTAACAAACCAAAAGTAATAACGGACAGAACGAAAAGCTAACGTTTTAGTTCTGGCTGGAATTGAACTTATTTTAACGTGAGAGTTCGATCCTGGCTCAGGATGAACGCTGGCGGCGTGCCTAACACATGCAAGTCGAACGGAGATTAGACGCTGACGAGACTTCGGTCAAATCTTGTTTAATCTTAGTGGCGGACGGGTGAGTAACGCGTGGGCAACCTGCCTCATACTGGGGGATAGCAGTTGGAAACGACT
>NZ_AUIZ01000018.1:0-76470 GCF_000423965.1 Butyrivibrio sp. VCB2001 | reverse complement strand
CTTCTGTTCCCCATACCTATGATTGCTAGTATAAGTTTTTCAATTGGTATTTTTCTGCTCCTAACAAAATCCTTTCCCGGAGAAACACAGAACTGATCGATGGACTTGCAAACGCTGTGTATCTCCTTTAGTAAAATATCTCTAACTTGTTTTGATTTCACGTGCACCTCCTTGAATTTAGACTTTTGCCTCTAATTTCAAGGGCCGCTTTCGCTACCTCTAAAAATAAATCTGTAGCGAAAGCGGCCGCACTTTTATGCTTACATGTCAACTGTTTTTAGAAAAAAAGACCCCTACATCATTTTCAGATGTAGAGATCTTTATAGTGTCATCTTAACTTAATGACATTGGCCTGATGGCTGCGCCTTTTTTTTGTGTAACTATGAAATTAGCCCTGGCTACTGCTTGAACTGCTTTCTGTTGTAGTCTGACCGTTCTGGCCGTTCATCCTGCCGCCTCTTCCGCCGCCCGGGAACTGACCGTTCTGGCCGTTTGGCATCTGACCACCTTCAGGCATCTGTCCGCCTTCCGGCATTTGACCACCCTCAGGCATCTGTCCGTCAAAGCCTTCAGGCATCAGACCATCCTGAGGCATCTGACCACCCATTCCTCCACGGCCTCCGCCGAATCCGCCCATTCCGCCCATCATCTGGTTGGTGAGCTCTGTAACTTCCTCGCCGTTAACTGTAACTGTTCCGCCATTTAACTGAGCTTCGCCGTCCCAGTCAAAGGCTGAGTTTCCGGTAACTGAGATTGTTCCGCCGTTGATGTAGATATTACCGTTGGCATCAAATCCATCGGTGTCTCCGGCGCCCATGTTTACTGTGATGTCTCCGCCGTTAACCTCGATAACAACATCATAAGCAGTGCTCTTCTGAGTTGCGTTGATTCCGTCATCGGAAGCTTCAATCTTGATGGTTCCACCGTTGATCTGCACATAAGTTGCTTCAAGTCCCTCTGCAGCAGTGATATCAAAGGTTCCACCGTCAATCATGAGAACGGTTGTTGCCTGAATACCATCCTCTGTGGCGTTAATTGTGAAATTGCCGTCCTGGATGTAGATATATCCAAGAGTATCGTCATCTGAATTCTCGCTGTGGAAAGCGTCTTTTTTACTTGTTATATCAAAAGAGCCATCGTAGATCCTGATGGAATCGTTAGCCTCTACAGCATCTTCAGTTGATGTTATGTTATAGGTTCCGCCTGTAACCTTGAGGTCGTCCTTGGCAGAAATTCCGTTAGCTGTTGATTCGATGTTAAGTGTTCCTGTTCCGTTGAGGACAAGGTCTGACTTTGAGTAGATAACTGCGTCTAAGTTTGTTGTGCCATCAGCTGTAAAGGTTCCTGTGACCTTAAGTGTGCTGGTGCCATCTGCTGTGGTTACAAATACCTTGTCTGCGCTCTTTACGTAGATTGCCGGATCTGTTGTGTTGGTAATGCTTGCGTCATCAAGTACAATCTGCACTTTGTCGGTATCTGCAGCCTCTACAATAATTGATACATCGGTAGCTGTTCCGCTTATTACGTATACGCCTTCCTGTGTGATACTGATGTCCTGGCCATCCTCAAGTGTCATGTAGTAAGCATCTGTAAGGTCAGCCTCCTGCTCGAGATCTCTTTCGGAAAAGAGATCTGAAGTATCTATCAGTGTGTCGGAACTTGCCGAAGCAGATGATGAAGAAAGATTTTCTTCCTGGGTGCTTGCTCCGGACTCCGAAAGCTCTTTTTCCATGGAAGGCTCAGTTGTATTTGCGGACGACTCCGTTCCGATCATAGATGAAACTTTATCTTCAATATCAGTTGTTGCACAAGCTGTAAGTGTAAGCGCTGATGCAATGAATACGGTCATTAAGGCTACTGTGATTTTTTCTCTTCTAAGCATTTTTATTTCCCTCACTTTATTTGGATTAGATGCACTGTAAGTGCACGTGGTTTTCTTTGTTCTGAAGTCATTATTGCATGGCTACCTAAATCCAAACTTAAAGAAGGATAAAAAAATTGTGACTCACTTGTGTGCATTGTTCGCAGCCCAGAGAGGAATCAGAGTAAGGAGTACAATGACGACGCCTGCCAGGAACAGCGTATTTGTGGGAAGGTAGGCCGTAAAGCCGTTTTCATCAATTATCTCGCCATTGTTCTTGATGATAGGGTTTGAGATGAGAGGTGCAACTACCATAGGAATCAGCACGTAGAAAATGATGCGGATGCCTTCAAACTGGCCTCTCGCGTCCTCGGGATAGAGCCTTTTTGACCAAACGGTAATGGTCTGCAAAAAGAGTATGTAGCCGATGCCTACAAGGAGGACTCCGATAAGGAGAACGGGATTCCAGATAGTAGATGGGTTTACGTTTTCCGGTGAAACCAAAAGCCCGATAACCAGAAGACCTATGGCGTTGATCACAACTGCAAACAAAATGATCAGAGAAGATTTATCTTCACGGATAAACTTAATGGCCGGAATTGACGTGAACATGGCAAGTAGAAGTCCTACGCCTTCAATAAGGCCCATGGTATCCGCAGTAAACCCGAGGTAATAGATCATGAAATTTCCAAGGTGTGAGAAGTAGACATTAAATGAAATAAAGTAAACGGCCAGCATCAGGTTGACGAAGACAAGCTCGCGATGCTTTAAATACTCTTTTACATTGAATATGGAAAAGAACTGCTGGCTAAAACTACCCTTGATCGAAGGGCGCAGAGTTTCCACATCCTTCATGCCAAAGAGCGACACAAGTCCAAGGACAATCACGCTACCGCCGATAACTACAAACAGGCGCATATAATTGTCGTTAGCTCCGACCAGTAGTCCGCCAAGCACAGTTCCTGCGATGGTTCCGATGACAGGCTGAACTGCCAGGGCAGCGCCAAGAGAGCCGGAGTTTTCAGGTGTCATGTGGTCGTTAATCCAGGCGTTAAATCCGATATCATTACCCATGGAACCAAAGAAACTCATTATGGCATCGGCAGCGATAACAGCGAAGGCAATTCCGATAAAAGCTGCTGTGTCACTGTTTCTTTTGCCCAAAAACTCAGTCGTTCCAAAGAGAATAGTGAAGACACCCCAGAAAATATAGCCCAGGGAAATAAGAGTCTTACGATTGCCCTTCCTGTCAGAAACGCAGCCGAAGAGGAACGTGGAGATCGTAGTGGCAAGAGCTGATATTGCAAGCATCCAGGATATGATGGTGGGATCCTTGGCAATCTTGGCGTACACGAAGGTATTAAACCACTGATTCTCAATGTTCCAGCACAGCTGTCCGGCAAGGCCAAGAAGCCATACCAGTAGCCAGAATTTTGCGGGATTTGTCTTTTTACCTGTTTTCATGTTTGCCTCCCTATAAATATTGATAATTCTATTATAATACTTGGCGTGGTAAGGTTACATTTAGCCTTCAAATATGGTATAAATATTCGAGGAAAGATAAGCCCGAAACAGGGGGAGGTTACAGTTTTGAACAACAGAAATATTCTAAAGAACAAATTGTTTTTGTATCTGACGGAATTCTTTGCCGGAATGTCCGTTATGGCAGTGGAGCTGGGGGCATCGAGGCTTCTGGCACCTTACTTTAGTTCATCGCAGATCGTTTGGACCATTATCATCGGAACCATTATGATCGCTATGGCACTGGGTAATATCTACGGCGGAAGGAAGGCGGATAAAGATCCAAATCCCGACAAGCTCTATAGAAGGATACTTGTCGCAGCTATCTGGATAGGCCTGATACCCGTTGTTGGTAAGTACATTATTATAGGAATTTCGGCGCTGATAATTTTTACGGTTAACAGCAATTTCCTGGTTATTGCAGCTTTTGCAGCATGTATGGTGGTGTTTGTATTCCCGCTTTTCCTTCTGGGAACAGTAACACCGAGCCTTGCGAAATACACCACGGATTCACTTGATGATAACGGAAAGATCATCGGAACTCTTGGTGCATCAAATACAGTCGGAAGTATCATCGGTACTTTCGTGCCTACGTTTGTGACA
Source organism: Butyrivibrio sp. VCB2001 (assembly GCF_000423965.1). Classification (NCBI taxonomy): domain Bacteria; kingdom Bacillati; phylum Bacillota; class Clostridia; order Lachnospirales; family Lachnospiraceae; genus Butyrivibrio; species Butyrivibrio sp. VCB2001. The sequence goes on along the minus strand of NZ_AUIZ01000018.1, from coordinate 72,485 downwards.
ATCCCTGCAGTAGGAACAGCCGTGACATTCCTGATCTTTGCAGGTGTTTTGCTTGCACTGGTTGTAGTTTATTTCTTAAGTCCGGCAGAAGGAAAAAAATCTCTGGCCAAAGGTGATATGACAAGGATCATAGCTGGTATCCTGGTTTTCGTACTTTGCGTTGCTTTTGGCCACAATACCAGCTTTGCATTTTGGGAAAACGGACTTACTTATGAAGGAGAGTCGGTTTACAACTACCTTCAGGTTAAGGAAACAGACAGAACAGTGATTCTTTCTACAAATGTTCTGTTCGGTGTCCAGTCTATCCTGATCAAGGACGGGGCTCTTACCGGAATGTATTACGATTATGCTCTTGCTGCGCCTTATATGGCAGGCATCAAGGAAAAACAGGCAGCAGGTGAGGATTGCAACGTTCTGATCCTAGGCATGGGCTCCGGAACCTATGCGACTCAGCTTTCAAGATATTTTGACAATGTTAAGGTTGAGGGTGTTGAGATTGATGACAAGATCACTGCCCTTGCGCATGAATACTTCCAGCTTCCTGAGGATGCGAAGGTTACAACCTATGATGGAAGAGCGTATCTGGCAGCAGACAAGGATCTGTACGATGTTATCATGGTCGATGCCTATCAGGATATTACAATTCCTTTCCAGATGTCATCTGTAGAGTTCTTCACCATGGTAAAAGAGCATTTGGCTCCCGGCGGAGTTATGGTCGTTAACATGAATATGTACAGCGATGATGGATTTACTGACGGAGATTCTGAGGGTGAAGCTAGCATCAATACATATCTTGCGGATACAATTGGTCATGTATTTGAAAATGTTGTTGTAGTAGATGTTCCGAATGCGACCAATAAGGAACTCTTTGCAACTGATTCAGATGATTTCATGGTAAGACTTGGTACTAACGCTGCCATGGAAGATAATCCAGACCTTAGCGCTATGATGAAAAAGGTCATGGATACAAGCCAGAGCTATATGGGAAGAGGTCATATCATGACTGATGACAAGGCGCCTGTAGAGCTCCTTGGAATGAAGCAGATAGACTTGATCATTAAGGATGAGGTTTCATATTACAGAAAGATATATGAGCAGAAGGGAATTCAGGGGCTTATAGATCTGCTGTGATACATGCAATGAACGAAAAAGTGGCGCCTCTCCGTATACTACGTTCCGCAATATCTGGAAAGACGCCACAAGGGGATGAAGTTATTTGAGGTCTGAGTGTTAATTACTTGTACTGTGATGCGTTGGACTTATCTACAGGTGAGAAAGGAACCCATACATAGAGGCCGTCCTCGGTAACACCGGTAACATCAGCAGCTGAGCCTTTCTTGGCGATGGCGATGGCTGTTTCTACACAGGCAGCGCCCTGAGCGCCTGCATCCTGAAGTACGGTGAACTGCATTCCGCCGGAGAGGATTGACTCACAGCCGGCAACAGTTGCATCTACTCCGACAACCGGAACTGCCTGAGGATCCATGCCAAGTTCCTGCATTGCTTGAACTACGCCAAGTGCCATGTCGTCATTATTGCAGATGACACAGTCATAAGGCTGGTTTGTCTTTAAGAAGAGCTTAAACTCATCGCAAGCTTTCTGAGTATTCCAGTAAGCTGTATCGTTAAATGCAAAGTTCGCATTTACACCCTGCTGTTTGAAATATTTCTTAACGGCTTTGGTTCTTCCAAGTGCTGCCGGATGTCCGGGCTGACCTGAGAAGAGACAGATGTTAATGCTTGAAGGCTTACCAAGCTTGTTCCACACATATTCAGCCTGCATCATGCCCGCATCAACTTCATAACTTCCTACATACATGTATTTATTGGGCTTTAGATATGCAGCATCAGGTTCTGTATTTGTGAACAGGATAGGAATACCGCCTGCTGCAACTTCCAGCTGAAGGGCTGTATCAGCATTTACAGGATTACAGATGATGCAGTCGTAGCCGGATTTGGCTGCCTGAGAGATCTGAGCCACCTGAGCATCCACAGTAGCACAGGGCTCTCCGCAATCTACTGTCACTCCGGTTTTGGCACCGGCATCAATTACGCCGTTCATAACCAGTGTTTTGAAGTTATCAAGAGTAATGGTTGAGAAATAAACCTTTACTCCGGAACCATTGGTTGAGCCGCCTCCGCCTGATGATGAGCTTCCGCAGCCCATAACAGAAACTGCCAAAACAATACTTGTCAAAAGACATGCAAATAATTTTTTAAATTTTGTATTTTTCATTATATTCCATGCCTCCTTAAATCTTAAACTTCTGAACATAGGATGTAAGAGTCTGCGATGTATTAGCAAGCTCGTGTGAATTGTCCGCAACATCCTGGCTGCTCTTTGTGATATTGTTTGCCATCTCAACCATGTTCTCACTGGTTGCAAGAATCTCATCGGCGCTGGCTGCCTGCTCTTCTGAGATAGCAGCTACGTTGGTGGCAACGTCATCAACCTTCTCGATATCTTCGATCATTGCCTCGATAAGTCCGTTAGATTCCTGAATATTTGTATAGATCTGATCGAAGGTTCCAACCGCAACATGAATGAGTTCGGAATTTTCTTTTATGCTGTCAGCACTGGCATGTGCCTGGCCTACAGCATCTCCGATAAGCTTGTGAACCTCGTCGATAAGATTTGAAATATTGTTTGCACTCTCGGCAGAAGTCTGGGCCAGCTTTGCAATCTGTGTAGCAACAACTGCAAATCCCTTTCCTGCTTCGCCTGCTCTTGCAGCCTCGATGGAAGCATTCAGTGAAAGGAGGTTTGTCTCCTCGGCGATCTCACCGATCATGCCGACAATGTTGGTGATCTCTTCAGATGCGGAACCAACCTTGTTGATGGATTCAACAAGTCTTTCGTTGGCATCGGAAATACCTTCCATGGCAACGCTGAGTTTTTCCATATCCTCACGGCCCTTCTGGGAGATGCCGACTGTTTCTTTCATACTCTCGTTTGCTCTGTCACTGTTATCTCTTGTATCGGCAACAACCTGTGCAAGAGTTGTGGCATTCTGAGCAATATCGTTAACAGCTGTAGCCAGCTGATCAACGGTTTCATTGAGCTGCTGCATAGCTTCGGCCTGTGACTGGGAGGCTTCGTACATGGTCTTTGAAACTCTGTCTGAGTTATCTGACTCTTCCTGCAGCTTGTCAGATTCCTGACTGATATGTGAAAGCATGCTTCTCATGGAAGCAACGAACTCTGAAACCCTGCTTCCCATGACACCGATCTCATCGTTACTTGAAGCATCGATATCGATAGTGAAGTCACCCTCTGACATAGATGTGATGTTGTTGGAAATATGTCCAAGAGGTGCAATAACTCTTCTGACAACGAAGAGGATAAGTAAAATAATGAGGACAATTGCTATTCCACCAACTATAAACAGAAGAGTTCCCATCTGTGAAACTGACTTGAGGATGATACTTGTAGGAATGTATGATACAAGCACCCAGTCTGTTCCCGGGATTTCTTTGAAGGCAACCATGTTGTCTGCAATCTCTTTACTGGTGAGATCTCCACTGATAATGGATTTAGCAGCACCTGCAAGGAGAGGATTTGAGTTTGACTCTGCAAGAGTCGTACCCATTATAGTATTATCTCTGTGTGCAAGGATCTTGTAGTCATTGGTATCTACAAGGAAGGAACTTGCATCCTCCATTTTTACACCGGAGTTTACGATGATCATTATCTTATTGAGGGAAACGTCTGCACCGATGACTTTGATATTATCGGAGCCGTCGTTTAGAATACCGGTGGCACTGATAACAGTATCGCCGGCTTCATTTGTGTATGCGGTACCGTATGCCATTCTGATCCTGCTAAGACCCTGCTTAAACCAGGTGGTTCCGGTTACATTTCCGGCAGCCATGCCGGACTCGGTGGCTTTGTAGAACTGTCCGTCACTGGTTCCGATATAGAAGCCCTCAGGAGAGTTCTCGTTATAGCCATAGTAAGTATCCAGAATAGGAACAAATTCCGCCTCTGTAGGATTCTGACTTTCGATGGTATGCTTTACGGTTGTGAAATACTGGAGGTTCTCGCTCAGCCATGCGTCGATGTTGTCCGCCTGGTTTGAGATAGAAGACTCAAGTGTCTCTGTGGCCATCTCAGACATTCTGTTTTTGGAAACAGTTGCTGCGATAACAACCAGTACCACTACTGTGATGATGACAACAGGAAGGATGTACGTAAGGAGCTTGGTACTGATCTTCTTGTTCTTTTTCTTCACAGAAGCATTTGCAGATGTTTTTGCCTCATTTTCACTCATTTTTTTCATCTCCTGTTCAAAAAGGTATAATAAAATAAGTAAAGCTAGTACAAATAATTATAGCATTGAGCGAATAAGAATTTACCATATTTCGTTATAGTTTATATTATTTTAAGAATCGATAATAGATATTGTATAATAGTTTTTAAAGCAACAACATTTAGAGAGGTTTCTATGATTAATAACGAAGCAGAGAATAAATATGCAGAGGAAATGAAAGCCTGGCTCATGATCCAGGTCATCGGAAGAACCAGCATAAATATCTTTAATTCCAAAAAGCTAAGGAGAGAAATGGAAGATCATCTTGATGTTCTTTTATCACCGGGAATTACGGGAGATGTAAATGCAAAGCTTTTGGATTTTGCCGATTACTTCATTGATTCCTGCCTTTCCTCGAAGGCATATTCAACTGCAGTGTTCGGAATAATGTCAATGAGCGAAGCAGGTGCTGCCACAAGGCTTGCGCAGGATATACTTGAGATCACTCATGATATCCCCAAGAGATTCGGCTTTGAGGAAAAGAGTGTTCTGATCCGCAACGCATTTTTGACCAAGTTTACAGAAAAGATCCAGGGTGCAAACAAGATTCTTGCAGAGCTTGGAGTAGAACCTGTCAGAGAGTAAAAGAGTATGCATAAATATTTAACCATCGGCATTCTTGCGCACGTTGATGCCGGAAAGACAACGCTCTCGGAGGGACTTTTATACCTCGGCGGAGCTATCAGAAACATGGGAAGAGTGGACCACAGGGACACCTTCCTTGATACCTACGAACTTGAAAGAAGCCGCGGGATTACTATATTTTCCAAGCAGGCTATCTTTGAATATGAAGGAATAAATTTCACACTTCTTGATACGCCGGGACATGCGGATTTTTCACCTGAGATGGAGAGGACTCTGCAGGTTCTTGACGTGGCGGTTCTTATCATCAGCGCCCCGGACAAGGTCACAAGTCAGGGCAAGGTGCTCTTTAAGCTCCTTTCACACTATAACGTTCCAACGATCATATTTGTAAATAAGATGGACCAGGCAGATGCTCAGGGGATCAGCCGGCAGGACATAATGTCTGCGCTAAAGAGTGACCTTAATAGCCATGTCGTTGACTTCACAAATCCCATAACCGATGCCGAAACTCAGGAAGAAATCGCAGTATGCGACGACGAGCTCTTGGAAGGTTTCCTTGAAGGCAGAGCAGTAGATAAGAGCGACATCGCACGTCTTATCAGAACCCGTAAGTGTTTCCCCTGCAGGTTTGGCTCCGCCCTTAAGATGGAATGGGTAAAAGAGCTTTTGGACCTGGTGGCAGATTATCTTCAGGAATCAGGAGAAGGCTCTTTAAAAGACCTGTCAGATAAAGCCTTCGGCGCCCGCGTATTCAAGATAAGCCGAGATGAAAATAACAACAGACTCACTCATATGAAGATCATGAGCGGAAACCTTAAGGTAAGAGATCAGATCGGTAATGACAAGATAGACCAGATAAGGCTTTATTCAGGTGATAAGTTCACTGCGGTCAAAGGGGCAGAGACAGGAATGATCTGTGCCGTGACGGGCTTATCGGAAACAAGAGCCGGTGAAGGTCTTGGAACTTTGGAAGGAGAGACGGTATCAGAGGTTCTTCAGCCAATTCTTTCATCAACTCTCATTCTTCCCGAGGAGGCCGATGCCATTCAGGTATACGGAAAACTAAAGGCTCTGGAAGAAGAGGAGCCCATGCTTCTTCTTAATTATGTTGAAGCTACAAAGAGCATCGTGGTTCAAACCATGGGAGAAGTGCAGAAGGAGATTCTAAAGCATCTGATTAAGAGCCGCTTTGACCTTGATGTTGGCTTTGGCCCCGGACACATAGTATATAAGGAAACAATCGCAGGACCTGTTGAAGGTGTCGGACACTACGAGCCCTTAAGGCACTATGCGGAGGTACACCTTCTGCTTGAACCCGGAGAGCCCGGAAGCGGAATTGCAATTGACAGCGTATGCAGTACCGATGACCTTGCCCTTAACTGGCAGAGGCTCATTCAGACTCATATCTTAGAGAAAAAACATCTCGGAGTCCTTACAGGGTCTGAGGTTACAGATATAAAGATAACCCTGCTTGCAGGAAGAGCCCATGAAAAGCACACCGAGGGCGGAGACTTCAGGCAGGCTACTTACCGTGCAATAAGACAGGGACTGATGCAGGCGAACAGCATCCTTCTTGAGCCGGTGTTTGACTATCGCATTGAACTTCCGCAGGAGTTTGTGGGAAGGGCACTTGGTGATATGCAGCGCATGAACGGTACGGTATCTTCACCGGACATAGAGGGAGGGAAATCAGTCCTTACAGGAACTGTTCCGGCAGCATGCCTGGGGGATTACAGCACCACGCTTTCCTCCTACACAAGAGGCGAGGGCAGGATATTTACTACCTTAAGTGGTTATGCCCCTTGCCATAATACAGAAGAAGTCCTTGAGCAGCTTGGTTACGATCCGGAACTTGATATTGACAACTCCGCTGACTCAGTATTTTGCATGCACGGCGCAGGAACCGTTATACCCTGGAGTGAAGTCAGAAATTACATGCATGTGGACTCGGGCTGGAGCCCTGGCGGCAGTATTAAGAAGACAGATCTGTCTGACAGCATAGATATGGAAGCCCTTGAAAAGCTTCAGGCTCGTCTTAGAAAACAGGATAATGCCCCAAGGTCTTTTGACGAAATAGAACAGCAGCTCCGCATGGAAGACAAGGAGTTAAAGGCAATATTCGAGCGGACCTACGGGTCTGTAAAGCCCAGATACGTAGAGACTAAGACCGAAGTCACTGCACTGACAGCCGAAGAAAAAGAAGCCAGAAGAGACCTTGAAGTCGAGAGACAAAAGCGTGAGAAATATGAAAATGTAAAGGGTGAAAACCCCGATGAATACAAGGAATATCTCCTGGTTGACGGATACAATATTATTTATGCATCGCCTGAAATGGCTTCTCTTGCCAGGGATGACCTAAAGGCTGCAAGAGATACTCTTATCGACACGCTGGTGAATTTCCAGGGCTTCAGGAGAGAGAAGGTTCTGCTTGTTTTCGACGCATACAAGGTTCCCGGCGGAAGGGAACATGTGGAAGAAAAGAGCGGACTGATGATTATTTATACAAAAGAGGCAGAGACTGCAGATCAGTATATCGAGAAAGCTGCACATGAGATAAGCAGGAAATACAGGGTAACCGTGGCCACTTCTGATGCCATAGAACAGGTAATTGTCATGGGAAGCGGGGCGATCAGGTTATCCGCCAGGGACTTCTGGGAAGAGATCAGAAGAACAGGGGATCTGATAAGGGAAAAAATAGGCAAATAAACTGATGTTTAAATATAAACAAATTGCCTAAAAAAAGTATAAATTTTTGCCAAAAAGCACATTCTTTAATCCGAAAAGCAATATAATAGTGGTACGGGATTCGAATAAGGAGGTAAACACATGAATCAGAAATCAGGCTTTAAGGCACCACTTGGACTCTTGCTTATCGGTATTTCAACAGTACTGGTATTAACGCTTGTCATCAGCATCATTCTAAATGCAACTAAGATGAAATCAATTGAGCAAGCTGATGAAGAGCTTTACTATGACATGCTTTATACCATAAGTACAAACCTGATCAATGCGGACAGGGATCTGTATCAGGCTGAGACTGCTGTGCTGAATATTAATGCTTACGCGCAGTATTTGCCTCCGGAGCAGATAAAGCAGAATGTAAGTGATTACTATGAGAACTGTGATCAGGCCTTTGACAGGGTTAAACAGGCTGTCGCTCTTGCCCAGACCAATGATGATCTGTGGACGGAGCATACTACTTCCGATGGAAGGACATTCTCACAGGTTTATCCTGCTTTCGAGTCACAGTTTAATTCCTGGAAGACCACCTATAACGTTGACGCCAATGAGGGCGACATTGAAGCTTTTGCCAATCAGTTCCTTGCAACAAGAGATTATATCAGCGATATGACTGATATCACAGAGGACTGGGCTACTCACGAGAAAGAAGAGGCAGAAGCAGCAACTTCAAAAAGCATATATGTAAATGCCGGCATCTTTATGGCTATTGCCGTTATTCTCCTTATAATAACTGTTCTCATTATTATGGCCATACTGAAAACTCTCAAGAAGATGGGCAAGGATGTTGAGAGAATTTCAGGTGGTGACTTTGTTACCAAGATAAAAGCAGACAGTATGATCATCGAATTCCAGAACATCATGGATGGTCTGGAGTCAATGAGACATGAGCTCAGAAATGCTCTTGTTAAAGTCATTGACCATGCTGATACCGTTAATTCCAAGGCAGAACTTGCCAAGGACAGCATCACAAGTTCACAGAAGACTACTACAGACATCAGCTCTGCAGTTAACGATCTGGCTACAGGTGCAACAGCTATGGCAGAGGATGTTCAGAGCACATCTTCTATCACAGTTAACATGGGATCTTCCGTAGACAACGTTCTTGATTCCGCTAACTCCAATATGGAAAGAGGCCGTCAGGTTTATGAAGAATCCACCAAGGTTAAGGAACAGCTTGAACAGATCAAAGAGCAGGATCAGAAGAACGACGAGATGGCTACTCAGGTTGCAGACTCTGTAAATGAGACAGCAAACGTAGTTGCTCAGATTACACAGGCTGCTGAGTCCATTATCTCTATCGCAAGCCAGACAAACCTCCTTGCTCTCAATGCTTCAATTGAGGCTGCAAGAGCCGGCGAAGCAGGTAAGGGCTTTGCGGTAGTTGCAGATAACATCAAGGATCTGGCAGGTGATACCAATAACCTTGCAGGTGAGATCACCAACATGCTTTCAACCATCACAGATTATTCTGCTAAGAATAAAGAGCTCACAGAGGCCATCAAGGGTGCTATCACCAATGAGACGGCAGCTCTTGAAGAGATGAGTGAGTCCTTCGATCAGATGCTTGCACTCCTTCAGGAAACTGAGGAAGGCAACAAGCAGATCGTAGAGCTGGTTAACGCAATGAACTCCGACAAGGAGAACATCCTGAATTCCGTTGAGTCTCTTTCAAGTATTTCAGAGGAGAACGCAGCATCAACCCAGGAGACAAGCGCATCCCTTATGCAGCTTGATACCAACATGGAATCTGTTGTTGAGCAGGCACGCGACCTTCAGAAGATCGCTGAAGAGCTTACAGCTAACGTTAAGTACTTCAAGGTTGAGCTTCCTTCTGATGAGGCATAATACTTTAAAACTAATGCAGGGGCAGACATTTAAATGTCTGCTCCTTTTTCATTGCAGTCATGTTAATATAAAAAAGATGACTGCATTTTTGCAGCATGTGGGGGAGAAGCAATGAGGATAGTTATAGTAGAGGACGAAGTCCGCATCAGGGAGGGATTTTTTAAACTCCTTGGAAAACTTGGAGACGAATATGAAATAGTGGGGGAAGCTGAAAACGGAAGAACAGGGCTTGAGATCTGCAGGACAAAAAAGCCTGACCTTGTAATAACCGACGTGCAGATGCCGGAGATGGACGGCCTTCAAATGCTTCAGGCCATCAGCGATGAGGGTCTTGACATCAAAGCCATCGTACTAAGCGCCTACTCGGAATTTGAATACGCAAGAACCGCGATGAAGCTGGGGGTTACGGAGTATCTTTTAAAACCCCTTAATATATCTGACTTTTCTACAGCCCTCGAGAACATCAGACATCAGATGGAAGAGGACAGGAGAAAAAAGCCTGCTACTGTCGGAACGCTTGACCAGGTTATGCGCGATATCATCGGAGGGCGAATGTCCGCTGACGATGAGGCTTTTAATTATCTAAAGAAAAACTACGGAATAACCGCAGATCAGAAGTTCATCATCCTGTGCGACTACCTTGGGAATCAGTACGAGAATAGCGCCAAGAGAGAGCAAAAAGAGCTCTCGAATTCCCTCTCATTTTATGAGGGCATTAAGTATCTGATCCTTGATGTGGAGTACAGGAAATCCCTGATTGTCATAGTATATAAGTATGAAAGCGCGGCTGATTTTGAGAGATGGATCCAGTACCAGCTGTTGCACGAGTTAGAGGGAAGCTCTGCCATGGGCTTTACCGAATGCACCTCCATTGGTGGCATCAGCCAGGGCATAAACGATCTATACCCTTACATGGACTGGAATATCTCTTTTGAAAAAGACGTTCTGATTTCCTATCCCAAGATAACTCAGGTGCAGACATCACTGTGCGTCTATCCTCAGGACCTTGAGGCAAGGATGAAGACAGCCATTTGCGCATCGGATTTTTCTCAGCAAAAAAAGCTCATGGATGAATTCGAAGAAGGCTTCCATGACGGTAAGGTCTATGACCCGAGAGAGATCAAGGAGTGCTTTGTAAGATTTATCTGGTCTGTCATAGAGATTGCCAAGGATATCGGAAATAAAAAAGTAGCTGACCTTCAGCAGCAAAAGCTACTTGACGGCATCATGAACGCCAAGCTCCGTTCTGAGCTCTCATCGGTATGCGCCGGGATTTTGGATATGCTCAAAGACAGTGAGGAGGCTTCCGATACAGAGACGCTTACTGTGCGCCGTGCTAAGAGCATGATCCATGAGTTTTACCACACAGGGATCACGCTGGATGAAATAGCAGACAGGCTCGGTATAACTCCGGAGTACTTAGGAACCCAGTTCCACAAGGAAACAGGCGAGACCTTCAGCACCTACATCAGAAACTACAGGATCAGCAAGGCAAAAGAGCTTTTGGTGGGCACCTCAATGAAGCTCAAGGAGATATCGGAAAGAGTCGGCTACTCCGATCCCAAGTACTTCAGCAAGGTCTTCAGAGACGTTACAGGTAAGCTCCCTGCCGAGTACAGAAAGTCACTCAAGTGATAATAAAACCACATTAGAATATTCCACCTTTTTCAGATTTGTCGTGTTTTGATATTTCTTTTGCCAAGGTATTATTTAGAAAAAGAGATATTGAAAAGGGGAAGAAGATGAAAAAAGTAAAGGAATTTTTCAGATATGAAAATGCAGGATTGTTGTTCATTCTTCCTGCATTTTTATATATGTTGATCTTTGTTGGGTATCCGATACTGAGTAACCTCGTCTTAAGTTTCCAGGACGTATCGGTAAAAAACCTTGTGCACGGCCAAAAGCATTTCGTGGGCTTTGCCAATTACCTTCAGATATTCGGGGATGAAGTATTCAGAAAGGCAATGGGGAACACCTTAAAGTTCACCATTTACTGCCTTATCTTCCAGTTCCTTATAGGTTTCTTACTGGCTCTTTTGTTCAATAAGAACTTCACATTTGCAAAGACAGTCAGAGGACTCACCATGATACCCTGGATGATGCCAATGACGGTTACTGCGCTGATGTTCAAGTTCATGTTTTCCACAGACGTTGGAATCATCAACTATATCTTAAAATGCCTCCACCTTATACAGAACAATGTGGAGTGGCTGACAACTCCAAGAACTGCCATGATCGCAGTTGTTGCTGCCAATGTATGGATAGGTATTCCTTTTAACACGATTCTCTTGGCGACGGGCCTTACCACGATACCTCAGGAGCTGTACGAGAGTGCCTCGGTCGACGGCGCAAACAGCTGGCAGCAGCTTATAAAGATAACGCTGCCGCTCCTTCGCCCAACCATCGAGTCAGTTCTGGTTCTGGGATTTATCTACACCTTCAAGGTGTATGATCTTGTATACGTAATGACTGAAGGAGGACCGGTCAATTCAACACACCTTCTTTCCACCTATTCCTACAAGCTTTCCTTTGATCTGTTCCAGTACAGCAAGGGATCAACGGTGGCAAACGTATTGTTCCTGATACTGTTTCTTGTGGGACTTTTATATCTGAAGATCACTATGCAGGGGGAGGAAGACTGATGGACGAGAAGAAAATAACAGGAAAGAACAATGTGATCTTATGTATCGTATCCGTGGTGATACTGGTGCTGCTTCTTTTTCCATTGTTCTGGACACTGATAACATCCTTTAAAACAGAAAAAGAAATATTCATGATACCGCCAACCTGGTATCCGCATGAGCTCAACACCAAATCCTACGCAGCTCAGATTGAGAATGGTGACTTCAATATGTTCAAGTCATTCTTTAACAGTTTTGTTATTTCAACAGGTGCGATGCTGATAGCTGTAGCCCTTGCAGTTCCTGCATCCTACGCCATTGCAAGATATAAGTTTGTCGGAAGAAAAGCTATGCTCCTGGGCTTTTTGGTAACACAGATGCTGCCGGTATCAGTTCTTTTAACTCCTATGTTCATTATGTTCAGGAATATGAAGATCTATAATACCTGGTGGGCACCTGTTTTGGCAGATGCAACCATCGGAATCCCTTTCTCCGTCTTGATACTTAAAAACTATTTTGCATCGATACCAAAAGCCCTGGAGGAAGCAGCTTATATCGATGGCTGTACCAGGATGATGGCATTCATGAAGATCCTTGTTCCTGTTGCCAAGCCCGGTGTTATCGTGTGCGCGATATTCTCATTCCTCTATGCATGGGGAGATCTGGCATACGGAATGACATTTATTCTCGACCAGGAGAAAAGACCTATCACCGCCGGTATCTTTAACTTCATGGGCCAGTACGGGACCAAGTGGAGTTATCTGACTGCCTTTGCCATCGTTGCCATCATACCGGTCACACTGATCTTCATCTTCATGCAGAACTATATAATAAGCGGAATGACAAACGGTGCCGTTAAGGGATAATTCTTGAAAGGTTAGCCCGCGGAATATATGATAATCAGAGGAGATATAATCCTCTGATTTTTCATTTTTGGGGTGGATAAGTGTATGAAAAAAACGAGCCTGCGCAACAGACTGATCAGGGTCTTTATCTTGACGAGCATGCTCCCTATCATCATTCTGGGAGTCTTTTCCTATATAAGCATGTCGGTGACTCTTTCACGGAACACCGAGATGATGTCCAAGAGCAGCTTAAAGCAGTTGGATAACAATCTTAATATTTCCCTTGAAGCCTATGAGGATGTGCTCTATCAGCTCTACACCGATGACAACATGGTCAAGTGGGTGTTCGAGATTGACGAGGGCACCAACGAAGCTGTGGCAGTAAATCAGATGCGCCGTTTTATGAGCTCGCTCCTATACACCAAGGATTACATCAGGGCGGTATCTGTGATAACTCCCGGAGGAGAACTCATTACCTACGAGCAGATGACACCTGCCACCTATAAGAGTTCCTGGCTTGATAATTTCAGCAAGACCCAGAATGAGCTCTATGAGGATATCGAACAGGACAACAAAGTTCACCTATATCCCACGGAGTTTGGAACGAATTTTGCAAATAAGGATTACTACCTCTTTCACATGGCTCACAGGATCATTGATTACAAGTCCCTGACCAAGGATTGCGGAGTCGTTATCGTAAGTGTGGATGAGGACTTCCTTAAGGATATCTGCCTTAATTCCAGCGATGATACCAGGATCTTTAACTTTATCGTGGACGATAAGGGACAGATTGTCACCTTCGGAGATGAGTCGGAAATTATTGGAAAGTCTGTGACGGACATGTCCGAGTCTGAAGAACAAAGACTCTCCGATTACGATCTCTTTTTAAAGAAAAATTATCCCCAGCTGGCAAGAGAAGCAGCGGTGTTTGTGATGCATGATGAGAAGCTCTCCTGGGACGTTGTGAATGTAACAAGCCTCTCAGAACTCACCCGTCTTCAGAGAAGGCAGCTGGTGCTGGTGGCTATCATCGGAGTTTTGGCGATGACTTTGGTTGTTCTTATGTCCACAGGTCTTTCTGCAAATCTTGTTAAGTCCGTCCACTACGTGACAGGAAGAATGAAGCAGGCAAGAAACGGAGATCTTTCGGTCCGTGCGGAAAAAGACAAAGCGATGCCCGCGGAGATTGAGACCATAGCAGATGCCTTTAACGACATGATGAAAAAACTGAACGTGGCTCTAACAAAGCAGCAGGAAGCTCAAATTGCAGCGTTGGAAGCGCAGATAAATCCGCACTTTCTTTATAATACCCTGGATACCATCAACTGGATGGCAATAGATAAGGATGAGTATGATATAAGTAACGCTATAAGTGCTCTGGCCAATATTCTGCGCTACGCCATTGTGAACAGCAATGGGGAAGTTACCATAAGAGATGAGATGGAATGGCTAAGGAAATACATTTATCTTCAGCAGTACAGGGTTAAGAACAGTTTTTCCTACAACGCTTTTGTGGAGCCTGATGCCCAGACGGCCATTGTGCACAAGCTCCTTTTGCAGCCCTTTATCGAGAATGCGATCAAGCATGGTTTTACTCCGGATCAGGAAGATGCAAGGCTTGGCGTCTATGTGGGCTGCAAAGATGATTTCCTTCAGATATCCATAGAGGATAACGGAAAAGGAATGGCTCCGGATATCATAGAGAAGATAAACAGCCGCGACTTTGAGACTCTGAAGGGCAATACAAACATCGGCATAAGTAACGTTGTTACAAGGCTTGAGATGTACTACGGCAATGAGGGGAAGATGAGAGCCGAGCCCGGCAGGGAAAAAGGAAGCCTTATTATTATCGAAATTCCCCTTAAGAAAAAAACAGATTAGAAAATTCATCCTTTTTAAGTTTTGTTGAGTTTTTTACTCCTTATTTATGGGAGATAATTCCATTGTAAGCAAAACTTATAATGTACCGAACAATAAGGAGGGACACATGAAAAAGAAGTTATTGGCTACAGTACTTAGCGCCGTAATGGTTATTTCCATGATGGCAGGCTGCGGAGCAGCACAGACAGAGCAGTCGGGGGTTCAGGGAGCATCCAGAGAAACAGAGACCAAGACAGAAACAACAGCAAAAGAAGCTGATCCTGTACCTGCATCCGATGAAGCTTCGGGCGATGTAACAATATGGTACTACTGGGAGACAGCAGGACACCAGGAAGCTCTTGATCACATCATTCAGGAGTTCAACAACCAGCAGTCAAACATCAAGGTTCAGGCTAAATATGTACCTTTTGCAGATTTCAAGAAACAGCTCTCCATCGGAGCTTCAGCAGGAGAACTTCCTGATATCGTAATCCTTGATAATCCGGATCACGCATCCTACGCTGCAATGGGAATTTTTGCAGACATAACAGACAGATTTGATGTAAGCAGCTACTATCCGGGACCTGTTAATTCCTGCACACTTGACGGAAAACTCTACGGTGTTCCATTCGGAAGTAACGACCTTGTTCTTTTCTACAACGAAGATATGCTTAAGGACGCAGGCTGCGAAGTACCCAAGACCTGGGATGAGCTCCTTGACGTAGCTAAGAAGACAACAAAGGGTAACGTATACGGATTTGCACACTGCGCACTTCAGAACGAAGAGGGAACCTTCAACTTCCTGCCTTGGGTATGGTCAACAGGCCAGACATCTTACGAGATCAATTCCGAGGGCGGAATCAAGGCTCTTGAGTTTGAAAAGAGTCTTGTTGAATCCGGAGCATTCCCTAAGGAAGCTATCAACTGGACACAGGGCGATACCATGAACCAGTTTATTTCAGGAAACCTTGCTATGATGATCAACGGAACATGGCAGATCCCTACAATGCGTCAGGAAGTGCCTGATCTTAACTGGAACGTTGCACCTATCCCTCAGGATAAGCAGCAGGCATCAGGACTTGGCGGTGAGAACTACGCAGTTATAGCAGGCGGCAACGAAGAAGCAGCTATCGCATTCCTTCAGTATGCAACCAGCGGAGATACATGTCTTTACATGATGGATCACATGGGATACATTTCATCAGACTCCAAGATTGCAGAGACACAGTTCAAGGGCGATGCAGTTTATCAGGTATTTGTAGATGAGATGAAGTACGCTAATGCAAGAGGACCTCTTCCTGAGTGGCCTGACATTTCAGATGCTATATCACTTGCATTCAACAAAGTCATCACAGGCGAGAGCGCACCTGATGCTGCAGCAGCAGAAGCACAGACAACCATTGATGGAATTCTGGGCAACTAAACCTATCCAAACCGTAATTTAAATGGATGAAAATGCTATATTTTATGCGGGCAGAGAGCTATCTCTGCCCGTACTTAATATAGTACAATTAAACAAAACGCTTCATATTAAGGGGGAAGAAGGAATGAAGACCGTTGTAAACGATACATTCTGGAACAGGTATAAAGAGCTTGTAAGGACCGGAATGATACCGTATCAGTGGAAGGTATTAAACGACGATATTGATATCAAGATTGAGAAGGAAAGAAACGATGCATCGATCCCGAGTGAGAAGAGTCATGCCATCGAGAACTTTAAGATAGCTGCCGGCAGAGCCAAGGGAGAGCACTACGGCTGGGTATTCCAGGACAGCGACGTATATAAATGGCTCGAGGCAGCAGCCTACACACTTAAGAATCACTGGGATGATGATCTTAAAAAGATAACCGATGAAGTGGTGGACCTTATTGCAGATGCCCAGGAAAAGAGCGGGTATCTGAACACCTACTTTACCATCATGGAGCCTGACCACAAGTACAAGCGCCTTGGAGAGAGCCATGAGCTCTACTGCGCAGGACATTTTATCGAGGCAGCAGTAGCCTATCATCAGGCAACGGGAAGTAAGAAAGCACTGGATATTGCAATTAAGCTCGCCGATCACATAGACGCATCCTTCGGACCGGAAGATGGCAAGATCCATGGATGTGACGGACATGAGGAAGTTGAGATCGGACTCATGAGGCTATATCATCTGACCGGGGAAAAGAGATATTTAAAGCTCTCAGAGTACTTCCTGCTTCAAAGGGGACAGGACCCCGACTTTTTCAAAAGACAATTCAGAGAGGATACAGGTAAGCCTGCAATCGGAGGTCTTTATAATGCGCCTCTGACATACTTCCAGATCCATGCCCCTATCCTTGAGCAGGACAGTGCGGAGGGACATGCTGTAAGACTTGTATATATGTGCACGGCTCTTGCAGATGTTGCTGCATCAACAGGGAATAAAGATCTTGAAGCAGTCTGCAGAAAGATCTGGAGAAATATAGTAGATAAAAGAATGTTTATCACCGGTGGAATCGGCTCTACGGTAAACGGAGAGTCTTTTACCCTGGACTATGACCTTCCCAACGATACCATGTACTGCGAGACCTGCGCATCAATAGGGCTCATCTTCTTTGCAAGACAGATGCTAAGACTTAGTGCAGACGGTGAGTTCGGTGATGTGATGGAAAGAGCTCTTTATAACACAGCTCTTGCAGGAATGGCCTTGGATGGAAAGCATTTCTTCTATGTTAATCCTCTGGAGGTTGTTCCTGAGAAGTCGGAAAAAGACCCGACAAAGAGCCACGTGAAAGTGGTGCGTCCCGACTGGCTTGGCTGTGCATGCTGTCCGCCAAACCTTGCAAGGCTTATCGCATCGGTTGAAGACTACATCTATTCAGACAGGGGAGACTCAGTCCTGATAAATCTCTTCATCAGATCAGGAATGGAGAAGGAATATGAAGGCGGGAAGCTGACAATTGATATTGATGCCGATTATCCGAGGGACGGAAAAATCTCTTTTGCCATAAATAATACAGGAAATAATGCCATGAGAGTCGGCATAAGGATTCCGGGATGGTCGAAGGAAAACAGCGGCGAAGTTAACGGAGCAAAGGCTGATATAACTTCCGATAACGGCTACTGGTACATCGAGGCAGGAAGCGGAGAAACGCGCGTAACACTTGAGCTCGACATGACTCCGAAGAGATGGTATGCAAACCCTCTTGTTTCAGAGGATATTGATAAGGTCAGCATCGCAAGAGGACCTCAGGTGTTCTGCGCAGAGGGTGTGGACAACGGAGATAACCTGCATCTTCTTATGCTTCCAAAATCTGCTGCGCTTAAGTGCAGCTGGCAGGATGAGCTTCTTGAGGGGGTAGAGGTTATAGAAGCTGACGGCCTTAGAACTGTAGCTGCAGGAGAAGGCGGACTTTATAGAACAACCAAAGCTGAAGCGTCTGAGCCTGCAAAGATAAAGATGATTCCATATTACGCATGGGCAAACAGGGGTCGCAATGAAATGCGTGTTTGGCTATACGAGAAGGAGTAAGAGAATATGCTGAGGGTAGACGGCAACAGAATTATATATCACTATGACGCAGAGGAGCTGTGGATCGAGAGCTGGGGGAAGAATGCTGTCAGAGTCCGCGCAACCAAGTATAAAGAGATGCCTGACAGCGACTGGGCTCTTTCAATACCGCAAAAGGAATGCGGAGAGATAAAGCTGCTTGAGAATGGAGCGTCGCTGAAAAACGGAGCGCTTTATCTCACAATTACAAACGGCGGCAAAATAGTCATCTGCAAGGAAGATGGCACCAGGGTGTTCGAGGAATACTGGAGAAACAGAAGAGATATAACGGATCCGAAGTGCAGCTCCATTGAGGTTGAGGGCAGAGAGTTTCAGCCCAATGTGGCGGGGGACTACCATGTGACAATGCGCTTTGAATCCCTTGACCCGGGTGAAAAGATCTACGGAATGGGGCAGTATCAGCAAAGAGAAATGGAGCTTAAGGGGTGTGATCTTGAACTTGCTCACAGGAATTCTCAGGCAAGTGTTCCCTTTGCGCTTTCATCACTGGGCTACGGAATTTTGTGGAATAACCCTGCTGTGGGACGGGCTGTCTTTGGCAAGAATATCATGAGCTTTGAGGCGTATGCCACCAAGTATATAGATTACTGGTTTGTAGTTGGAGATACCCCTGCCGAGATCGTAAATGCCTATGCGAAGGTTACGGGAACTGTACCTGTTATGCCGGAGTACGGACTTGGCTTTTGGCAGTGCAAGTTAAGGTACCAGACTCAGGAAGAGCTTCTTGGTGTGGCAAGAAGGTATCACGAGCTTGGAATTCCTCTTGATATGATCGTGTGTGATTTCTTCCACTGGCCAAAGCAGGGTGAGTGGAAGTTTGACAAGACCTACTGGCCGGAGCCTGAGGCCATGGTAAAAGAGCTAAAGGACATGGGCACAGAGCTCATGGTCTCCATATGGCCTACAGTGGACAGGGAGAGCGAGAACTTCGATGAAATGCTGGAGAAGGGTTATCTGATCCGTACCGAGAGAGGCTTCAGGACAGGTCTCAATTTCATGGGTGCCACCATCCATTACGATGCAACAAATCCGGGAGCCAGGAAATATCTTTGGGATAAGGTCAAAAAGAACTATTACGACCTTGGAATAAAGACCTTCTGGCTTGATGAAGCCGAGCCTGAATACACGGTTTATGACTTCGATAATTACAGATACTTTTTGGGAACGGACCTGGAAGTAGGAAATGTCTACCCTGTGGAATACGCAAGAACCTTCTACGAGGGCATGGAGGCGCAGGGACAGGAGAATATCGTAAACCTTCTTCGCTGCGCATGGGCAGGAAGTCAGAAATACGGCGCTTTAGTATGGTCAGGAGATATCGCTTCAAGCTTTGATACCATGAGAAACCAGCTCTCAGCAGGTCTTAACATGGGAATTGCAGGAATACCATGGTGGACAACGGACATCGGAGGGTTCCACGGAGGTAACCCCGATGATCCTGAGTTCAGAGAGCTCTTTACCAGATGGTTTGAGTGGGGAGCATTTCTTCCCGTTATGAGACTTCATGGTGACAGAGAACCCCGCCAGCCTCAGTTTGGGCAGACGGGCGGAGCAGCATGCAGATCCGGAGCTCCCAACGAAATCTGGAGCTATGGAGAGGAAGTCTTTGAGATCTGCAAAAAGTATATTGCGCTGCGTGAGTCCATGAGGGAATACATCAGAGAAATCATGCAGGAGTCCCATGAAAAGGGTAGCCCGATCATGAGAACTCTCTTCTATGAATTCCCTGAGGATGAAATTGCCTGGAATGTAGAAGATGAGTACATGTTTGGAGATAAATATCTGGTAGCACCCGTATTTGAATCCGGAGCAAGAAAAAGACAGGTATATCTTCCAAAGGGCTGCAGCTGGAAACGCATTGGCACTGACACGGCCATCGATGGCGGTCAGTTTATCACTGCAGATGCTCCTTTAGAAGACATGCCTGTCTATGAAAAAGTTCTTATTTGTTAATTCTTAAAATCTCTGTGTAAAGCAGAATAAGAGGTGCAACGCCCTTGGCTTCGTTCTCCACAACGGGCTCTGAGAAGTAGTACTCAAGAGATCCGTCTCTGTGCTGAGGACCGCCAAGGCCTGCCACCAGGCAGATGCCTCCAAGCTTTGGAGTTCCGTCCTCATTTCTTGAGAGGTAGGTGTTTGTAATGCCGTCAAATGCCTTCATGGCAATCTCTTCAAATCTCTTTGGAAGATATCCTAAACGAATACCCTTAAGGAGACCATAAGCTATAAGTGCTGTTCCGGAGGTCTCGAGGTAGTTTCGAGCGTCATCCTTTTTATCAACAACCTGATAGAACATTCCGCTCTCGTCCTGGAAAGGGATGAGGGAATCAGCAAGGTCTTTTAACATGGACTGAAGATAGCGCTTCTCGTAGTACATGGACTCATCCATTGCATCAGCGGTATCAACAAGGGCAACGGTGAACCATCCAAGAGCTCTTAGCCAGAAGTTGGGGCTAAGGCCGGTCTCTTTGTCAGCCCAGTACATCTCACGGCTCTCGTCGTATCCATGATAGTAAAGACCAGTCTTTGGATCTTTCATAAGAGCTTCTACATTCTTAAACTGCTTGAAGGAATCAAGACAGCCCTGCATCTTGTTGTAGCGTCTCTCATATTCCATATAGAAGGGCTGAGCCATGTACATGCCATCGAGCCACACCTGATAAGGGTAGATATTCTTGTGCCAGAAGTTACCTGCCTTGGTCCTTGGCATGGTATCAAGCTGACTTCTTGCTATATCCATGGCCTTTCTGTATTTCTCTTTTCCCGTAAGATCGTAGAGCTTAAAGAGATTCTTGAAAGGATTGATGTTGTCCAGATTGTACTCCTCGGTGGAGTAGGTCTTAACTGTGCCGTCCTCCTGGACAAACCAGCCGATGAAGTTGTCAGCAAAATCAAGATACTTCTTGTCACCTGTCATTTCGTAGAGGGACAGTACAGCAGTGATCATGCAGCCGTCGATGTAGTTCCACTTGTTTGGCTTGCCACTGACGATCTTTTCAATGTTCCAAAAGGGATGCTCGGCGTCGGACTTCTCAAGGAGGTAGTCCACGTACTCATCCAGCATCTTAAAAGCTTCTTCCCTTGTCATAGTTTTCTCCCAATAAATTTGTCTTTTGCCATCAAAAATGTAAGTGCTTACATTTTATCACATTAAGGAAAAATATGATATACTATTTTCTACGATTTTATTCGGTATAGAGGTGCTTATGAATAAGAAAAATGATCTGACAAAGAGAATGCTGGATTTTATCTACAGCGCACCGACAGCTTATCATGTTGTGGATAATATCAGCAGAGATCTTTTAAAAAGAGGATTTACAGAGCTTCTTGAGGGTGATTCATGGAAACTCTCAGCAGGTGACTATTTTGTCCGCCGCGGAGATTCAGCAATAATCTCCTTCAGAATTCCGAAAAAGAGCTTTAAAGGCTTCCACATGATCGCAAGCCATTCTGACTCACCTTCCTTCAAGATCAAGGAGAATCCTGAGATGAAGGCAGGAGCATACATTAAGCTCAACGTTGAAAAATACGGCGGAATGCTGTGTGCTGAGTGGTTTGACAGACCACTTTCCGTTGCAGGAAGAGTGGTAGTTAATAACAAGGGTAAGGCAGAGACAAGGCTCGTCAATATAGACAGAGACCTTCTGATGCTTCCTGCGCTTGCTATCCACATGAACAGAGAAGCCAACGACGGAATGAAGTACAATGCCCAGAACGACATGCTGCCTATCTTCGGTGACGACAAGGCAGCCGAGAGCTTTTTTGCCCTGATCGCCATGGAAGCAGGGGTTAAGAAGAAAGAGGATATACTGGGACACGATCTGTTTTTGTACAATAGAGTAAAGCCTACCTTCTGGGGAGCCAATGAGGAGTTCATCGGGGGCTCAAGGCTCGATGATCAGGAGTGCGTATTCTGCAGCTATGAAGGCTTTGTTAATTCCAAGGCAAAAGACTATGTGGCTATGCACTGCGTATTCGACAACGAAGAGGTTGGCAGCGGAACCAAGCAGGGAGCGGATTCAACCTTCCTTAAGGATACTCTTGAGAGGATCTGCGACGGACTTGGCAAGACAAGAGAGCAGTATCACATGGCTGTTGCAAACAGCTTCATGATATCAGCAGATAACGCCCATGCAGTTCATCCTAACTATATGGACAAGGCAGATCCGGTTAACAGGCCTGTCATGAACGAGGGTATTGTTATCAAGTACAACGCAAATCAGAAGTACACTACCGATGCGGTTTCTGCAGCAGAGTTCAAACTTTTGTGCAAAGAGGCGGATGTGCCTTACCAGACTTTCACAAACAGGTCTGATATGCCGGGAGGCTCTACACTGGGCAACATTTCAACAGCGCAGGTTTCAGTAAATACCGTGGATATCGGTCTTGCACAGCTGGCTATGCATTCACCTTATGAATCTGCAGGCAGCAGGGATCCTGAGTACCTTGCGGCAGTTTCAAAGGTCTTTTACAACAAGTAATTTAAGGGAGTTTTAAATGGGAATTTTTAGTATTTTCGGAAACAAGAAAAACGGGGAGGCTTCTGAGCAGGAAGCAGAGCAGGCACAGAGCCTAAAAAAGGCAAATGCCAAAGAGGAAGCCATCAAGGCTCATGAGGGTCTGGAGTGGCCTGTTATCGGTCGCATCAATCCTATCAACACCAAGGAGTCTGAGGGTGAAAAGGCAGAGGAGACCGTTCCTTCTGAGAAAAAAGATGAGATCGGAGCCATGATCTACGAAGAAGAGATAGACCCCGAGTATGTTAAGGGATTATCCGGACAGGAGCTGTTATTTCTTTTGACTGCACTTGAAGTATTTAATAAGAAGGCTGCTCTTCCGGGATTTGAGAAAAATCACAGGCTTATCTATAACGAAGTGCTCAGGAGGGTAAGAGATGCTGAGTATCTCTTCGTTCTCTACGATCAGTCAACCGGCTATCCTTTCATTGAACAGGGATTTGCAAATGTTTATTTTGAGCAGGAGCTTGCAGAGAAGGCAGCTGAGATCTTTAACAAACAGTTCAGAAAGGTTGCAGCAAGAAAGTGCCAGATAGAGGATCCCAACTACAAGGGCGGCGGTAAGTTCGGTTTCTTTGATTATCTCTACTATATTGGAATTGAGAATCTGCTGGTGGATAACGGCGGTTACAGAGCAAGATTTAAGAGAAATGAGATCGTGGCTGCCCCCGGCGAGTGGAGCGGAGCAGAGAGAAGGCCTGAGCCTGTAAACTCAGCCCTCAACTTTGCCATGATCGATTTCCTTGAGGAAGTAAGATGGCCCGTTAAGTATGAAAAGAGAGACGACATCTTAAAGGCCAAGGAGATGAGAATGCTCTCTCTTATCAGAGGCGCACAGCTCCTGGTTCCCACACAGCATGAGGGACCTACGGAAGTTGATGAGAATGGCAGGATCAAGATCGGCAAGGACACCAAGCTCAAGTTCATGGTGGTCAAGACCAAGGATGATAAGCAGTTCCTTCCTGTATATACAGATCCTTTTGAGTTTGCAAAACAGGGTGTTACCAAGGACTGGAATGCCGGCGTGTTCAGATACCAGGATGTTATCCGCTTTGTCCAAGACAGAGAGGGTCTTGTTATCAATCCTCTTGGCCAGAGCGTAGTTCTTACCAAGGACAGGATCATGGCCCTTGAGGTAGCAGGTAAACAGGCTGAAATGATGAGAGCCAAGAACCAGACAGGTCAGGCGGCAGCTGCATCTGCAACGGATGCTGTTTCAGCTGCAGTAAGTCAGGCAATGGCCGAAATGCGCAAGGAAGACAATCAATAATATGCTTGTTTGTGTGCGTATATTAGATTAAAATTGTAGTATAGTTCCGTCATCTGTTGATTTGAAATTTACATTTCAAGAAGGAGCGGCATAAATGCTAGATCGTTTAATCGGAGCAAGCCTTGTAGAACAGGGAATGATCACCAAGAGCCAGCTTATGCAGGTTTACAAAAAACAGGAATCTGACAGAGCCAAGCTCGGTGTTATCGCGGTGGCTGAGAGGATGATGACAATAGCTCAGGCTGAGCAGGTCAACATGCTTCAGGAAACCATGGACAAGCGCTTTGGTGAAATTGCTGTCGAGAAGGGATATCTTACGGATACTCAGGTTCAGAGGCTTTTGGGACTCCAGGGCAATACATATCTGACCTTCCTTCAGTCTGTAGTGGATATGGGCATCCTGACCATGGAACAGCTTGAGAAGGTCGAGGCAGACTATCAGAGAGCCAACGGCTTTACTGAGACTGATATGGCAGTTCTAAAGAGCGGAGAGGTTGAGAAAGCAGTTTCCATATTCCTGGACAATGATGATCCTGTATATAACGGAATGTTCGCAATGGGCCTGAAAAACATGTACAGACTGGTGGACAGCCATTTATATGTAGGTAAAGCCTATACTGCCAGAGTCATAAACGATGAGGTTTTGGGCTACCAGAAGTTCCATGGCGACCAGCAGGCAGCAGTTGCAATTTCCGGTAAGTATGAAGATGTCAGGAAGATGGCTATCGCGTACACCAAGGAAGAATTTATCGAGACCAAGGAAGATGCCCTTGATGCAGTGTGTGAGCTTATTAACTGTATCAACGGTCTTTATGCATCGGAGCAGAGCAGGAACGACTCCAAGATAGAACTTGAACCACCTAATTTCTCTGTGAACTTTGCACAGGCCACCAGCGATGAGATGATCGTGATGCCTGTCTATATTGCGGGAGGAGAAATTAAATACATTATTGCAGTGTCTAAAGATATTTTGGTTGGATGAAATACAGGAGGCACGTAGATGAAGAACGTACTTATAGTAGATGATTCAAGAACTTCCAGAAGGATACTTAAAGACATTTTGGAGAGAGCCGGATATAATATTGTAGGTGAAGCTATAAACGGCAAGGAAGGTGTCGAAACCTATGCCAGGCTCCAGCCCGATATCGTAACTATGGATATCACTATGCCGGAGATGGACGGCATCGAGGCGCTTAGGCAGATCAAGAAGGATTTTCCCGATTCCAAGGTTGTCATGATAACAGCCGCAGGCCAGAAGGACAAGATGATGGAAGCTGTTAAGCTTGGCGCAACAGAGTTCGTTTCTAAGCCTTTTGTTGAGGAAACCGTAATAGAAGCTTTGGCGCACTGCGAGAAGTGATAAGGCAGAACATGAGAATATAAGCCGAGGGCTATGCTCTCGGCTAATTTTTTAATATGAAAGAAGGCAATATGAGCAGAAAGGTTTTGATAACCGGGGCATCCAGAGGAATCGGAAGGGAGATCGCAATCTCTTTTGCCAAAAACAAAGATAACCTGGTGCTGTGCTGTAAGAATAATATAGAAGATTTAAAGGCTCTCGCTGTGGAGCTTACGGACACATATGGAATCATGTGCAAGGCTGTTACCTGCGACGTGTCTGATTATGACGCGGTAAAAGAGCTTTATAACGAGGCAGGGGATGTTGACGTTATTGTTAACAACGCAGGAGTGGCGCATATAGGTCTTTTAACAGATATGGACATAGAGGACTGGAAAAAGGTTACAGGTACAAATCTGGACAGTCTCTTTTACACGACAAAGCTCTTCGCGCCGGGAATGGTTCGCGCCGGAAGCGGAAGGATAATTAATATTTCATCGGTCTGGGGAGAGGCAGGAGCGTCCTGTGAAGTTGCGTATTCTGCAAGTAAGGGCGGAGTAAATGCATTTACCAAGGCTCTTGCAAAAGAGCTTGCGCCCAGCGGAGTTTCGGTGAACGCAGTAGCCTGCGGAGTGATCGATACGGACATGAACAGAAACCACCTTACAGAGGAAGATCTTGATGCGTTATGTGAAGAAATTCCTGAGGGAAGAATGGGAGAAGCAAAAGAAGTTGCACAGCTTGTTCTCATGGTAAGCCAGGCTCCAAGCTACATGACGGGGCAGGTTATTACAATTGACGGTGGATGGTTATAAAAAATACTTTACAAAATAATATTATGTGATACAATTCAATTGCACACAATCGAAATACAACTATTAACTATATAACAAGTTTCCCAAAAGGAGGTAATACACTATGTATGATCTTATAATTATCGGTTCAGGCCCTGCAGGACTTTCAGCAGCAGTATATGCCAAGAGAGCAGGACTTAACATGCTTATCATTGAGAAGAACCCTGTCAGCGGCGGACAGATAATCGACACCTACGAGGTTGACAATTATCTTGGAATCCCCGGAGTAAACGGCTTTGACCTTGCTATGAAGTTCAGAGAGCATGCAGATAAGCTCGGTGCTGAGTTTGCAGATGCTTCTGTAACAGCTATTGAAACAGTTGATAAGGGATCAGATACAAAGGCTCCTGTATATAAGGTAGTAACAGATAACGGAGAGTTCGAGACACACACCATCATCCTTGCAACCGGAGCACACCACTCAAAGCTCGGAATCCCCGGCGAAGAGGAGTTCATCGGTAAGGGCGTTTCCTACTGCGCAACCTGTGACGGCGCATTTTATAAGGATAAGATCACTGCAGTTAACGGCGGCGGTGATGTTGCTGTTGAGGATGCTATCTTCCTCTCAAGATTCTGCAAGAAGGTTTACCTTATTCATAGAAGAAATGAGCTCAGAGCAACCAAGATCCTTCAGGATGAGCTCTTTGCACTTCCTAACGTTGAGGTTATCTGGGACAGCGTTGTAAAAGAGATCAAGGGTCAGGATACAGTAACAGGACTTAATATTGAGAATGTTAAGGATCACTCACAGTCAGATATTACAATTGATGGAATATTTGTCGCAATAGGAATACATCCGTCCACAGATCTTTTCTTAAACGTTGTAGAGTGCGACGAACAAGGATATGTAATTGCAGGTGAAGACGGTGCAACTTCCGCACCCGGCATATTTGTTGCGGGTGATTCAAGGAAGAAACGCTTAAGACAGATCGTCACTGCTGTTGCAGACGGCGCAAATGCTGTAACTTCCGTTCAGGACTTCATGGTAGGTAAGGAAAAGTGATAGTTTTCTTGACAAATCAGGAGATGTGGCGTATATTTTTAAAAGATGTAACAAATTCGTAACAATTTTGGAGGTTAGTTTTGAGAAAGCCATTTGTGCAGCTTACTGCTTTATCTATGGTAGCTGCAATGACATTTACAAACTTAAACATCACTGCATACGCTTCATCTAATAAAGTAACAAGTGTACTGCCACAGGCAGGTATTACATATGCTCTTGGAAGCAATCAGGTATCACTTTCAAATCTTCAGGAAACAGTAGAGACAGAGAAGGCAGAGGCAGAGGCTGCATCAAGTACCAGCAAGTCAGCTGCCACAACAGAAGCAATCAATTCAAGTGATACTGTAACCAATGTAACACCTCTTGCATCAACATTATCAGACAGGATTCTTTCAGATATTCAGAGCGCTACCGGCGCAGTTGTCAAGAGTGCAGGAACAGAAGAAGAGACCACAGATGAGAATTCCGAGGACGAGCTCTTCAAGACTCTTGTTATCGCCAAGGTTCACGATTATGTCAATGTTCGTGATCTTCCTTCAGAAGAGGACGGCGAGATCATCGGTAAGCTCTATGACAAGTCTGTTGGTACCTTCATCGAGGAGGACAACGGCTGGTACAAGATCAAGTCAGGATCAGTTGAAGGTTACGTTAAGGCAGAGTACTGTGTAACCGGTGATGATGCTGTAGATCTTGCCAAGGAAGTCGGAACCAGAATCGCTACTGTAACAACCACAACACTTAAGGTTAGAGGCGGAGCAAGCCTTGATGCCGAGGTGCTTGGTCTTGTTCCTATCGAGGATCAGCTCGTAGTTGAGGAAGAGCTCGACGGATGGGTTAAGGTTAGTATCGAGGAAGGTGACGGTTACGTATCAATGGATTACGTAACACTTTCCACAGAGTTCGTTAAGGCTGAGTCCAAGGCAGAAGAGGAAGCTCGTCTTGCCAAGGAGAGAGCAGCAAGAGAAGCAGCTACCAAGGCAGCTAAGGCGAACACAAAGAGTTCAAGCGAGTCAAGCGGATCTAAGAGTTATAATTCCGCCGGATCATATACAACAGCTACAAGTTCCATCGGTTCTGCAGTTGCTCAGTTTGCACAGCAGTTCGTAGGTAACCCTTATGTATACGGTGGAACATCACTTACAAACGGTGCTGACTGCTCAGGATTTGTAATGAGCGTATACCAGAACTTCGGTGTAAGTCTTCCTCATTCTTCCGGTGCCGACAGAAGCGTTGGTGCAGCGGTTGATGGACTTGCAAATGCACAGCCAGGTGATATCGTATGTTACTCAGGTCACGTTGCTATCTATATCGGTAACGGCCAGATCGTACATGCTTCTACAGCCAAGACAGGTATTAAGATCTCTAATGCAGATTACAGAACAATACTTGCTGTACGAAGAATATTCTAAAAGAGAGAAATGCATAAATATAGAAAAACAACAGCTTGAGTTTACTCGTAGCTGTTGTTTTTTTTATATTTATATATGGCGAACGCCATGAAACGAGGAATAAGCGAAGCGGTTCCGAGTTTGCATTTCTCCATGTTGCACATAAATATAAATGTCAACATGGAAAGATAACTTTTTCTTTATAAAATTTTTAAAAGTTATCCACAATCCCGGGATAAAAAAGCGCGTTTTTTCGACTTATACACGAAGTTATCCACATTGTCCACAGAAATCGTTATCTAAAAGCTAATTTTGCACAATAGAAAGCAGTAGATATTTTTTGTGCAATTTATACAAATGAGACTTCTTTAATTTGCTTATGTATGTGTATCAATGTTATAATGTTTTTAACACAAATATGTCCCGTTTGGGCGAAGTAAAGGGGATGATTGCATGAAATTTACTATCGTTGGAAAGAACATTGATGTAACACCCGGATTAAAGGCAGCAGTTGAGGAAAAGATTGGAAAACTTGAGAAGTATTTCACTCCCGATACTAATGCGAATGTCACACTTAATGTGGACAAAGAGAGACATAAGATCGAAGTAACGATCCCTGTTAAGGGCAAGATCATCCGTGCAGAGCAGGTCAGCAATGACATGTATGTATCCATCGATCTTGTAGAGGAGGTAATCGAAAGACAGCTCAAAAAGTATAAGAGCAAACTGGTTGACAAGCAGCAGGCTGAGGCCAGCAACTTCAAGAAAGAGTATATCGAGTCAGACTACATGGATGACGAGGATATCCGCATTGAGCGTATGAAGAAGTTCGATCCCAAGCCTATGTATGCTGAGGATGCCTGTGTACAGATGGAACTTCTCGGACACAATTTCTTTGTATTTGTAAATGCCGAGACAGATCAGGTTAACGTAGTGTATAAGAGAAAAGGAAATACCTACGGACTTATAGAGCCTGAAGCTTGATATATTGCACATAGGATTCCGTTAATTAAATATCAATTCATAGATTTTTAATAAAATAGCTCCCACCCGGGAGCTATTTTTGTTGCATTTGACTAAGTGCTATGTTACAATGAATCTGTTCTGATAAAAATTTGTCAATCGATTTTAACGCAGGTTTTTGCAGAAGAAACTTAATAAAAACTGGGATCAGAGAGTCCCCAAAATGGAGGTAATACGTTATGGCACAGAAAGTAGTTATAGCTGGTGCAGTCAGAACTGCCATCGGCAAAATGGGTGGAGCCCTCAGCAATACTCCAGCAGCAGAACTTGGTTCAATCGTAATCAAGGAGGCACTTAATCGCGCAGGTGTTAAGCCTGAGATGGTTGATGAAGTACTTATGGGATGCGTTATCCAGGCAGGTCTTGGACAGAACGTAGCAAGACAGGCATCAATCAAGGCTGGTCTTCCTATTGAGACTCCTGCAGTAACACTTAACGTAGTATGCGGCTCTGGTCTTAACTGTGTAAATATGGCAGCTGACCTGATCAAGGCAGGCGAGGCTGATATCGTAGTAGCAGGTGGTATGGAGAACATGTCAATGGCTCCTTACGCACTTCCAAATGCACGTTTCGGATATCGTATGAACAACGGAACACTTGTTGATACCATGGTAAACGATGCTCTTACAGATGCTTTCAATCACTATCACATGATGATCACAGCAGAGAATATCTGCGACAGATGGAACCTTACAAGAGAAGAGCTCGATGAGTTCTCAGCTAATTCTCAGCAGAAGTGCGAGAAGGCTCAGGCTACAGGCGCATTCGACGATGAGATCGTTCCTGTTCCCGTTAAGGTTAAGAAGGAAATGGTTGAGTTCAAGGTAGACGAGGGACCTCGTGCCGGAACAACTGTTGAGACTCTTGCTAAGCTTAAATGCTGCTCAGGTAAGGAAGGCGGACTTGTAACAGCAGGTAACGCATCAGGTATCAACGATGGTGCTGCTGCAGTTGTTGTTATGAGCGAAGAGAAGGCTAAGGAACTCGGAATCAAGCCTATGGCTACATGGGTAGGCGGAGCTCTTGCAGGTGTTGAGCCTGAGATCATGGGTATCGGACCTGTTGCAGCTACAAGAAAGGCTCTTAAGAAGACAGAGCTTACACTTGATGATATCGATCTTATCGAGGCTAACGAGGCATTTGCAGCTCAGTCAGTTGCAGTTGCCAAGGACCTTGGATTTGATATGAGCAAGGTTAACGTAAACGGTGGAGCTATTGCTCTCGGACACCCTGTTGGAGCATCAGGCTGCCGTATCCTTGTAACACTTCTCTATGCAATGGCTAAGAGACCTGAGGCTAAGAAGGGTCTTGCTACACTTTGCATCGGCGGCGGAATGGGATGCGCTACTATTGTTGAGAAATATGAGTGATAAAAGGGATTAAGTTGGAGTAGTCTGCTGTGCTTGCACAAAGCAGGCTACTTCAATTTAAGACCTGAACAGACATGAGGAAAAAAGATACGCGTCTTTTTGCGGATCGATTTCCGAATGTCTGTAGCATGGCGAGAACGCAGAGGAGCCATGCGGTTATCACGGATGAACTTATATAACTAAGGAGGCAAATAGAATGGGTTTTGTAAATTGCGAAGTAAAAGACAAAATTGCTGTAATTACAATCAACAGACCTGAGGCGCTCAACGCCCTGAACTCACAGGTTCTTGATGACCTCGAGGCAGCTTTTGACGGCCTTGATCTTGAGGTGGTAAGAGCTGTAGTTCTTACAGGTGCCGGCGAGAAGTCATTTGTTGCAGGTGCTGATATCGGAGAGATGAGCACTCTTTCAAAGGCAGAGGGAGAAGCTTTTGGTAAGAAGGGTAACGACATCTTCCGCAAGATCGAGCAGTTCCCTGTTCCTGTAATTGCTGCTATCAACGGTTTTGCACTTGGCGGTGGATGTGAGATCTCAATGAGCTGCGATATCCGTATCTGCTCAGAGAATGCTATGTTTGGTCAGCCTGAGGTTGGTCTCGGAATTACACCCGGATTTGGCGGAACACAGAGACTTGCTCGTCTTATCGGCGCAGGAATGGCTAAGCAGCTTATCTACACAGCTAAGAACATCAAGGCTGACGAGGCTTACAGAATCGGTCTTGTAAACGCTGTATATCCTCAGGAAGAGCTCCTTGCAGAGGCTGAGAAGATGGCAAGCAAGATCGCTGCTAACGCTCCTATCGCTGTAAGAGCATGCAAGAAGGCAATCAACGATGGACTTCAGGTTAACATCGACGATGCTCTTGTAATCGAGGAGAAGCTCTTTGGTTCATGCTTCGAGTCATACGATCAGAGAGAGGGAATGGCTAACTTCCTTCGTAAGAAAGACGACCCTGCTAAAGTTAAGGTTGTAGATTTCCAGAATAAATAACTTCAATCAAAATAGAAAAAACAAATTAGGAGGAATTAGAAATGAAAGTTGCAGTAATTGGCGCAGGTACAATGGGCTCAGGTATTGCTCAGACATTTGCTCAGGCTCAGAGCGTAGAGAAGGTTTATCTTTGCGACATCAAGACTGAGTTTGCTGAGGGCGGATTTGCTAAGATCAAGAAGGGTCTTGATAAGCAGGTTGCTAAGGGAAAGAAGACTCAGGAAGAGGCAGATGCTATCACAGCTAAGATCCAGACAGGTCTTAACGACATCTGTGCAGATGCTGATCTCGTAGTTGAGGCAGCTCTTGAGGTTATGGATATTAAGAAGAATCTTTTCAAGGAGCTTCAGGACAACATCGTTAAGAATCCTGATTGCATCTTTGCTTCAAACACATCTTCACTTTCAATCACAGAGATTGGATCAGGCCTTGCAAAGCCTATCATCGGAATGCACTTCTTCAATCCTGCTCCTGTTATGAAGCTGGTTGAGGTTATCCAGGGTGCTAACACTCCTGATGACATGGTTGATAAGATCAAGAAGATTTCAGAGGATCTTGGAAAGACTCCTGTACAGGTTAACGAAGCAGCAGGCTTTGTTGTAAACAGAATCCTTGTTCCTATGATCAACGAGGGTATCTTCGTTTATTCAGAAGGCGTTTCAGATATCGCAGGTATCGACACAGCTATGAAGCTTGGATGTAACCATCCTATGGGACCCCTTGAGCTGGGCGATTACATCGGTCTTGATATCGTTCTTGCTATCATGGATGTTCTCTACTCAGAGACAGGTGATTCCAAGTATCGTGCTTGCCCTCTTCTTCGTAAGATGGTTCGTGGTAAGAAGCTCGGCGTTAAGACAGGAATCGGCTTCTACAACTATGCAGATGGAAACAAGGTTCCTACTGACAAGTAATAACTCATAAATAATAAATTTGGAGGTTTAAATCATGGATTTTCAGCTTGATCAGCAACATGAAATGGCGAGAGCTCTTTTTAAAGAGTTTGCAGAAAAAGAAGTAAAGCCAAACGCAATAGAGGTTGATGAGACAGAAGTTTTCCCTATGGAGACCGTTAAGAAGATGCAGAAGTACGGATTCATGGGTATCCCGATTCCTAAGCAGTACGGCGGACAGGGATGTGATCCTCTCACATATATCATGTGCGTAGAGGAGCTTGCAAAGGTTTGCGGAACTACAGCAGTTATCGTATCTGCTCACACATCACTTTGCTGCGATCCTATCATGACATACGGAACAGAGGAGCAGAAGCAGAAATACCTCGTTCCTCTTGCAAAGGGCGAGAAGCTCGGCGCATTCGGTCTTACAGAGCCTATGGCAGGAACAGACGCTCAGGGCGTTCAGACTAAGGCTGTTCTTACAGAAGACGGAAAAGAGTGGGTTCTTAACGGATCTAAGTGCTTCATCACAAACGGTGAGGTTGCTGATATCTACATCATCATCGCTTACACAGATATCGTTGAGGATAAGAGAGGCAGAAAGCAGAAGAAGTTCTCAGCATTCATCGTTGAGAAGGGAACACCCGGATTCACCTTTGGAACAAAGGAGAACAAGATGGGTATCCGCGGATCTTCTACTTACGAGCTTATTTTCCAGGATTGCCACATTCCTGCAGAGAACCTTCTTGGTGCTCGCGGAAAGGGCTTCCCTATCGCAATGCACACACTTGATGGCGGACGTATCGGTATCGCTGCTCAGGCTCTTGGTATTGCAGAAGGCGCACTCGACAGAACAGTTGAGTATGTAAAGGAAAGAAAGCAGTTTGGTCGTGCTATTGGCCAGTTCCAGAACACACAGTTCCAGCTTGCTAACATGGCTACACAGTGTGAAGCAGCAAGACTCCTTGTTTATCAGGCTGCTGATGCAAAGAAGAATAAGGATGTTTACTCAGTAGAAGCTGCTAAGGCTAAGCTTTTCGCAGCAGAGGTAGCAATGGATGTAACCACAAAGGCTGTACAGCTTCACGGTGGATACGGCTACATCAGAGAGTACGAAGTAGAGAGAATGATGCGTGATGCTAAGATCACAGAGATCTACGAGGGTACATCTGAGGTTCAGAGAATGGTTATTTCAGGAGCTCTTTTAAAGTAAGCCAGATGATAACGAAAAGGAGATTATAAAATGAAAGTTGTAGTTTGCATTAAGCAGGTCCCTGATACAAAGGGCGGCGTTAAGTTCAAACCCGATGGAACATTGGATAGAGGTGCAATGCTTGCAATCATGAATCCTGATGACAAAGCAGGACTTGAGGCAGCACTTAGATTAAAAGATCAGTATGGCGCAGAGGTTACAGTTCTTACAATGGGACTTCCAAAGGCTGACGCTGTACTTAGAGAAGCTCTTGCTATGGGCGCAGATAAGGCAGTTCTTGTAACTGACAGAGTACTCGGCGGCGCTGATACATGGGCAACATCTTCAACTATCGCAGGCGCACTCAGAAACCTTGAGTATGATCTCATCATCACAGGCCGTCAGGCTATCGATGGAGATACAGCTCAGGTTGGACCTCAGATTTCTGAGCATCTTGGAATTCCTGTAATTTCTTATGCTGAGGAGATCAAGGTTGACGAGGCTGCAAAGACTGTTGAAGTTAAGAGACAGTTCGAAGACAGATACCACATCGTTAAGGCAAACATGCCTTGCCTTGTAACAGCTCTTTCAGAGCTCAACGAGCCAAGATACATGACACCGGGTGGAATATTCGATGCATTTGATCAGGAAGTTACCGTATGGGGCAGAGCTGATCTTAAGGATGTAGACGATTCTAACCTTGGACTTAAGGGTTCACCTACACAGATTGCAAAGGCTTCCGATAAGGTTAAGAAGGGTCAGGGCGAGAAGGTTGCTCCTGATTCAGCTGAGGAAGCAGTTGACTACATCGTAGGCAAGCTTAAGGAGAAACACGTAATCTTATAATTTTTGATTGAAAAGGAGAAGAGTCATGTCTTTAGAAGAATATAAAGGTGTATTTATCTTTGCTCAGCAGGTAGACGGCGAGCTTTCAGGCATCGCACTTGAGCTTCTGGGCAAAGCAAAGAGTCTTGCAGAAGACCTTGATGAGAAAAAAGTTACAGCAGTACTTCTTGGAAGCGATGTTAAGGGACTTACTGACAAGCTTGCAGAGTACGGTGCTGACAGAGTTATCGTAGTAGACGATCCTGAACTTAAGGATTACAGAACAGAGCCTTACACACACGCTCTTGCATCTGTTATCAAGGAGTTCAAGCCTGAGATCCTCCTTGTTGGTGCTACAGCCATCGGTCGTGACCTTGGCCCAAGAGTATCTTCAAGAGTACACACAGGACTTACAGCTGACTGTACACAGCTTGATATCGGAGACTTCCCTCTTGAGCCTGTAGAAGGCAGAGAGCAGAAGCACAAACAGCTCCTTATGACCCGTCCTGCATTCGGTGGAAACACAATCGCTACCATCGCTTGCCCTGACTTCAGACCTCAGATGGCTACTGTACGTCCCGGCGTTATGCAGAAGATCGATCCTATCAAGGGTGCTAAGGCAGAGATCGTTGATTACAATCCCGGATTTGATAAGAACGACTGCTACACAGAGATCGTTAAGATCGTTAAAGAGACATCAGCAGTTGCTGATATCCAGGCAGCTAAGATCCTTGTATCAGGCGGCCGTGGTGTTGGATCACCTGAGAACTTCAAGATTCTTGAAGAGCTCGCAGAGGTTGTTCACGGAACAGTTTCCTGCTCTCGTGCAGTTGTAGATTCAGGCTGGAAGCCCAAGGATCTTCAGGTTGGACAGACAGGTAAGACAGTTCGTCCTCAGCTTTACTTCGCAATCGGTATCTCCGGAGCCATCCAGCACGTAGCAGGTATGGAAGAGTCAGATATCATCATTGCTATCAACAAAGATGAGAACGCACCTATCTTTGACGTTGCTGACTACGGTATCGTAGGCGACCTCAACAAGGTAGTTCCTGCTCTTACAAAGAGACTTAAGGAAGAGCTTGCAGCAAAGGGCTGATAGGCAGAACTTCATTTTGACATGTGATATAATTAAGAGGCATCGGATTTTCCGGTGCCTCTTATTATATTTGTTAAAACGGAGATTACTATGAAAAGCATACTTGATTACGAAACAGTATCACTTATCGATGAGGATGACGCACTGGAGATCATTGACCAGACGCTGCTTCCCGGCAAGATTGAGATCATAAGACTTCATACGGCAAAAGAGATCTGGGATGCGATCTACCTGTTGCAGGTAAGAGGCGCACCGGCTATCGGAGTAAGTGCCGGTATGGGACTTTATCTTTTGATGAAGCATTCTAAGGCTGCAAGCTATGATGAGTTCATGAAGGAACTTGATGAAAAGAGCGATTACCTGAATTCATCTCGTCCCACAGCAGTCAATCTGTCCTGGGCACTTAAGCGCATGAAAGCCCACGTTGAAAAAGTCTACGCCAAAATGAGCCCTAGGGACGGAGTCAGTGGCTCATTTTCAGATACCGTTCGTCCTAAGCTGATAGACGAGATGCGTGATGAGTGCCAGAGAATCAAGCAGGAGGATATTGATGTTTGCCGCACGATCGGTGAGTACGGCGTAACTCTTGTAAAAGATGGAGACGGTATTCTCACACACTGCAATGCCGGACAGCTCTGCGCCTGCAAGTACGGAACAGCTACTGCGCCTATGTATCTTGCACATGAAAAAGGCTACAACATCAAGGTTTACTGCGATGAGACAAGGCCTCTTTTACAGGGAGCAAGACTTACTGCCTTTGAGCTGCATTCTGCAGGGATTGATACGACTCTTTTATGCGACAACATGTCTGCATCACTTATGAAGAGCGGTGCTGTAAACGTGATATTCACAGGCTGTGACAGGGTTGCTGCCAACGGCGATGCAGCCAATAAGATCGGAACCAGCATGGTTGCTCTTGCTGCAAAGAGATACGGTGTTCCTTTCTATATCTGCGCACCTACATCGACCATCGATATCAACACTCCTACCGGAGCAGATATCAACATCGAGCAGAGAAAGCCTGAAGAAGTCACCGAGATGTGGTACAAAGAGCGCATGGCACCTGAAGGCATTAACGTTTACAATCCTGCATTTGATGTAACAGACAACGAGCTTATTGCAGGTATCGTAACTGAGTACGGTATACTTCATGCTCCATACGATGAGGCTATACGAAAGCTCTTTTCCGAAATCAAAAAATAATTGCTGGGAGGATTAGAACATGGGACTTATAGGTGTTTCCAATATACCGGAAGATAAACGCAAGATGTTTGAGGATCAGCCACATGAATTTCTTGTAATGGTAGGTGGTGGAAGTTCCAGCGCTTCGCGCGTCGGAAAAGGCGAGGACTATTCTGTAGGTGTTCCTATTTTGGGATATATCGATCTGACTACGGGTAAGCGCAGCGATACCAGAGCTACTCTTAGCTATGTTGTAGCTGAAAAAGATTATGACAGAAAGACAGTGTTTGGCCTTTTTGAAAAAGAGAAAGCCTATAAGATAAAAGGGCTTGCAGCAAAGGCGACCACAGAAGGACCTGAATATATCAACAATCCTCACAGGCTCGGAGGAATCTATATTCTAGAGCTTTTGGAAAAAGACATTAAGGATGAATATCTGGATAAGTTGCTGGCAGAATTTGACGAGCCTGTTATTATTACAGATATCCCGGATTAATAAATAAAATTTCATCCCCCCGGGGGGCTTGTACGCTTATATACAGCCCAATATACTTATACTTGTGCCAAGGAATCCATTGGCACACGGATATTACGAAGTACAGAGGGGGAAAAGATTTATGCATATGGCAGACGCCTTAGTGGCACCGGCAGTTGCGGGAACAATGTATGTTTTATCAGCATCTGCAGCAACAGTATCAGTTAAAAAAGTAAGAGAAGAAAGCGATCCTAAAAAGATTCCGGTAATGGGAGTTATGGGAGCATTTGTATTCGCAACTCAGATGCTCAACTTCACTATTCCGGGTACAGGTTCATCCGGACATCTGTGCGGCGGTATGATGCTTTCAGCACTTTTGGGACCTTACGCAGGTTTCCTTACCATGATAGGAGTACTTTTGGTTCAGTGCCTGCTATTTGCTGACGGAGGACTGCTTGCCCTGGGCTGTAATATATGGAATATGGCCTTTTACGGGTGCTTTATAGGGGCTCTCCTGATATGGAAGCCAATAATGAAGAAAGGAGCAAGCAGAGCTAAGATTGCGCTGGCATCTATCCTTGGTTGCGTTCTTACCTTGCAGCTTGGTGCATTCTCTGTTACACTGGAGACTCTTGCTTCGGGAGTTACAGAGCTTCCGTTCTCTGTATTCCTTGCAACAATGCAGCCTATACATCTTGCAATCGGCTTTGTTGAAGGCCTTATAACAGCAGCAGTACTTATATTTGTACATGAAGCAAGACCTGAGCTTTTATGGGGTGTTGGTGAGAGCACAGAAGTTAAGGAAGGAAAGCTCAGCTTTAAGAATACAATTATCGTAATAGCAATTTTGGCAGCCCTTGCAGGCGGAATCGTATCTTTATTCGCATCTGCATTCCCTGACGGCCTTGAGTGGTCAATGGAGCAGGTTGCAGGAACAACAGAGCTTGAGGCAGACGGCGGTGTTTATGACACGGCAGCAGGAATTCAGGATGCCACATCTCTTTTGCCTGATTATGCATTTAAGGACAGCGAATCAGCAGCCGGTACAAGTTTCTCAGGTATTGTGGGATCACTTGTTGTAGTTGGCGTTATGGTTGGTGCAAGCTACGCATTTAGATTCTTTAAGAAGAAAGAGGAGCCTGATTCTGCCAGTGCTTGATATGGCAGAGGTTTTATGGAGTCTATTGAAAAACAGCTACATGAAATGAATAAACTTCAGAATCTGCAGCAGCGTTCTCATTGGATGAACAGGATTCATCCATTGGGAAAGCTGCTTGTTTGCGTTACATACATTCTGTTTGTGGCATCCTTTAACAAGTATGATTTATCAGGAATGATAATGATGGCAGTGTTCCCGGCATTTGGGTTTATCGCCGGAGAGTTATCTCTTAAGGATGGCATCTACAGGATGAGACTAATCCTTCCGCTTGTGTTGTTTGTGGGAATATTTAACCCCTTCTTCGACAAACAGGTTGTGGCGCAGATACCTCTTTTTCCCGGATTTAAAGTTACCGGCGGAATGATTTCCATGGTGACGCTGATGCTAAAGGGATTCTACAGCATACTCTCCGCATATATCCTCATTGCGACAACGTCGATTGAGCAGATCTGCTATGCGCTGCGCCTTTTGCATATTCCGAAGATAATAGTCATTGTTATTCTGCTTATCTACAGATATTTCGGCCTTATGGGCAATGAGGCGGACCGGATAACAACGGCGTATATGCTCAGGGCACCGAGGCAGAGAGGCATTAACTACAGAGCCTGGGGAACACTGGTGGGACAGTGGCTTCTTCGCAGCATGGACAGAGCGGGAAATGTTTATGAGAGCATGGTGCTCAGGGGCTTCAAGGGTGATTTTAATGTGCAAAAGAGATCTCCCAAAGCCTTTGATCACATCTACACCCTGGCTTGGATAGCTGCGTTTATTGTAATAAGATTTATTGTTTGATCTGGAAGGAAAAAGAGATGCATACCGGAATTCACGGAGAATTGCTGAAAATAAAAGATTTAAGCTTCACCTATGAGGATGGGAATAAGGTTTTGGATGGCCTTAATCTCACAGCTCACGATGGCGAGAGCATAGGAATCGTCGGGGCTAACGGAATCGGGAAATCCACTCTGATGAAGCTGCTTGTGGGGCTGTACCTTAACTATGAGGGCGAGCTTGAAGTGGCGGGACATCCCGTAAACAAAAAGAATTTGAGCCATATCAGAGAACATGTCGGATATGTTTTTCAGGACTCCGACAGTCAGCTCTTTCTCTCAACTGTGGGAGAGGATGTTGCCTTCGGACCTCAGAACTATAACCTTCCTGACGAAGAGGTGAAGAGGCGCGTGGATGAGGCGCTTGATAAGGTCCACATCTCTCATCTCAGGAATAAGCACAATTATAAGCTATCCGGCGGTGAGAAAAAGCTTGCTGCCATAGCTACAATCCTTTCCATGGAGCCGGATATCATCATAATGGATGAACCGTCGATTGCATTGGATCCCAGGAACAGGCGAAATCTTATAGGGATATTAAACGAGATAGGGGCACTTAAGATAATCACATCTCATGACCTTGATTTCATAATGGATACCTGTTCGAGAGCTCTTTTACTGGATGAAGGACGCATTGTCGCGGACGGCAGCGTAGAAGATATTCTGACAGACAAAAAGCTATTGGAAGAGCACGGATTGGAGCTTCCACTGAGTTTGACAAACAGATAGAGATATTAGGCGCAGGCACGTAAGCCGGCGCCTTTTTCTTTTCTGAAAATTATCTAAAATACGTTGAGGGGCATACTTTCAGGTGTTAAAATGTATATGTATGAGTGGCACTAGATGCACCAATTAAAACAAATGTACAAATATCATGGAGGAAAATTGTAATGGCAAGAAAGGTAGTTTTAGCGGGAGCATGCAGAACAGCGATCGGAACAATGGGTGGAGCACTTTCAACAACACCAGCTCCGGTACTTGGAACAATTGTAATCAAGGAAGCGCTTAAAAGAGCCGGTGTAAAGCCGGAACAGGTTGATGAAGTATATATGGGTTGCGTTATCCAGGCGGGACTCGGACAGAACCCAGCCAGACAGGCAGCTGTAAATGCAGGAATTCCTGTTGAAGTTCCTGCAACAACAATAAACGTACTCTGTGGATCAGGCCTGCACTGCGTAAATCTCGCAGCTAAGCTCATCGGAATGGGCGATGCAGACATTATCGTAGCCGGTGGTATGGAGAACATGTCAATGGCTCCTTACCTTATGCAGCAGGGACGTTACGGATATCGTATGGGTTCAGGAGAACTTCAGGATGCGATGATCAAGGATGCGCTGACAGATGCTTTTGGTGGATATCACATGGGTATTACAGCTGAGAACATCGCAGAAGACTGGCATCTTACAAGGGAGCAGCTCGATGAGTTTGCAGCATGGTCACAGAACAAGGCTGAGAAGGCCATTGCAGAGGGCAAATTCAAGGAAGAGATCGTTCCTGTAGAGATCAAGAAAAAGAAAGAGACCATCATCTTCGATACAGATGAGGGACCAAGAAAGGGCGTTACAGTAGAGGGTATTTCCCATCTTAAACCTGCTTTCAAGAAGGACGGCGGAGTTGTTACAGCAGCCAATTCATCGGGCATCAACGACGCTGCTTCAGCAATCATCGTTATGAGTGAGGAGAAGGCAAAAGAGCTGGGGGTTAAGCCTCTTGGTACCTGGATCGCCGGAGAGCTTGCAGGCGTTGAGCCAAGAATCATGGGTATCGGACCTGTGGCAGCAACACAGAAAGTTATGAAGAAAGCCGGATATTCAATCGGTGATTTCGATCTTATAGAAGCAAACGAAGCTTTTGCAGCTCAGTCAGTAGCTGTACAGCATGACCTTGGATTCTCAAAAGATGTCCTTAACGTAAACGGAGGAGCTATTGCTCTTGGCCATCCCGTTGGATGCTCCGGAAACAGAATCCTGGTAACACTTCTTTATGAGATGCAAAGACGCGATGTTCACAAGGGACTTGCTACTCTTTGTGTCGGCGGCGGAATGGGATGCGCAGCTATAGTAGAACGTTGATGGAGGCCCTATGGCAGATCGTTCAATTCTTGTAGTTGATGATAACGAGATCAACAGAGGAATTCTTGGAGAGATCTTTAAAGACAAATATAATATCCTTGAGGCCGGCGACGGCCTCGAGGCTCTTAAGATAATGGAGGAGAATGAAGGAAAGCTCGCAGCAGTTCTCCTTGACATTGTCATGCCTGAGATGGACGGTTATCAGGTCCTTGAGGAGATGGGCAAAAGGGATAACTTAAATGATGTTATTCCTGTTCTGATGATCACAGCCGACACCTCTACAGAGGCAGAACGTGCAAGCTACCAGAAGGGTGCAGCGGATGTTATTCACAAACCCTTTGATCCTATCATCGTTGACAGGCGTGTCTCAAGAAATATTGAGCTCTATGACCACAAGAATAACTTAGAGAGTCAGATTGATGACCAGACCAGAGTCTTAAAGAAGCAGTTCATCTACTTAAAGAAGCAGGAAGAGAAGCTTAAGAACAGCAATGAAAAAGTCATAGACACCATTGCGACCATTGTGGAATTCAGAAGCATGGAGTCCAGTTATCATTTAAAGAGGATAAAGGGATTTGTCAGAATCCTTGCCCTCACAGCAATGAATAACTATCCGGAATTGGGACTGACACCTCACCTTGTAGATGTTATTACTCAAGCTTCGGCAATGCATGATATCGGTAAGATATCCGTTCCGGACTCAATCCTTCTTAAGCCCGGCAAGCTCACCAATGAGGAATTTGATCTGATGAAATCTCATACCACCCGTGGAAGTGAGATCATTGAGCTCTTAAAAGACGTTCAGGACAAAGAGTACTATGAAATGAGTCTGGATATCTGCAGACACCACCATGAGAGATACGATGGAAGAGGTTATCCTGACGGACTTAAGGGTGAGGAAAACTCCATTGGAGCTCAGCTTACAGCTCTGGCGGATGTATATGATGCGCTGGTCAGTGATCGTGTTTATAAGGCAGCTTTCCCAATGGATAAAGCCTATGAGATGATCAAAGACGGAGAGTGCGGAGTATTCAATGAAAAGCTCCTGGCCTGCTTTGAATTTGCAAGGCCGGATATGGAAAAACTGGTCCTTGAGACCAAGGCTGCAGAGGCAGCAGATAAGAATATGTAAATTTTCTTGACAAAGCCTGTCGGCATGAATATAATATTATTTGTTGCCGATATGGCTCATGTGCGTGTAGCTCAGCTGGATAGAGCGTCTGGCTACGGACCAGAAGGTCGTGGGTTCGAATCCTGTCACGCACACTCATAAAGCGATTACATCATTTGATGTGATCGCTTTTTTGTTGTCCGTTTTTATTCCCCGAAAAAGCCGTGGAAACTGGAATTTATTAAAACAATCTAAAATAGTTTTAACTTTTTGACACCCACATGAAAACGCTAACACTAAAAAATGCACAATTATTATCCTGAAAATTTGTTTATTAATTAGGCAATATGGTGAAAAAATCTTTCGTTTTCCCCTTGTTTTAGTCAAAGTGACTATGATAAGATAAGGTCACGTTCTGAAAATAATGTAAGCGTTTACATTATTAAAAAACTATAAACAAAGTTTTATGGGGAACAAACGGGAGGAACAATATGTCAAAAAAGAGAAGAAAGGGCGGAATCGGAGCGAAGTTTTTTGCTGCAGTACTTACTGCTGCACTTACGTTTTCCAATGTTTCGACGGCTCTGCCCGGAGGAATGACACTGGCGGAAGAAGAAGTTCTTTTGCAGGCGCAGACTTTCAGCGAGATTAAAGAGGAAGTCGACTCTGAGCCTGTGACAAAAGATGCTGAAGCCCAGGCAGCTTCTTCAGATTCTGCGACAACTGAGACTTCAGAAGTCGAAGTAAAGAAGACAGATGTCGAAGTTTCTAAGAGC
This sequence comes from Butyrivibrio sp. VCB2001, assembly GCF_000423965.1. Classification (NCBI taxonomy): domain Bacteria; kingdom Bacillati; phylum Bacillota; class Clostridia; order Lachnospirales; family Lachnospiraceae; genus Butyrivibrio; species Butyrivibrio sp. VCB2001. The sequence continues at coordinate 28,778 of NZ_AUIZ01000018.1, read as the reverse complement.
GAAGTCCTGACGGATTCTGCTAATGAGGGATCTGTAGCAGTTGATGAAACTGAGGAACTTGTGGAAGTTAAATTTGAGCTTCAGGGAATCAACGATGAGGACCTTGAGAACTTTAAGAAGGATGCAGTGATAAGCTGTATACCTGAGGATGGCTCTGAAACAAAGACAGTTTCACTTAACGATGACGGAAGCTATTCTGTTAAGGTTAAGAAATTTGTGACATATGCACTTGAACTTACAGGAGTGGATAATTACAAGCTTCTTACTCTTAACTTTGAGCAGATGAATGTTGCAGATGATCAGGATCCTGTTGTTCTGAGCTTCGATGCTGTTGTAACTGAGAATACAGGTGACGAAGTACCTGAAGATACAACTAAAAAGGACAGGAACTTCGATGCGGACAAGGCTGATGTATGGGATTTCGGCGCAGAAGATCTAGGCAGTGATTATAACAACAGACTTGATGCTGATACCATAAATGGCTTTTATGGAGATGTTGCAGCAGGTTCTACAGGAGTAAACATTGCTTCATTTTCTATAGATGACGGTGATTTTGAGTTTAACGACGGAGGTTATTCTTCAACACACAGACTCAGGACAGCTAACACCGAGCTGACAAGATACGATGATAAGAGCCTTAAGGACTCCGATGGCAATGCATATAACGGTTACATTTATTCAAATAAGGGTGCCACAGATAGTGTGTATGTAGCTCTTGAATGCGAGGCTGATGATACAATCACAGCTTTTGTGGCAAGTAACGGTACAGATTCTGAAGTGCATTTCAGAAATGTTGATGATGCTTCTGATGATGCTTCCTATGTTCATACACTTGGCAGCAGCACTGTTTCAAAGATGACATTTTATCCATCAAGTGACGGCAAGTACAAGCTCTTTTCCGCAACAGAAAAGCTCGTACTGGCAAGGGTTATCCGTGAGCATGCGCAGTACAGCACACTTACAGGTACTGTAAACGGATATAACGGAAAAGATACTTTAGAAGTAGTATTTACAAACAAGGCTAACGGAAATGTTGTTAAGGCAGAAGTTTCTAATGGAGCATTTGCTGCAACACTTGCTGAAGGCTTTGAATATGAACTCTCTCTCGAGGGAGCAGATGATTACGCGATCGTTTCTCCCAAGACTGTATCAATCAGTGGAGATGAGACCATTGATCTTGATCTTGTAGGCGTAGAGCTTGTAAATGTTTCAGGTAAACTTACAGGTATTGCGGCTGATGATGCTGAGAATTTCGTTGCAGCAGCAGAGTTTACTTTTAAGCCACAGGATGAAGATTCTGTATATGTACCTAAGATTGCTCTGCAGGGTGAGGGTTCAAACATCTACTACGATCTTAAACTCCAGAGCGGCGTAACTTATGATGTGGTTGTAGCAGACAGGGAAGATACAACTACAGAGAAATATGCAGCTGTAGATGACTATAACCTTGTTACCAAGGAACTTAATGTTTCCAAGGATACAAGCAATCTGAATATTGAGTTTGAGGCTAAGCCTGTTTACAAGGTTACAATTTCTCCTAAGGGAGCATCACTTTCAGACCTTACAGAGGCAACCTTCAAGTTCACAAGACTTGATACAGAAAAAGGTTTTGAGCCCGACGGCTATGTATATGAGTTTGTAGGAACAGATGACATCGCTCTCAGAGACGGTCAGTACATTGTTGAAGTGACAAACGCTGGAGCATTTGTCCAGAAGCTTACAAGTGACCTTGTAGTTAACGGCTCTGATGTGGTAAAAGAGATTTCATTTGATTCAGACATTACTGAGTGGAATTTCAGTGATGCAGTCTTTGCAGCTAAGTTTGCAAACGCTACATCAGGCACCTACAACGGCCTTTCCTGGACAAACGGAAAATCTCACAATGCGACTTACCTCTATTCAGGTGCAGGCACGATTACTGTTCCTGTAAAGGGAGATTGCAAGATTCAGGTAACCGGCAATTATCAGTATTCTTATTACTTTGAAAATGAGAACGAGAGCTCTGTTAATGTTAAAACCGGATCCACAAGTCAAAATGATACATTTGAGTATGACTATAAGGGCGGTGAAGGCTCTTTTGACATAACAGTTCTCGGAACTTCTTATATAACCAAGATTGCTACTGTTTATCAGACAGAGTATAAGTCAGAACTCAAGGTTGGTTCATCAGATGATGCTGACTTTGCAACAATCGGCGAGGCACTTGAAGCTGTAAGGCTCATGGACAGAGATGGCAAGAGAGTTACCATCAGCATTGAGCCCGGCAACTACGAGGAGATGCTGGTAGTTGATGTTCCTAATGTAACTCTTAAGAATGCAAGCTCTGCACCCAGCATTGCTGTTACAGATAAGGGTGTTGGCATTGATACTAATGCAGTTCGTATTACATGGTACTACGGACACGGATACACATATTACAGCATGGGTAGTGACTGCAAGTATGACGAGGAGCTGCTCGCAGTTAATAAGGCTAACGGATATGCTTCATTCGAAAATCCCGGATCAGGCACAACAGCAGGAAGCTATTGGAATGCTTCAGTTGTTGTAAGCGCAGAAGGATTTGAGGCAGATGGCATTATCTTCGAGAACTCTTTTAACCAGTATATGTCTGAAAAGGCAGCTGAGGATGTTATCGTTCCTCAGAGTGGTGCAAAAGAAGGATCTGTCGCTCGTTCATCTATGGCAGCAGGCGACGTGACCGTTCAGGACAAGAAGTATGTTGAGAGAGCTGCAGCTCTTGCTATGACAAGTTCTGCAAAAGAAGCTTTCTTTGATAACTGTGCATTTATCGGACGCCAGGATACACTTTATGGCGCAGTAGGCACAACAGCAGGTTTCTATGACTGCGATGTATATGGCGGAACAGACTTTATCTTTGGTGGTATGACAGCGGTATTTGCTAAGTGCGACCTTGTCATGAACACTAGCGAAGACAAGAACGATGTTTCTTATATAACTGCAGCACAGCAGGGTTCAGCATCAACTCGTGGATACCTGATGTACAACTGCACAGTTAAGAGCACAGAACCGGGAGTTAACACAGCATCCAAGTATACTTCAAAGCCCGGATTCTTCGGAAGACCTTGGGCAGCAAACACATCAGAAGTAGTATTCTTTGATACTGTTGTTGAGGCTACAAACTGGAAACTTGGTTCAGATGGCAAGACATATACATACGATGCAGACTCTACAGTTTCACTGATCCAGCCGGCAGGATGGAATGCATCCCTTACCGGAGAGTCAGCGAGAAATGTTGAGTATGGCACCTATGAAGTATCAGGCGAGAACAACAAAGGCCAGCGCCTTACATGGGCACAGCAGCCAGAGACGGCTGTTTGCGCAGATGGCACTGTGATCAGCACAGAAGCTTTCCTTGGAGACTTCAATCCATTTGAGGGAAAAGACATGACGATCACCTTCCCGGACGGATCAACAGGAGAGGTTCCTGTAGCAGAGGATGAGCCTGCTACTTCCACAACTTCAAAGTTCGTGTTTGAGTCATCTGCTCTTACTGCTTTTGCAGCAGGTGCTAAGGCAGACGGAGAGACTGAAAATGCCGGAACCGAGGGTTATTTCACTCTTATCTACAGTGCAAAGAGTAAGGTTGATTCAAGTTCCAAGACATGGGAAGACGATTATACATCCGCTCAGAGGGTTAACTTTGGCGCAGTAGCATCTACCGAGAAGAATGCAGTTAAGTTTACAACATCCAATTCCGCAACTGTTAAGGTTTGGTGGGCATGCGGAGATGCCGGTCGCCAGATGACAATACTTAACGGATCCGGAGAGGCGGTTGCGACTACTGAAGAAGCAGCAGTTAAGAATGCACCATACATTTCAACACTTAAGGTTGATGCAGCCGGAACATACTTCCTTGGTGGTGTTGTCGGAAACAACTACATATTCAAGATTGAAGTAGAAGAAGATAAAGCCGCAGAGCCCGTAGAATATGTAATTGAGGCATCATCATTTGAAACATTTGCAGCAGGTGCAAAGGCAGATGGTGAGGAAGTAAATGGTGGAACGGACGATTACTTTACTGTTATATACAGTGCCAAGTCCAAGATCGATACAAGCTCAAAGACCTGGGAAGATGGCTATACTTCAGGTGTGAGATTTAATCTTGGCGGTAAAGCTGCCACAGATAAGAATGCTGTAAAGTTCACTACATCTTCAGAAGCTACAGTAGAAGTATGGTGGGCAGAAGGCGGAGATGATAACCGCCAGATGGCAATCCTTAATTCAGCAGGAGAAACAGTTGCCATAACAGAGGGTACATATACCAAGAACTCTCCTTATTATTCAACATTTAAGCTCTCTGACGCCGGAACTTATTACCTTGGCGGTGCTACAAACAATAACTACATTTTCAAGGTTAAGGTTACGGACGGAGCTCCTACAGAAGTTGTAAGAGCTGACTGGAGCAGCGTTGCAGCTCCTGTTATTGAGAGTGTTGCTCTTGATGCAGAAGACGATGGCAAGATTGTTATTACCGTTAAGGCGGTTATTGGTACAGACGGCGGAGATAAGCTTGAACTCGACTGCCTTGATTCAGATGATCAGATAGTTACAACACAGAGATCTTCAGCTGAAAAGGATGAGTTTGAATTTACGTTTGCTCCTACAAAATCAGGAGATTACCATTTTGTTGCAGCTCTTTTAAGAGATGATGAGGAGACCAAAAAGACAAGCAATGATGAAAAGATCAGCTTTGTTTATCCTCTGACAGCTCCGGCATTTAAGAGCGTTGTCAATAAAGGAGAAGGCACGCTGCAGGTTAAGTTCTACTCTGTAGCAGAGGCAACAAGTTATACAATCGTTGCGACAAATAAGACAAACGCAGACGGCAAATCTTCAAGAGATACATACAAGCCAAGCGAGGTTGTGGATAACGTTAAGACTGAATATTCATATACTTTTGTAGGACTTGATGTTGGAGATACTTACGAGATTTCACTTACTGCAACAAGAGACAGAGAAGAAGACGGAAAGACAGTAACAGATACATCAAAGACAACAACAGTTGAGAAAGTTGTTACTGCAGAATCTGAGCGTGAGTGGGTATTCTCAGCATTCGGACAGGGTGTTTCTTCAGGAAGCAATTGTGGATACACAGAAAATGAAGATGGAACAATAACTGTTTGGAATACAGGAAATAAGGGTAAGCTGGTTCCTGCAAGTACAGACGGACTTTGCTACTACTACACATCAGTTCCTTCTGATATGAACTTTACCTTTACTGCTACAGCAACCATTGATTCCTGGACATTTACAAACGGACAGGAAGGATTCGGTATCATGGCTGCTGACAGAGTCGGTGTAAACGGAGACAGCAGCGTGTTCTGGAACAACTCCTACATGGCATCCGGAACAAAGGTCGAGTATTTCTATGACACTGAAAAGGGCGAAGCTACTGAGGATGACACAAAAGCTAAGATCACGATGAAAGATGGACTTGGCGCTCAGCAGAAAGCTGGTGTATCAAAAGAAAACCTCGCTCGCTTAGAGGCGAACGATACAGCAACTGTTACCGGAGAGTTCTCATCCAAGATGTATCCTCTCGAGAGCTCTTGCGGAGCAAACGGAGCAGGAACATATAACCTATTTGGAAATGCTACTGCAGCAGTTCCCGGAACAGTTGAGAATCCTCTTACAACAGTAAGACTTCGTATTCAGAAGAACAATACTGGATACTTTGTAAGCTACCTTGATGGCAATGACAATGTTATTTCTACAAAGAAGTTCTACGATACAGAAGCTCTTTCAAATCTTGATGAAAACAATGTATATATTGGTGTGTTCGCATCAAGAGCAGCGAAGGCAACCTTCAGTGATATTGAACTTGTGCTTACAGATCCTGCAGACGATGCTCCTGCAGAGGAGAGAGAAATTGAATATGTAGTACCGAGCTACAAGATAATCTCAGCTACATATTCCAACACAGCTAAATATGAGCTCCAGTACACAGGAAATGCTGACGGCGTACTTACAATTACCGATGCTTCGGGAAAAGAGCTTGTAAGTGCTAAGGAAGTTAAGGAGAGCGAAGTTGTAAGTGTTACAACAAAGCTTGTTAAAGGCGATAACAAATTTACAATAAAGTTCATTCCTGACGAGTTCTTTAACCCTGAAAATGATGAGTACAAGAAGCTTTCATCTTACGAGATGGCTGAGTTCACACACACTGTAAGATATGCAACCATCAATAGCGATGAAAAGGTTTATGTATCACAAAACGGTAAGTCAGATGCAAGAGGAACACAGGCTGACCCTGTAGATATCTATACAGCTGTTAAGTATGTACAGCCCGGTCAGACAATTGTCCTTGCAAGCGGAACTTATAATCTGACAAAGACAGTTACAATTGACAGAGGAATTGACGGAACACCTGATAAGCCAATCAATATGGTTACTGATGGCGGAAGAGCAATCTTCGACTTTGGAACAAAATGTGCGGGATTCATTCTTGCAGGTAATTACTGGTACATAAGTGGAATTGATTGCACCAAGTCAGCCAATGGACAAAAGGGTATTCAGGTATCCGGAAGTCATATTACTCTTAACAATATCCGTACATACGAGAACGGAAACACAGGTATTCAGGTAAGCAGATATCTCTCATCAGACAGCAGGGACCTCTGGCCTTCATACGACCTGATCCTCAACTGCACATCATACAGCAATGCAGATGCAGGCTACGAGGATGCGGACGGATTTGCTGCCAAGCTTACATGTGGCGAGGGTATTGTATTTGACGGATGTATTGCTTACAACAACGCTGATGACGGTTGGGATCTCTTTGCCAAGGTAGAGACAGGCTCAATCGGTCAGGTTACTATCCAGAACTGCGTAGCATTTGATAACGGCTATGGCGTTGACGGAACAAACGAAGGAAACGGTAACGGATTCAAGATGGGTGGTTCAAGCATGGCCGGCAACCACAAGCTCATTAACTCTGTTGCATGGTGCAACAAGGCCAAGGGTATTGATTCCAACTCAGGTCCTGATATTCAGGTTTACAACTCAACATCCTTCAACAACGGATCAAACAACGTAGCTCTTTATACAAACGACACAGCTAATACCAACTACTATGTAGACGGAGTAATGTCTTACAGGACAGAGAACACCGGAACAAGCGAGAACATCAAGCCTAAGGGAACACAGGATACAAACAACATCTATGGAACACTGAACTTCTTCTGGCAGGACGGAAAGTCCTCAAATAAGGACGGCCTTACTGTAACAGATGACTGGTTCGTATCACTTTCAGCACCTAAGGCTGATGCACAGAATCCTATCGCAGTAGCTGAGAGACTTAGAAATGCAGACGGTTCAATTGATCTTGGTGACTTCATGAAGCTCTCCGAGACAGGTATTGCAGCCCTTGCAAGTGCAGGCCTTGATGCAAAAGACATTGTGGCTGACCTCGGCGGTGACTACGAAGCAATTCAGTATGAGAGAGATATCAACGGCTCATCTGAGGCTGCTGAGAAGGATAAAGAGAATCAGGAAGACGAAGAGCCGGGAAGCTCAAGCTCAGGTTCAGGAAGCTCTTCTGGTTCAGGCAGCGGATCAAGCTCAGGAAGCGGATCTTCAAGTAGTTCAGGAAGCTCTTCAAGTGAGTCCGGCAGCAGTGATTCAAGTAGCACAGGAAGCTCAAGCAGCACAAGCGGATCAGGCAGCACTACAGGAAGTGGCTCAACATCCGGATCAACAACAGGTTCCACAACCGGTGGATCAACAGGAACCGGCACAGGAACAACAACCGGTGGATCAACAGGAACAGGCGCAGGAACAACAACCGGTGGTTCAACAGGAACAGGTACAGGAACAACAACCGGCGATTCAACAGAAACCGGAACTGGAACAGGAACATCTACAGAGACAACAACCGGCGACAACACCGGAAATGCCGGAAATACAGGCAGCGGAGATAACCAGACTGTAGATAACACCACAGGCGGTACTGACAATCAGCAGACAATTACTGACGATCAGACTCCTACAACAGATACACCTGATTCACAGGGTAAACCTGTATCACCTGTACTTCCTATCGCAGGAGCAGCAGTTCTTGTAATTGCAGCAGTTGCTATCGCTATTAAGACAGGATTTTTAGCAAGGCTTCTTGCAATACTTCATATCATTAAGTAATGCGGTTTTGCATTTACTGCACACCTTTCATAATACTTTCAGAAACAGCCTCGGAATAACCTCTCCGGGGCTGTTTCGCTATACACAAAAGGTATGCTATAATCAGTTATTATGATGAAATTTGAACTGATAGCCCCATGCCATTTTGGCCTGGAGGCAGTACTAAAAAAAGAAATAATTGATCTGGGATACGATATCACAGAGGTTGCAGACGGCCGAGTTACCTTTGCAGGGGATCCGGACGCTGTTTGTCGTGCCAACATCGGTCTCAGGACAGCAGAGAGGATACTTATCAAGGTTGGAAGCTTTCACGCTGAGAGCTTTGAGGAGCTGTTCCAGGGCACCAAGGCACTTCCCTGGGAAGAGTTTATTCCAAAGAACGGAAGATTCTGGGTCAAGAAGGCAAGTAGTGTGAAGAGCAAGCTCTTTTCCCCATCAGATATACAGTCCATCATGAAGAAAGCCATGGTGGAGAGGATGAAGGGGAGCTATCACACAGACTGGTTTGATGAAAACGGAGATGATTTCCCGGTTAGGGTATTCCTTATGAAGGATGAGGTTACCGTGGCGCTTGATACCACCGGAGATTCCCTTCATAAGCGAGGCTACAGAAAGCTTGAATCCAAAGCGCCTATCGCTGAGAATCTGGCTGCTGCGCTTATCATGCTAACGCCCTGGAGGGGAGACAGGATACTGGTGGATCCTTTCTGCGGAAGCGGAACCATTCCGATCGAGGCTGCCATGATGGCTGCCAATATCGCCCCGGGCATGAACAGGAATTTTACGGCCGAGAGCTGGACTCACATTATAGACAAGCAGAACTGGATAGACGTAAGAGACGAAGCCAGGGATGAAATCCTGACGGATGTTGAGACGGACATTCAGGGCTACGATATCGATCCTGAGATGATCGAGATTGCCAGAATAAATGCCAAAAAGGCCGGCGTGGAGAACATGATCCACTTCCAGGCCAGGGACATAGCAGATCTTAGCCACAGGAAGAAATACGGCTTTATCATCACCAATCCGCCTTACGGCGAGAGAATCGGTGACAACAAGCTTCTTCCCGAGCTGTACAAGACCATTGGAGAGAGATACAGAGCTCTTGATTCCTGGTCAATGTACCTGATCACAGGTTTTGAAACTGCTGAGAAGTACATCGGCAGAAAAGCGGATAAGAACAGAAAGATATACAACGGAATGCTAAAGACCTACTTTTATCAGTATATGGGTCCCAAGCCTCCCAGGAGAAATGCATAGACATGACTAACAAGGAAATGAAAAAAGTTGCCATCAAGGCTTCTGTTTTCGCAATTGTCTCCATTTCTCTGATGCTCTACAGATCGGCGACCAAGCATATCATGATCACAGATGCTGCGGGAGTACAGCTTGAGAGGGGCAGTTCCGAAAATGCATATACACTTTTGGTTGATAAAAATGTCCCGCAGGACAAAAGAGATGTGCTTATAATTCCGCTTCCAAAGAGCGTCAGCTCCGATAACATCGTGCTGGAAGACAGATATATGGACCATCAGCTGAGGATCTATATTGACAGCAGAGAAGAGGGCTTTTATAAGGACAATGCCATAGTGACAGACCTTGATATCATTGAGGATGCTGTGTGCGTTGCACAGAATGACACCGGCAGAGTGTGTCTGGATTTTGATCTTGATAATCTGTATGCCAATGAGAGTACTTTGACAGAATCAAGCACCATTGAGGTCAGGTTTTATAGGCCTTCCGAGAAGTATGACAGGATAGTTGCGGTGGATACGGATGCAGTTTTCTTAGAGACAGCTCTTTTACTGAAGAACATTGCGTCCCGGGATCAGAATAATGATATAAAGTTCTACTTCACCAGTCAGGCTGATGAGGATGTAAGTATGGAGCAGAGGAAGGCGCTGGTCAAGGACTGCCAGGCGGACCTTCTTATTGCACTTTCTGCTGATGATTCGGGAAATGATGTGGGACTTACCTGTTATTATAACGACAGGTTTTTCTTAAGAAGATTAAACAATGCACAGTTTGCGGATATGGTAGAGAGAAACTGCGCAGTGGCAAGCGGCGTTTCGGCGCTTGGAGTTGTACCGGCCGGAGAAGATGAACTGCTTTCTACGTCAAGTATCCCGTCGGCAAGGCTTAAGATCAGCATTGGTGACGCTGGTGATGAGGCGCAAGATCCTGCCGGCAAGACTGATATGAATAAGGTGGCTGAAGGCGTTTATAACGCCGTTTTAGAAGCTTTTGAGGTGATGGAATGAGAATTATATTTGCAACAGGAAATAAGGACAAAATGAGGGAGATTCGTCAAATTTTGGGGGGTATAGATGCAGAGGTACTCTCCATGAAGGAGGCGGGAGTTTTCGAGGATGTTGTGGAAGATGGCAAGACCTTTTCCGAAAACGCCAGGATCAAGGCAGATGCCATTTATAAGCTCCTTCAGGAAAAAGAGCCTGAGCAGGCAGCGCAGACTGTGGTCCTCGCTGATGATTCGGGACTTGAGATAGACTATTTAAACGGTGAACCCGGAATATACTCTGCAAGATATCTGGGAAAAGATACTCCGTACAGCGAGAAGAACAGGATAATCCTTGAAAGGCTCGAAGGAGTAAAGGATGAGGACAGGAGCGCAAGATTCGTGTGCGCCATAGCAGCAACGCTTCCCGAGGGCAAAAAACTCGACGCCCTTGGCAAGATGGAAGGAAGAATTGCTTACAGCATCGCCGGAGAGAACGGCTTTGGCTATGATCCTATTTTCTTTTTGCCGGAATATGGCAAGACAAGCGCAGAGATATCAGGTGAGGAAAAGAACGCCATAAGCCACAGGGGCAAGGCGCTCAGGGAGATAGAGGCTCTTCTTAGAAAAGAACTTGAGAAATAAGTTGCGGTGGTAATTAATGCAGAAAATTTTGGTGGTGAGTGATACTCACGGACATGACAACAATTTTTATGATGTGCTGGATATAGAAGAACCGGTGGATGGCATTATTCATTGCGGTGATTTTGAAGGCTCGGAGGGGAAATTTGCTCTTGCAGCAAACTGCCCTGTATACTTCGTTGCCGGGAACAATGACTTTTTTGCCAGTCTCAACAGGGAGATTGAATTCGACCTTGGCGGGCATCACTGCTTTGCTACTCACGGTCATCACTATCTGGTTTCCATGGATCTGGAGAATATTAAATCCGAAGGGATTTCCAGAGGGGCTGACATGATATTTTTTGGCCACACACATAAACCCGTTGCAAAATATGTGGACGGTGTTTATCTTTTTAATCCCGGAAGTTTATCCTATCCAAGACAGGAAGGAAGGCGTCCAAGCTACCTTGTTATCACGCTGAAAGACAGTGGGGACGTGGCTTTCGAAATAAAATATCTTTAATTAAAAAATTGTGTTGACAACTAATTCCGTACCGTTATATAATAGCTATTGCGTTACGGCTTAAGATGTTAAGCTTGCAGAACGGGGTGTGGCTCAGCTTGGCTAGAGCACCTGCTTTGGGAGCAGGGGGTCGCAGGTTCGAATCCTGTCACCCCGATTTAAGTCATCAAGCCGTCAACTGAATACACACGCGGGTGTAGTTCAATGGTAGAACACCAGCCTTCCAAGCTGGATACGTGGGTTCGATTCCCATCACCCGCTCTCACCGAAAGGTGACAGCATATGTGTCCGTAGCTCAGCTGGATAGAGCAACGGCCTTCTAAGCCGTGGGTCGGGGGTTCGAATCCCTTCGGGCACATTTTTATATGGTGGCTATAGCGTAGTTGGTTAACGCGCCAGATTGTGGTTCTGGAGACCGAGGGTTCGAGTCCCTCTAGCCACCCTCAGTTCACAGTAGTTACTGCTGATAATGGGCCATCGCCAAGCGGTAAGGCACAGCACTTTGACTGCTGCATACGACGGTTCGAATCCGGCTGGCCCAGTTTCCTAGCTTTTTTGAGCCGCATTTTTGTTTATATGGGATACTAGCTCAGGTGGTAGAGCACTTGACTTTTAATCAAGTTGTCGGGGGTTCGAATCCCCCGTGTCTCATTTGATCCCTATTCTTTGCAGAATGGGGATTTTGTTTTTTTATGGCACTGCCATGGGCGGATATGGCGGAATTGGCAGACGCGCTGGATTTAGGTTCCAGTGGGCGACCGTGCAGGTTCAAGTCCTGTTATCCGCACGAAAAAGGCGTTTCATGAATTATCATGAAGCGCCTTTTTTATATTCATATTCAGATTCAAATAAAGGGATTATAGAACCTGCTTCCGTTTATGGTCGTAAGAGCGATAGAAGCCGCAAATAGGAGCGCACACACGATGATGCAGAAATAATCCAGCGGCTTAAATTTCTGGGCCATATACCAGGTTCTTTTCTTATTTTTGCCAAAGCACCTCAGCTCCATGGCGTTCGATATAATCTCGATCCTGTCCATGCTGCTCAGAATAAGAGGAATAAGGATGGCGGAAGCTGATTTAAGGCGCTTTACCAGAGATGCCTTTTTACTGAGTTCAACGCCCCTTGCCTGTGAAGCCTGACTGATCTCGTGATACTGTTTCTGAATGTCCGGTATGTAGCGAAGGGCCAGTGCTACTGAGTAGGAGACGGAGTAGCTGACTCCGATCTTATTCAGTGAAGCAGCGAATTCGCTTGGGTTTGTTGTGCAGACGAATAGAAGCACAAAGGGAATCGTCGCGAAGTATTTAAGTATATAGTTGAACTGGAAAAAGAGCTGCTCGGCTGTCGGTGCAAAGTGTCCGGTGAGCCCGAATAAATAAGTACAGGTGCCGTAAACAGTTGTGCCATGCTGAGGTGAGAACACATATACCAAAACAGTGTTCAGAACCAGAAATACAAGAGTAAACCACAGCATGAAGGATACGTCTTTTATCCCTATCTTACCCACGGGGAAAAGAGCTATTCCCATAACTGCAAGCCCTAAAAGCAGCCTGGTGTCATAAGTTGTCATGGCAGCAAGGCTCCAGAGCAGAAGACACACAAGCTTCGTTGCGCCTGTTAGGCTATGTATTGGAGATTCTTTCTCAATATAGTTAAAGAGATTATTCATGCTTTCTTCCTCTCATAATCTGGGATGCTACACTAGGCTCGAAAAGACCTCGCCAAGTGTCCACCCACGGCTCGCGCTAGATTCGAGACTACCTCATCAAGCGCTCTGCTCGAATAAAACTCTGGACAAAGCCGGTTCCGTCATTGATATCACAGATTCCTGCAAGGTGATAAAGGCTTGTCTCTTTAAGACTTGCCCTGTCTACGATATCCTTGTTTGTCAGAACTTCAGCGCAGCTCATATCGGCAATTATACGTCCATCTGAAAAGACAATACTCCTGTCCGCATATTCCAGCATGAGGTGCATGTCGTGAGTGATCATGACGATGGTGATGCCCCTGTCGTTGAGTCCCTTTAAGAATTCCATGATCTTGGTGTAATTTCTGTAATCCTGACCGGCTGTGGGCTCGTCCAGGATCATCATGTCAGGCTCAAGGACAAGAATGGAGCATATGGTAACTCTCTTTTTCTGACCATAGCTAAGGGCTGAAATCGGCCAGTTGCGCATCTTATAAAGTCCGCAGATGTCGAGAGCTTTTTCAACTCTTGTCTTTACCTCATCCTCAGGAACGCCTCTGAGCCTAAGGCCCATGGCGACTTCGTCGAAGATCATGACGTTGGAGATCATCTGGTTGGGATTTTGCATTACGTAGCCCACATGCTCGGCGCGCTCTTTTATGGAAAGAGTGGCAAAATCCAGACCGTCGAACATTATGGTTCCGCAGTCCTGGGTTTCCATACCGCAGATGACCTTGGAGAAGGTGGATTTTCCGGCGCCGTTGGTGCCTACGATGGCTACCATTTCTCCTTTATTTATGCTGACGGATATATCATTCAGGGTCCGCTTATTTGTCTTTTCATAGGTAAAAGACAAGTCGGCTACCTCCAGCAGTTTGTCAGAGGCGGAAGACTTACTTTTTGCCTGATTCTGATTGAAGAAATCTCTTACCTTTTCCTTGTGATGGTCTGACAGAGTGAGTCCTGTCAGAGATGAAGGGTGAATATCAGGGGATATCTCTATTCCTGCGTATTTAAGCGCGGTAAGATACAGAGGCTCCCTGACTCCACAGTCTGCAAGGCGTTTAGAAGACAGAAGTTCATCCGGAGAAGTGTCGGAGACGATGCGTCCCTCATTCATCAGAACGACTCTGTCGATGGGCCTGTGGAGGACATCTTCTATACGGTGTTCGATGATGATGACGGCTGCTCCGGTTCTCTTTTGCAGATTGTCAATAAGCTCAATGGCCTGCTTGCCGGTCTTGGGGTCAAGGTTTGCAAGTGGCTCATCAAAGAGAAACAGATCCACGTCACTGACCATTACACCGCCCACGGATACGCGCTGTTTTTGCCCGCCGGAGAGCTCAAAGGGAGCATGTCTTAGGACTGCCTTAAGGTTTAGGATATCCGCAATCTCTTTTACTCTGTCCTTCATGGCACCCTGTTCGATACAGTCATTCTCAAGGGCAAAAGCCAGATCCTCGGCAACGGTCATACCTACGAATTGTGCATCGCTGTCCTGTAGTACAGTGCCCACGATGTGGGAGATATCAAACAGAGACATATCCCGTGACTCTTTACCGTCAATAAGAAGAGATCCTGTGATCTCGCCTTTGTAGGAGAAGGGAATAAGGCCGTTTATCAGGTTTGCCATGGTGGACTTTCCGCAACCGGAAGGACCTGCGATTAGAACCTTTTCGCCTTTTTCAATCTTCAGATTAATATTATAGAGCGTAGGGTTTGCCTGCGCTCTATACTGAAATCCCAGTTCTTTAAATTCAATGATAGTCTTACTCAATTTTCTTCCTTTAAGCTACCCTTCTTCGGAATGGTCTTGGAATAAGCGATGCAAAGAAGTGTGCCTACGATAGCTGTTGTGATGATGTTGATGATAGCACCTGTAACACCCTGAAGGAATACCTTGTTTACAGGCTCCTGGAACATGAGAATATCAAGACATGGAGCAACGCCGATCCATGCAAGCGCATGAGAAATAGCCTGCGCTATGTTGAAGGTGATGATTCCCTTTACACCGAACTCGCCTTCGTCAACTTTGAGCTTGCTGCTGAAGATTCCCATGAGGCAGCCAAATACTGCGGAAGCGATAACCCAGCTCCACCATACGCCCCAGCCAAAGCTGAAGTCGATAAAGAAGTGGCCGATAAGTCCTGCAAGAGCACCTGCAAGAGGTCCGAATACAGCGGCGATGAATGCCAGAAGTCCGTATTGGATTGAAACGTTAGTGTTCGGCACCGGGCTTGGGATTGCAACAAATCTTCCGAGAACAAAGAAGAGTGCTGCGCCGATGGCGATTGCGACAATTGTTTTAACAGTAAATTTCCTCATACAATTTCCTCCTTGGTATCACAATATAAAATTATTATACAACAAAATGTTATTTACTTTTATAGGTATTTTCGTATAATAGGTTAGCGAGGAGTTAGAAATAGAAAAAATCATGAAGAATAACAATATTATCGAAGGACCCATTTGGAAGAACATGCTCTCGTATTTCTTTGCACTTCTTCTGGGGGCCTTTTTTCAACAGTTTTACAATACAATAGATGCGGTCATTGTCTCAAGGGCAGTAAGCAGCGACGCTCTGGGAGCTGTAGGCGGATCGGCAGCCATGATAGTCAATCTGTTCGTCGGCTTTTTTATGGGACTGTCCTCCGGAGCGGCGGTAGTTATTTCCCAGTACTACGGCGCTGCCAGAAAAGAAGAGGTCGAAAGGGCAGTTCATACTTCCATCGCGTTGGCTATGGCAGGAGGGCTTGTGATCACCCTGATCGGCGTTTTGGCATCGCCCTGGATAATCAGGACCATGAACACGCCAATCGAGCAGGAAGCGGCTTCTATCATCTATCTGCGGATATATTTCCTTGGAATGATACCAAACCTTGTTTACAACATGGGCGCCGGAATATTGAGGGCGGTGGGAGATTCCAAAAGGCCTCTTATTATCCTGGTTATCAGTAGTTTCTTTAATATCATTTTGGACCTTTTGTTTGTAATAGGACTTGGATTTGGTAAAAGAGGCGACGTATACGGCGTTACGGGTGTGGCTGTTGCTACGATCTTGAGTCAGCTCATAAGTGCTGTTCTGGTCATGGCAATGCTTGCAAGGAGCGAGGATTCCTACAGACTTACCCTTACAAAGATCAGGTTTGACGGTCAGCTCCTTGGAAAGATAGTGCGTATCGGAATTCCTGCGGGACTTCAGTCAACCATGTACACCCTTTCAAACATCCTTATCCAGGCTGCCATAAACGGCTTCGGAAAAGACGCAACCAGCGCCTGGGCAGCGTATGGCAAGATCGACGTGCTCTTCTGGATGACCATGAATTCTCTGGGAACTGCCGTGACAACATTTGCCGGACAAAACTACGGTGTGGGAAGGTATGACAGAGTCAGAAGATCTGCAAGAGAAGGCGCTCTTATAGCACTGATATTGACGATTCCGCTGAGCACTTTTCTGTGTGTGTTCGGGGAGTTTATATTAAGGATATTTGTTAAGAATGAAGAGGTTGTAAGGATCGGCTTCCAGATGATAAAATTCCTGGCTCCGTTTTACGTGATATATATCGGTGTTGAGATTTTCTCGGGAGTTCTAAGAGGGATGGGAGATGCTCTTTTCCCGATGATCATTACCATGAGTGGTGTATGTGTCCTCAGGGTTTTGTGGATACTGTTTGCGTTCCCGATGAACAGGACACTGGAGATGGTGGAGATGAGCTACCCCATTACGTGGGCTGTGACATCGATGCTGTATCTGGTGTATTACAATATTTTTATTCGGAAACATAAGATTATATAAAAGTCAGTTGGGAGTCAGTGGGGACGGTTCTCTTGGGGAGTCAGTGGGGACGGTTCTCTTTGACTCGTTTTGCTATGCAAAATGAGTCAAAGAGAACCGTCCCCACTGACTCCCCAAGAGAACCGTCCCCACTGACTCCCAACTGACTCAAAAAGACCAAGGGAATTGCTTCCCTTGGTCTTTATTTTAATTGCCTGCTGCTACGTTCTCAGGAACCTGGTCAACCACGGTCTCCTGAGCCTGCTGCTCCGGCGGAGCACCTTCGCCTGCTGCAGCAGCTGCTGCGGCAGCTGCGTCCTGGAGAAGTTGCCACTCACCCTGGATGATACCTTCGATGCCCTCCTGTTGCATGTATTCAGGAGTGTGACGGCACTGGTTCAGCACCATGACGGTCTCGCCGTTTTCATTGGTAGTAGTTGTATATGCCGAATTGCCCGGCGTGTAGTTTACAAAGCCTGACTGGAGTGCCGGTGGAACTTCAGGTGTCAGTTCGAATACGCCCTGTGCCTTGAATGGACACTGCTCGGTAGCAGGAAGTCCGTCGAGAGCACATATTGTTCCGCCGTAATGTACATCGCAGCTCTCTGTGGGAACAGTGCCTTCCTCAAAATACTCTGAGATGAGAGTTCCGTCGCAAAGGCCTGCAATAGGCTGTTTTCCTGATCTTGCACAGACTGTTGCAGATACGATTCCGCTTGGGGTAGAGAAGGAGGAGTAAGGAAGGTCCTTGTGAACCTGTTCCATAACCTTTCTCCACATGGTCTTTGCAAGGTTCTTCTCTGCTGAAACAGTCATCTTGGCGTTGTTGTCATAACCTGCCCAGGTTGTTGCTGTGTAGTAGTTGGTGTAACCTGCAAACCAAACGTCGTTGTAATCTGAGGTTGTACCTGTCTTACCTGCAATGGCTGTGGTTCCGAAGTTTACAGAACCACCGGTACCACTGGTAACAACGTCCTGCATTGCACTTGTCAGAAGGAAAGCGGTTGTCTCTTTTAAAACACGCTTTGATTCCGGCAGGGTATTATCTAAGATAACATTTCCGTCGTGATCAACAATTTTGGTGTAGAGCTTGGGCTTAATGTATACTCCGCCGTTGGCGATTGATGCATAAGCGGCATTAAGCTCGAAGTTCTTAACGCCCTTGGTAAGTCCGCCCAGAGCCGTTGACTGCTGGATATCGGAGAAGATCTGTCCGTTGATCTCTTCTTTTTCTACAAGGGTTGTGAATCCGAAGTTCTTAAGGTAATCAAAACCGAGCTGAGGTGTGATGAGCGTAAGGGCCTCAACTGCGATTACGTTCATGGAATCCCTGATGGCTGATCTTACTGTGTTAAGACCTCTGTAGGATGAACCCCACCAGTTTCTTACAAGTGTTCCGTTGGCGTAGGCAAACGGAGCATCATTAAATACTGTAGCAAGAGTAAGTCCTGCGCTGTCGATACCGGGAGCATAGGTTGAAAGAACCTTGTAGGTTGAACCCGGCTGACGGTAGGAGTCGGTAGCACGATTGAGGGTACGGCTGGCAGTCTTTTGACCACGTCCGCCCACCATGGCTACGATATAACCTGTGGACTGTTCCTCAACAGTGATTGAAACCTGTGGCTGAGGAGTCAGGGTGATCTTCTCGCCCAGAACCTCGTCGCCTTCGTTCATGACTACGGACTTGTACTCCTCGATCGCTGCTTCTGCAGATTCGTGGGAGTCGTAGATCATGTTAAAAGAGCTCTTTTGCTGCTTAAAGTATGACTGGAACATCTCACTGCTGTGATTGGTCACGGTTCCGTCAGGTGCCTGTACTGAAAGCTCGTAAGCAAGAAGGTACTTGGTGCCTTCAGGGTAATTGCTCTCGTCCTGGAATACGGAATCACAGATTCTCTGGATGTCCGGATCCTGTGTTGAATAAATCTTAAGACCGCCACTGTAGAGAAGGGTGTAGGCCTGAGTCTCGTTGTAACCTGCTGCAATAAGATCATCGATAACGTCGTTGGTAAGAGCATCTACAAAGTAGGAGTTGATGGTGGAATCTCCACCGGTCTCCTGGTTGACGTTCTGGATCCTTGAATAAACATCATCTGCCAAAGCTGTGTCATACTCAATCTGAGTGATGAACTTGTGCTTGAGCATGTTGTTAAGGACCTTGGTACGACGCTCGGCGTTCTTTTCGGGATGGGTGATGGGGTTAAACCTGCTCGGATTCTGAGTAATGGCAGCAATTACTGCGCACTCTGAAAGGTTAAGGTCTGAAACAGGCTTGTTGAAATATCTAAGTGATGCAGCCTGTACACCCAGTGTATTCTGGCCAAGGTTGATGGTGTTCATGTAGTTGAGAAGGATATCTTCCTTGGACATTCTCTTCTCAAGCTGAACGGCCAGGTACTGTTCCTGAATCTTACGTTTTACACTTTGCAAAAATGTTTCGTCTGTCCATCCGGAGAATACGCTGTTCTTTAAGAGCTGCTGGGTAATAGTAGAAGCACCCTGTGAAAAATCACGAGTTGTGATTCCTACGTAAGCAGCACGAATAATACCCTGGATATCAATACCGTTGTGCTCATAGAATCGCTCATCCTCGATAGCAACGAAGGCCTTTGAAAGCAGCTCAGGTATCATGTCCCCTGTAACCGGGATACGGTTTGAATCCGTGGATACGAGCTTTGCAATCTGATTGCCGTCGGTGTCATAGACGAAGGTTGAAAAACCTCTTGGCGTAACATCAATATTTGAAATATCCGGAGCGTTGTCCCTGATTCCGTTGAAAACACCGATTCCCGCACTTGATCCAATAATTACTACTCCAAGGATCAGCGCCAGCATAATATAAAAACCGAAAAGACTGAATTTCTTTCCCCATTTGTCGGTACCGGAACTCAGCGCTCTTGCCTGCTGAACGATACCTCTTTTACCATAGTTCATATACTTTCCTCGCATATTTTTAAAACTATTAAACCAATCTATTATACCACATCCCACGTTTTGAGCAAAATTTGGGTTTGGGGAGTCAGTGGGGACGGTTCTCTTTGACTCGTTTTGCAAAGCGAAATGAGTCAAAGAGAACCGTCCCCACTGACTCCCCTGACTCACACACTTATGGTATACTCACTTTATGAGCAGAGAATCTTACAAAGTCATAACTAAAGATGGAATCGGCGAGATCGTCGAGAAAAAGTCGCGTTTCATCGGCGCTGTTTACAACGTCGAGAGCACGGAAGAGGCCGAAGCAAAGATCGCGGAAATATCCAAGAAGTATTGGGATGCGAGACACAATTGCTACGCCTATGTGATAGGAGAAAACAGCGAGATCTCAAAGTGCAGTGATAACGGCGAACCTTCGGGAACAGCAGGAAAGCCTATCCTTGAAGTCATAAACGGAGCAGGGATCACCAATGCCCTGATAATAGTTACAAGATATTTCGGAGGAGTACTACTTGGAACGGGAGGCCTTGTCAGGGCCTACACTCAGGCAGCACAGGCGGCACTTGCAGATGCTGAGGTGGGGGAAAAGGTCTTTTCCCAAAAGCTCACACTGACCGTTGGCTACAACATGATAAATAATGTCCAGTATTATCTTGGACAGAACAATATAGCTATCGCCGATTCAAGATATGAAGCAGATGTAAGCTTTGATATCTGCGTAAAAGAGTCGGACCTTGAGACCATAAAAAACGGCCTTACGCAAAAGTGCGAAGGCCAGATAACCATAACAGAAGGCGACAAGGGCTACTACATATTATAAAAGAAAAAAGCAAGAACCAAATTGAACGGTCCTTGCTTTTATTATTATCAGTTGTTCTTCTTAAAGCCTGCTCTCTTACGAAGTGTAGGATCAAGAATTCTCTTACGGATTCTAAGGCTTGTGGGTGTTACCTCCAAAAGTTCGTCGTTGTCGATGAACTCGATGCACTGCTCAAGGCTCATTACACGAGGTGGAACGAGACGAAGTGCTTCATCGGATGCAGATGTTCTTGTGTTTGTGAGGTGCTTGGTCTTGCAGACGTTAACCTCAACATCCTCGCTCTTTCCGCTGGTTCCGATGACCATTCCTGAGTATACCTTGTCACCTGTCTTGATAAAGAGCTGTCCACGGTCCTGAGCATTGAAAAGACCGTATGCAGTTGCTTCACCGTTCTCGAATGCGATAAGGGATCCTGTCTTACGATAGTTCATGTCTCCCTTATAAGGTGCATATCCGTCGAAGATTGTATTGATGATTCCGTTACCCTTTGTATCTGTCATGAACTCACCACGATATCCGATAAGTCCGCGGGAAGGAATGTTGAACTCGATCCTTGTGTAGCCACCGTTTCCGGCACCCATGTTTACAAGCTCACCCTTTCTCTCGCCGAGCTTCTGGATAACGCTTCCTGAGAACTCGTCGGGAACGTCGATGTAGCACTTCTCCATAGGCTCAAGCTTGTGGCCTTGCTCGTCTGTGTGGTAGATAACCTCGGCCTTACTTACTGCAAACTCAAAGCCTTCACGACGCATGGTCTCGATAAGAACTGAAAGGTGAAGCTCACCTCTTCCTGAAACCTTGAAGGTCTCTGTTGTATCTGTATCTTCAACTCTTAAGGATACGTCTGTGTTGAGTTCCTTGTAGAGTCTGTCACGAAGGTGACGGCTGGTTACGTACTTACCTTCCTGTCCTGCAAGAGGAGAGTCGTTAACAATGAAGTTCATTGAGATTGTAGGCTCTGAGATCTTCTGGAAAGGAATTGCAACCTGATTATCAACTGAGCAGAGTGTATCACCGATCTTAAGGTCCTCGATACCTGAGATGGCAACGATGGAACCGATCTTGGCTTCCTGAACCTCAACTCTTCCAAGTCCGTCGTACTCATAGAGCTTACCAATCTTGGTCTTAACGCGGCGCTCAGGGTCGTGGTGGTTTACAACAACGACTTCCTGGTTAACCTTAACAACACCGTTATCTACCTTACCTACACCGATACGTCCAACGTACTCGTTGTAGTCGATGGTGCTGATAAGTACCTGTGTGCTGGCCTCAGGATCGCCTACAGGAGCAGGGATGTAGTTGATGATAGTATCGAGAAGAGGCTTCATATCTGTGCCTGCCTCATCAAGGCTAAGTGAAGATGTACCTGCCTTGGCTGATGCAAATACGAATGGGCAGTCGAGCTGCTTGTCATCAGCGCCAAGGTCCATAAGAAGCTCAAGAACCTCATCGATAACATCGTTAGGTCTTGCCTCGGGTCTGTCGATCTTGTTGATACATACGATAACGGGAAGTCCCAGTTCCATTGCCTTTCCAAGAACGAATTTGGTCTGTGGCATAGGACCCTCGAAAGCGTCAACTACAAGGATAACGCCGTTAACCATCTTAAGTACACGCTCAACCTCTCCGCCGAAATCAGCATGGCCGGGAGTGTCGATGATGTTGATCTTGATATCTTTGTATGTGATAGCTGTATTCTTAGACATGATGGTGATTCCACGCTCTTTTTCAATATCGCCGGAATCCATAACACGCTCAACAACCTCCTGGCCTTCACGGAAGATTCCGCTCTGACGAAGAAGTCCGTCTACAAGAGTTGTCTTACCATGGTCTACATGGGCAATGATCGCTACGTTCCTTACATCATTTCTAGTCTGCTTCATAAATCTTTTGTCTCCTTAATATAGAAAAAACACATCCATTTCAAACTAAGGAATTATAGCACGCAAGTATTACATGTTCAACATAAAAATTTCACAGAAAACAAGGGCCTTTTATGATAAAATTAAGCATGGTTGCGCAAAAAGTGACCAATTTATGAAAGAAAAGGGGAAAAAATGAAGGCGAAATTTTCAACATATTTAAATGATATCGCGCCTGGTTTAAAAGACCTTATTGCAGAACTTGCAAAGAGCTATGACTATGTAAGCGTTCTTTCAACGGATTCCGTTGGCTTTAATGTCAGGGTTTCACAGCGCGTTAAGTCCGTGAGCGGATCGACACTTACCACTGAGAGAGGAAACGTCATCAGGGTCTACAAGGACGGCCTTTACAGCGAATACTCTTTTAACAGATTTGATCCTGAGAGGGCAAAAGACATGGCGGCTGAAGTGAGGGGCGTTCTTGATGCCCAGATGTCCGTCCTTGCGGCAACTAAGTCTGAAATCTACAACACTCCCAAGCTCGATGATGAGAAGCAGGAGCTCTTTGTGGAGATGGAGACAGGCTCACTTCCTGAGGAGACAGATCTTTCAGCACTTGTTGAAAAGCTCCAGAAATTCAGCGACGAGGGCGTAGCCCTTTCCGATGAAGTCATTGACTGCAACTGCGTGGCTCAGTCAACTCACATCTGCAAGATGTTCCTTACAGCCAATAAGGACCTTCGTCAGAGCTATGTTTATTCAGAAGGCGCTGCATTCATCATCGGCGCAAGGGATGGCAAGAGTGACCAGTCCTTCAGTGGAATCTCAGACAGGCTGGGACCTGAGATCTTTGACGGAATGGGAGAGGTGGTAAAAGAGAGCTTCAGAGGACTTAACGATACTCTCGGTGCCGACCACGTGATCCCCGGCGAGTACGAGATCATCACAACACCCGAGATTTCCGGACTCATTGCCCATGAGGCTTTTGGCCATGGCGTTGAGATGGATATGTTTGTTAAAAAGAGAGCTCTCGGAGCAGAATATTTAGGCAAGAGAGTCGGCTCAGACATTGTTACCATGCATGAAGGAGCAAAGTGCGTAAGAGACGTTACCAGCTATGCCTTTGATGATGAGGGAACTCCTGCTGGCGACGTTGTAGAGATCGACAAGGGAATCCTTAAGACCGGTGTTTGCGATGCTCTCGCAGCACTTAGGCTCGGAACAAAGCCTACAGGAAACGGCAAGAGAGAGAACTTCGAGCACAAGGTTTACACCAGAATGACCAACACTATGTTTGATCCCGGAACCTCCACCAAGGAAGAGATGATAAAGAGCGTTAAGAAGGGCTATCTTCTTGAAGGAATGGATTCGGGCATGGAGGATCCCAAGCACTGGGGAATTCAGTGTATCGTGGCAAGAGGATATGAGATCATTGACGGTAAGCTCACAGGCAAGGTTGTTTCACCTGTTATCATGACCGGATATGTGCCCGATCTTCTGGGCTCAATTTCCATGGCCAGCACAGACTACGAATCCCATGGAAACGGCGCCTGCGGTAAAGGACACAAGGAATGGGTCAAGACCGTTGACGGAGGCCCATATCTTAAAGCCGTAGCGAAACTTGGATAAAGGGGAAACAGAAGATGACAGATAAAATAATTGAACTTTTAAAAGCTCAGGGTGTTGATGCCTTTGAAGTTACAGATAAATGCACAAGCGCCTGGGAGTTTTACTTTATAAAGCATGAGCTTGACCAGAACAGAGTCCGTGATGTCGAGCATATCGATGTTACAGTTTACAGAAAACTTGAGGATGGGAAATTCCTCGGAAGCGCAACTCAGGAGATATCACCCACAGCATCAGAAGAGGAAGCAAAAAAGATAATTGCTGATCTCTACGAGAGAGCCCAATATGTAAAGAACCCATACTACGAGCTCAACAAAAAGAAGGTAGAAGGCGGCGGAGAGAAGTTTGACCCGGCACAGATGGCCAGGGACTTCATCGAAGCTATGCAGCAGATTCCGGAGACTTCAGGCGAAGACATCAACTCCTACGAGATCTTTGCAGAGAGCAACACAAGAAGATACGTAAACTCAGAGGGCGTTGATGTTACAGTCAGCTATCCCAGCTCAACGGTAGAAGTCGTTGTAAACGCAAGAAACGATGAGCACGAGATTGAGCTCTATCGCATGTATACTTCAGGAACCTGCGACAAGGATAATCTGGTAAAAGAGATCTCGAAGACCTTAAGTTTTGGTAAGGACAGGCTTGTAACGGTTCCTACACCTGCACTGGATAAAGCGACAGTTCTTTTTACAACAGCTGATGCGGTAGAGATCTTCAAGTGGTTTGCAATGAAGATGCACGCAGCATTTAAGTACCGCGGATACTCGGACTGGGAGAAGGGCAAGGCCATCTGCGAAAATGTAGAAGGCGATACTTTTACCATCAAGGCAGTGAAAGAACTTCCCAACTCCTCCTATAATGCACCGGTAGATTCTCAGGGTGCAGAGATACGCGACATGTATATCTTAAAGGAAAACGTTTCGGAGAACTTCTGGGGAGATGCTCAGTTCCGCTATTACCTCGGCGTTCCGGATTCCTTTATAGCAAGTAACTTCACTGCTGAAGGCGGATCGCTTTCCGAGAACGAGCTTAGGTGTGGCAACTACCTTGAGCCTGTCGAGTTCTCAGACTTCAGTGTCGACCCGATAACAGGAGACATCGCAGGAGAGATAAGACTTGCTTACTGGCATGAGGGAGATAAGGTAACACCTGTAAGCGGAGGCTCTGTTTCCGGAACTCTTTCAGACCTTATTAAGAATGTAAGACTCTCAAAAGAGCTTAAGCAGTATGACACAACTCTTATTCCAAGTGCCGTAAAGATAGAAAACGTCACTGTTACAGGAGCTTAAGGCCGATCATTTAATGCTGACTTTATGGCAAAAAGTGCCTATGTATTGACAGGTTGTTGACCTGCGTTGTACTATTTAAAAAACACATAAGACATTAGATAGAGGTTGCGTATTTAATGAGTAACTTCGCGGATGCGACAGGAGCAGATGAAACGAAGTGGAAGGTAAATATGCCGAAAGGTTCAGTGACCTGTAAGCTGAATGCTTGGGCATACAGTTAAGAGCTGTATGACTGTCATCGCAAGATGGGGCGCTATCAATAAGCTTAATCATTATGGCTATTTTTTGTTAGGCTTTTGGCGGCTCATCAGAATCTCTGATGAGCCTTTCTTTATCTAATCAGTGCTAAGAAGGAGGAAAACATGGCTATATTTAAGGGAGCGGGAGTTGCCATCGCGACTCCATTCAAAGAAAATGGAGAGGTTAATTACGAGGAGTTTGAGAGACTGATCGAATTCCAGATCGCAAACGGAACAGATGCCATCATCGTCTGCGGAACAACAGGCGAGGCAGCAACCATGTCAGAAAAAGAGCACATGGAAGTAGTTAAGTTCTGTATCGACAAGGTGGCAAAGAGAATCCCTGTCATCGCCGGAACAGGTTCTAACTGCACAGAGACAGCAATCGAGCTTTCAAAGCTTGCCGAGGAATACGGAGCAGACGGTGTTCTTCAGGTAACTCCATATTACAACAAGGCTACTCAGGGCGGACTTATTGCTCACTTCTCAGCCATTGCAGACGCTATAAACATTCCGATCATTCTTTACAACGTACCCAGCAGAACAGGATGCAACATCCTTCCTGAGACAGCTGTTAAGCTTGCAAAAGAGCACAAGAACATTGTCGGCATCAAGGATGCAACAGGAAATATTTCCCAGACCATCAAGATGATGCAGCTTGCAGAGGGCGCAATCGACCTCTATTCAGGTGATGACGACCAGATTGTTCCAATCATGTCAGTTGGCGGACTTGGCGTAATCTCAGTTCTTTCGAATGTTGCACCAAGACAGACACACGAGATCTGCCAGAAGTGCCTGGACGGCGATTTTGCCACAGCTCGTGAGCTTCAGTTCAAGGCTTATCCTCTGGTAAAAGCTCTTTTCTCAGAAGTTAATCCTATCCCTGTTAAGTCAGCACTTAAGATGATCGGATTTAACGCAGGACCGCTTCGCCTTCCTCTCACAGAGATGGAGCCTCAGAATCAGGAAAAGCTTAAGGAAGAGATGATAAAGTTCGGTCTGGAGGTTAAGTGATGGTAAAAATGATAATGCACGGCTGTAACGGCCGTATGGGTCATGTGATCGTCGATCTCTGCAAGGAAGATCAGGATATTCAGGTAGTTGCAGGTGTAGATGCCTTTGGCGAGAATACTTATGATTTTCCTGTATTTAAGAGCCTTTCAGAGTGCAATGTAGATGCAGATGTAATCGTTGATTTCTCCAATGCTTCAGCAGTGGACGGACTTCTTGACTACTGCACAGCAAAGGGAATTCCTGTAGTTCTCTGTTCAACCGGCCTTTCGGCTGAGCAGCTTGATAAGGTAAAAGAGGCTTCTTCCAAGGTTGCAGTTCTTAAGTCAGCCAACATGTCTGTAGGTGTGAATGCACTTATCAAAGTGCTTAAGGAGGTTTCACCTCTCTTTGCAGCAGCTGGCTTTGATATTGAGATCGTAGAGAAGCACCACAACCAGAAGCTTGATGCTCCTTCAGGAACAGCTATTGCTCTGGCTGATTCAATCAATGAGTCTTTAAATAATGAGTATGAGTATGTTAATGATAGAAGCACAAGAAGAGAAAAACGTCCTGTAAAAGAGATAGGAATCTCTGCAGTCCGTGGCGGAACCATCGTTGGTGACCATGATGTTATCTTTGCAGGTCACGACGAGGTTGTGACTCTTTCTCACAGAGCATATTCAAGAGCAATCTTTGGAAAGGGTGCCATTCAGGCAGCCAAGTTCCTGGCAGGAAAGAGCGCAGGAATGTACGATATGAGCGATGTACTTCAGTGAGGTTTGTGATACATGAGATTCAGGCCCTGTATTGATATTCACAACGGCAAAGTTAAACAGATAGTCGGATCAAGCCTTAAGGATGCAGGAGACAGCGCTTCTGAGAACTTCGTTTCTGCAAGAGGCGCTGATTACTACGCCAGAATGTACAAGGAGCTGGGACTGTTCGGTGGCCATATCATTCTGCTCAATCCTCAGGGAAGCCCTTTCTATGAGATGACGAAAAAGCAGGGAATATCGGCGCTTATGGCAACCCCCGGACTATTGCAGATTGGCGGAGGCATTACAGATGAAAACGCCTCAGAGTTTATAGAAGCCGGAGCTTCGCATGTTATAGTCACTTCTTTTGTATTTAAAAATGGCCGTATCAATAAGGCCAATCTCAAAAAGCTGGTAAAAGCAGTGGGAAAAGAGAGACTGGTTTTGGATCTCTCCTGTAAGAAAGTGGAAGATGATTACTTTGTAGTAACCGACAGATGGCAGAAACTTACTGATGTTAAGCTTGACGTCGCCACTATGGATGATCTTTCGGACTACTGCGATGAATTTCTTATTCATGCAGCAGATGTGGAAGGTAAACAGGAAGGCATTGAAGAAAACGTAGCCACAATCCTTGGACAATGGGCCAAAAAGCCTGTGACCTACGCGGGTGGTATAAAGAGCTGCAGTGATATAGAGCTTTTGAAAAGGCTTGGAAACGGAAAGGTCGACGCCACCGTGGGAAGTGCGCTGGATATCTTTGGCGGAAACCTTAAGATAAAAGAAGTAATAGAAGCCTGTAAATAAAAAATATTGTAAAACTCAAAAGAACCATCTGGTCTACACCAGATGGTTCTTATGATTAATCATTGTTACAATATTGCAAATTCAAAATAAATCTATTTTAGAATAAGGCACCTTGTAGTCTGATTAAATGCTTTAGTTACTCTGAATTAATGTGAACTTCCACGATAATTAACACTCGTTGGACAATGATGAGATAATTATCAAAGAAAAGGCTTAAAATCGGCGTTTTTATTGCATGCAACCTGGATATATGGTATCATAATAATGAGTTAATTAACACTCGTCAGGAGGAGCCATGTATCTTAATATAACGGTAGAAACACCGGCTGTTGGAAACGGCATATCGCACAAGCCGATAAAGGGAACAAAGTATGTTTACTACGAGCATGGGCGGAGGTATGATCCCAAGAAGGGATATACCGTTCCTCAGACCACATCCATAGGAAAGATA